>CAQXTN010000032.1:0-20768 GCA_948916585.1 uncultured Oscillibacter sp. | reverse complement strand
ACCGAGTACTACACCTCCGATACCTATAAGCCCACCCAGGAGCTGGCGGCGGCCTCCGAGACCGGCTCCGCCACCATCATCATCGGCGGCGTCTCCCTGGGCCTGAAATCCACCATGACCTCCATTATCATCGTGGCCGTGGCCGTGCTGGTGAGCTACTTCGCCGCCGGCGGCGCCGTTCAGATCGTGGACGGCGCGGGCCACTTCACCGCCGCCTTCAACCGCGGGCTCTACGGCATCGGCATCGCGGGCGTGGGCATGCTCTCCACCCTGGGCATCACCCTGGCGACGGACGCCTACGGCCCCGTGGCCGACAACGCCGGCGGCATCGCGGAAATGAGCGGCCTGCCGGAGACCGTCCGCCAGCGGACCGACGCCCTGGACTCCTTGGGCAACACCACCGCCGCCACCGGCAAGGGCTTCGCCATCGGCTCCGCCTCCCTCACCGCCCTGGCCCTGCTGGTCAGCTATGTCAACATCGTCCAGGACAACACCGACGAAATTCTGAACTTCACCCTCACCAGCCCCACCGTCCTGGTCGGCCTCTTCATCGGCGCCATGCTGACCTTCGTCTTCACCGCCGAGACCATGAACGCCGTGCAGAAGGCGGCCCAGTCCATCGTGGTGGAGGTCCGCCGCCAGTTCAAGGAAATCCCCGGCATCATGGAGTACAAGGCCGAGCCGGACTACGCCTCCTGCGTGGGCCTGTGCACCAAGGGCGCGCTCCATGAGATGGTGACCCCCGCCGTGCTGGCCATTGTGGTGCCCATCATCACGGGCCTGATTCTCGGGCCCACCGGCGTTGTGGGACTGCTTGGCGGCGTGTCTGTCTCCGGCTTCGCCATGGCCGTGTTCATGTCCAACGCCGGCGGCGCCTGGGACAACGCGAAAAAGTACATTGAAACCGGGCATCACGGCGGCAAGGGCTCCGACCAGCACAAGGCGGCGGTGGTGGGCGACACCGTGGGCGATCCCTTCAAGGATACCTCCGGTCCCTCCCTGAACATCCTTATTAAGCTGTGCTCCACCGTGTCCATCGTGTTCTCCGGCCTGATTCTGGCCTTCAACCTGATGAGCTTCCTGTAAGTGCGATTGCGCAAACACGAATGAGCTGATAACTTCCTTTCCTTTTAAAGGAGAAAGCCCCTCGCTTAGGCGGGGGGCTTTCTCCTTCATGCTTCCGTGCTCTCCGGGGCCAGAAGGCGCATCATGGACACCTCATAGGCTGTCCGCTCTTCCGTCTCCCCGGATTCCAGAGTTTTGTGGTATGTACGGCTCTGGACCCGGCCCTCCAGGGCCAAGGGGTCCCCCACCTGGAGGCGGCTGGCCTTTACCGCCAGCTGGCCCCAGGCGATAACCGGCAGGTAGTCCGCCCGGCCATAGCGCCGGGGAACCGCCAGCATCAAATCGCAGATGCTCCGCCCCAGGGGGGTCCGGCGGAAAACCGGGGGCTTGCATAGCGCGCCGGAAAGGGAGATTTCGTTTTGAGGCTCGTCCAGCCCTGGCTGGAGCTCCTGGGCGTAGACCGTCAGCACCAGTCGGCTGCCTACGCCGCTGCGATTATTAAAGGAGCGGAGCTGGCCCCGGATGCGGAGGAGCCGTCCCTCCGCCGCCTGGGCGGCCAGGCCCCCGGGCAGCAGCACCGGCAGCAGGTCCACCTGACCGCTGAGCCGGGGGACCTGGAGATATACGCGGTAAAACTGCGCGCCGTGGTTTTCGTGGGACCACTCCGGCTCCCCCAGGGCCAGACCCTCCAGCAGCACTTCATTCTTTGTCGTCATGTTGTCCACCTCTCGGTCGTGATACCGCATTGTATGAGAGGGATGGAAGGGATAGAACAGGAAAAAGAGGCGCGTCTAAAAGCCGCGCCTCTTCCGGTGAATTGGTCAGATTTTAATAAGCTCGTACTTCCGGGACCCCAGTCCCAGCTTTTCCGCGTGCTCCAGGCAGGACTGCCAGTGGGTGTCCGGGTGAGCCGCCTGGAAAACGTCGCCGCAGGAGCAGTCAAAGCCCTTGTCAAAGAGCACGGAGCCGGGCAGGGGGGGCTGGTTCACCACCGCGTCGGCACAGGCCTGGTCCAGGGCCACGGGATCGAAGGAGGCGAACATGCCCACGTCCGCGGCGATGGGCGTATCGTTCTCCCCGTGGCAGTCGCAGTTGGGGGAGATGTCCAGCACCAGGGAGACGTGGAAGCAGGGCCGCCCGTCCACCACGGCCTTGGTGTACTCGGCGATTTTCTTGTTCAGAATGGTGGGAGCCTCGTCATAGAGGCAGTCGATGGCGTCCTTGGGGCAGACCGCCAGGCACCGGCCGCAGCCCACGCATTTGTCCGTGTCGATGGACGCCTTGCCGTCCGCGCCGAACTGGGGTGCGTCATGGGCGCAGATTTTGGCGCAGGCCTTGCAGCCAATGCACTTTGCTTCCTTCACAAAGGGCTTGCCGGAGTTGTGCTGCTCCATTTTACCCGCCCGGGAGCCGCAGCCCATGCCGATGTTTTTCAGCACGCCGCCCATGCCCGCCTGCTCGTGGCCCTTGAAGTGGGTGAGGGAGACGAACACGTCCGCGTCCATGACGGCCCGGCCGATTTTGGCCTCCTTCACATACTCGCCGCCCGCCACGGGGACGGATACTTCGTCGGTGCCCTTCAACCCGTCGGCAATGACCACGTGACAGCCGGTGGAATAGGGGGTGAAGCCGTTGACATAGGCGGACTCAATGTGGTCCAGGGCGTTCTTCCGCCCGCCGACATACAGGGTGTTGCAGTCCGTCAGGAAGGGCTTGCCTCCCTGGGATTTCACCAGGTCCGCCACGGCCCGGGCCCAGTTGGGCCGAAGGTAGGCCAGGTTTCCCGGCTCGCCGAAGTGCATCTTGATGGCGACAAATTTGTCCTCCATGTCAATTTCGCCGAATCCGGCGGTCATCATCAGCCGGGCCAGCTTCTGGGGCAGGTTCTCCCGCCAGCTGGGGCAGCGGAAATCCGCGAAATAAACCTTAGATGTCTCAGACATGATGATCGTTCTCCTTTTCCGTATGGTTTCCTTGGTTGTTCGGCACACAGTGTATCACATGGAGTATGGTCCATGTCAAGCCCTTTCCGGCATTTGGGGCGGGAATGTAAAAAAACCGTTTTGGCGGTTGTATTCACCCGCCGCTTGTGCTAAACTATAACAGATTGTAATAAGATGAAACGAATACCATATCTGGAGGATATTGCATGAAGATCGTCGTATTGGCCGGGGGCCTTTCCACCGAGCGGGCCGTCTCCCTGGTGACGGGCACCGGCATCTGCCGCAGCCTGCGGGAGCGGGGCCACCGGGCCATTTTAGTCGATTTGTTCCTGGGGGTGGAGGAGGTCCCGGAGGACCTGGAAGCCCTCTTTGACGCGGCGGACGGCCTGTGCCCCGACGCGAGAATCGAAACCACGGCCCCAGACCTGGAGGCCGTCCGGCGGAGCCGGAAGGACCAGAGCCCCCAGGTGTTCGGCCCCAATGTGCTGGAGCTCTGCCGCCGTGCGGACATTGTGTTCCTGGGCCTCCATGGCCAGGACGGGGAGGACGGAAGGGTCCAGGCGGCGCTGGAGCTGCTGGGGGTGCCCTACACCGGGTCCGGGTATCTGGCCTCCGGCGTTGCCATGGACAAGGCGGTGGCAAAGCGGGTTATGGTGGCCGAGGGCGTCCCCACGCCGAAGTGGGGCATGCTGGAATACGGGCCGGAGGACGCCTGCCGCCTGGCCCGGGAGCTGCCCATGCCCTGCGTCATCAAATGCGCCACCGGCGGGTCCTCTTTGGGGGTTTTCCTGCCGGAGGACCGTGGAGAGCTGATAAACGCACTGATGAACGTCCGGCGGTTCGGCGGAGAAATCCTCTGGGAGGAACGGATTTATGGCCGGGAGCTGACGGTGGCGGTGCTGGGGGACCGGGCCCTGCCCGCTGTGGAGACCACTCCCGCCGGGAAGGACTTCGACTACGCCGCCAAGTACCAAAAGGGCGGCGCCAGAGAGGTCTGCCCCGCCCCCCTGACGGAGGCGGAGGCCGCCGCCGCCGGGGAGCTGGCCCTCCGGGTCCACAAGGCCCTGGGCCTTCAGGTGTACTCCCGGACGGACATGATTCTGGATAAGGACGGGAAGCTCTGGTGTTTGGAGGCCAACTCCCTGCCGGGGATGACCCCCACCAGCTTTGTGCCCCAGGAGGCCGCCGCCGTAGGCATGAGCTATGGTGAGCTGTGCGAGGAGATTGTCCGGCTGTCCCTGGAGATCAAGCGCCGCTGATACATACCATTATATAAAGAAAGCGCGCCCCACCTGGGGCGCCAGGAGGACGATGGAATGGAGCCCATGACTGCCCACCAGATCGCCGCCGCCGTGGACGGTGTGTGGCTGAATCCCAGAAAGAACGCCCCCGCCGTCACTGCGGTCTGCACCGACAGCCGCAAGCTGACCCCCGGCTGCCTCTTCCTGCCCTGGGTGGGAGAGCGGTTCGACGGGCATGCCTTTATAGAAGCGGCCCTGGAGGGCGGCGCGGCGGGGTGCCTCTGCGCACGCCTGCCGGAGACCCTTCGAGAGGACAAATTTTATATCCAGGTCCCGGACACCCGGCTGGCCCTCAAGGCCCTGGCCTCCGCTTACCGGGACCGGTTTTCCATCCCGGTGATTCAAGTCACCGGCAGCGTGGGAAAAACCACCACCAAGGAGATGATTGCCGCCGTCCTGGGGGCGAAGCTCCGGGTGTGGAAAACCCCCGAGAATTACAACAACGACGTGGGGACTCCCCTGACCCTGCTGGGCCTGACGCGGGAGCACGAGGCGGCGGTCATTGAGACCGGCATGAACCACTTCGGGGAAATTGAATACCTCACGGAGATGGTGAAGCCGGACGTGGCCGTCATCTCCAACATCGGCGACGCCCACATCGAGTACCTGGGCAGCCGGGAGGGGATACTAAAGGCCAAATGCGAGATTTTCACCCACCTGAAAAAGGACGGCCTGGCGGTTTTGAACGGGGACGACGCCCTGCTGGATACGGTGGCGGAGCCCTTCCACACGGTCCGCTGCGGCAAGTCGGAGCACTGTCAGGCCCGCGTCGCCGAAATTGCCGACCACGGCGTGGAGGGCATCCGCTGCACGGTGGTCACGGAGAAGGAGCGCTACGCGCTGGACATTCCAGCCCCCGGGGAGCACATGGCCTACGCCGCCGCCATTGCCGCGGCGGTGGGAGAGGCCCTGGGATTGAGCCGGGAGGAGATTGTCCGGGGAGCGGCCTCCTACGTCCCGGCGGGAAGCCGGATGCGGGTCCTCCGCCTGCCGGAGCGGCGGATGCTGCTGGACGACTGCTACAACGCCAACCCCCAGTCCGTGGCGGCGGCGCTGGAGATTCTGGCCCGGACGGAGTGCGACAAGCGGGTGGCCGTCCTGGGGGACATGGGGGAGCTGGGTGACATCCGAAGCCGGGCCCACTACAACATGGGCGCCTTGGCCGCGATGCTGGGCGTCGATTTGGTGTTTGCCATCGGCAGCGGGGACCTGGCGGGGAAAATCGCCGACGGTGTGGCCCTCAGCGGCGGGTCCGTCCAATACTTCCCCACCAAGGAGGAGGCTCTGCCGGAGCTCCGGCGGCAGCTGGGACCGGGAACCGTGATGCTGGTAAAGGCCTCCCACGCCATGAAATTTGAATGGCTGGTGGAGCGGCTGCAAAACCTGTAAACTGGAGAATGAACGATAAAACGCTATGATTGAAATACAGATCAGCTCCCTGGTCAAGTCCTTTGAGGTGGGGCACAACGTCCTGGACGGCCTGACCTTTCAGATTGACCAGGGGGAGCGGGTGGGCCTGCTGGGCCGGAACGGCGCGGGCAAAACCACCCTGTTTCGCATATTGACGGGAGAGCTGGACCACGACGAAGGGCAGGTCTCCATCGCCTCCGGCCACCGGCTTGGCCTGATTTCCCAGATTCCCGTCTACCCGGCGGGGTACACCGTGGAGGATGTGCTCCGCTCCGCCTTCGCCCGGCTGGAGAGCCTGGCGAAGGAGATGGAGACCCTGGAGAGCCGCATGGCGGCGGGGGAGGCGGATCCGGCGCTGCTGCGGCGCTACGGCTCCCTTACGGAGCGGTTCGAGGTCTTTGGCGGCTATGACACCGACGTGGCGGTCAATAAAATCGCCAACGGCCTGTCCATCTCCCAGGAGATGCGAGGCCAGCTCTTCGACAGCCTCTCCGGCGGGGAAAAGACCCGGGTGAACCTGGGCCGCCTCATTCTGGAGGACACGGACATTCTGCTCCTGGACGAGCCCACGAACCACCTGGACCTCCACGCCACGGAGTGGCTGGAGGAGTATATCCGGGGCTTTCGGGGCACCGTCGTCGCCATCTCCCACGACCGCTACTTCCTGGACCGGGTGGTGACCCGGGTCATTGAGATTGAAAACGGCAAGGCGGAGTTCTACAGCGGGAACTACAGCTTTTACGCCGTGGAGAAGGAGCGGCGTTATCAGGAGCGGCTGAAGCAGTACCAGAAGGAACAGGCGAAAATCGAGCAGCTGGAAAAGGCGGCGGAGCAGCTGCGCCTCTGGGCTTTTATGGGCATGGACAAGACCTACCGCCGGGCGGTGAATATCGAGCGGCGGATCGAGCGGATGCGCACCACCGCAAAGCCCGCCAAGGCAAGGAAAATGGACGCCCGGTTTTCCACCGCCGAGTTCCACGGGGACGAGGTGCTGGGGATTCGGAACCTGGCGAAATCCTATGGGGATAAGCACCTGTTTGACAGCATCACCTTGAAGGTAGAGGGGGGCGAGCGGATTGCCCTCATCGGGGACAACGGCACGGGAAAATCCACCCTCATCAAGATGATCATGGGGGAGCTGTACCCCGACGACGGGCGCGTCAAGCTGGGGCCCCAGGCGAAACCCGCCTACCTGCCTCAGATCATCCACTTCGACCACCCGGACTGGAATCTGGTGGAGAATATGATGGCCTCGAAACGGGGCCTCTCCGCCCAGAGCGCCCGAAACCGCCTGGCGGCCTATGACTTCCGGGGAGAGGATGTGTTCAAGCCTGTGTCCGTCCTATCCGGCGGGGAGCAGAGCCGGCTGCGGCTGTGCATGCTGATGGACGGGGAGATCAACTTCCTGATTTTGGACGAGCCCACGAACCATCTGGACATCGCCTCCCGGGAGTGGATTGAGGAGGCGGTGGAAAGCTACGACGGGACGCTGCTGTTCGTCAGCCACGACCGCTATTTCATCAACCGCTTCGCCACCCGGATTTGGGAGCTGGCGAATGAGACGGTTACGGACTACCCCTGCGGCTTTACCCAGTACCGGCAGATGAAGGCTCAGGAGGCGGCGGAAAAGACCGAGCCCCCGAAGCCTTCGAAGGAAAAGGCCGAGCGCCCTGCCCGGGGCAACCGGGCCCAGCAGAACGCCCGGCGGCAGTTGACGATCTGCGAGCGGGACATCGCCAAGGCGGAGGAGCGGATTTCCGCCCTGGAGGCGGACATGGAGGTTGCCGCCTGCGACTACGAAAAGCTGACCGCCCTGACAGAGGAGCGGGAGGCCGCCCAGGGAGAGCTGGACGCTCTCTATGAGCGCTGGGAGCGGCTCAGCGAGGAGGCCGGGGAGGCATGACGCCTCCTGTCCGCCGGAGCGGCGGCTTTTACAGAGGATATCATATGCGAACGAAATTCCTGTATGCCTGCATCGCCCTTTTAACCCTGACGGGGCTGGGGCTGATCATTATACCCAACGGGATGCGGTTCACCGGCTGGCTGCTTTTGGGAGCGGCGGCGGCCTGGACTGTGGGAATCCTTGTGGTCCGTTGGGGGAAACGCTCCCAGGCCGGGAGGGTCTGTCGGCGAATCTTTTTCACCGGATTGACCCTGGGCCTTGTGACCCTGGCGGGCATTGAGGCCGCCATCGTTTTCCGGGGGGAGGCGGACAACTCCGCCATCCCCGTGGACGCGGTGATCGTCCTGGGGGCCGGGGTCAACGGCGAGACGCCCTCGGCGGCCCTATGGAGCCGCATCCGGGCGGCGGAGGATTATCTGGAAATCCACCCGGGGGTGCCGGTGGTCCTCTCTGGGGGACAGGGAGCCGGGGAGGCCATTTCCGAGGCGGAGGCCATGCGTCGGGCGCTGTGGAAGGAGAATGAGGCGGAAAACGCCCGCCTGCTTCTGGAGGAGCGCTCCACCAACACGGCGGAGAATTTCCGGTTTTCCAAGGCCCTGCTGGAGGAGCGGGGCCTGGATACGGGGACGGCCACAATTGCCGTGGTGACCAACGATTTTCACTGCTTCCGGGCCCATATGATTGCCCAGAAGCAGGGACTTCGGACCATCGACGTCCCGGCGGAGCTGCCTTGGTGGTGGCTCACGGCCAATTACTATTTGAGAGAGGCCTTTGCCGTGGTAAAGACGGCATTGTTCGACTAAGCCAAAGGAGGAACGCCAAGTGGCATGGAACAACGTGCTGTGCGTGTATTATTCCCGGACGGGAAATACCCGGGCGGCCATGGAGGAGATATCCAAAGCCCTGGGGGCGGAGCTGGCGGAGCTTCAGGACAGCGTGGACCGCAGCGGCTGGGGCGGCTGGCTCCGGTGCGGCGTGGACGCCATGCGCCGGACGCTGCCGCCCGCGAAATGCACCGCCCAATATCCCCTGACGGATTACCGGCTGGTGATCGTGGGGTCCCCGGTGTGGGCGGGACGGTGCAGCTCTGTGGTGCGGAGCTTTTTAAAGGAGAACGGGAAGCATATTCGAAACGCCTCCTATGTGCTGACCCGGGGCTGCGAGGATAAGAACGAGGAGATTTTCGAGCAGATGGACCACTATGTCCCCTGCGGCCATCGGACGGCGGTGTCCCTGCGGAGTGGCTCCGTGGGCTACACCTTCTGGCAGGAGGAATTCCTCCGGCAGACGCAGGAATTTTTGCAGACTACGGGTCGATAGTTTTGGAGGAGGCCAATGCTGGAAAGACTAAGAGAGCTGGCCCTCCATCAGGAGGACCTGGAGGCCCAGCTGGCGGACCCCGCCATCTACGGCGACGGGAAACGGCTGGCGGCGATTCAGCGGGAATTGAAGGAGCTGACGCCGGTGGCGGAGGCTGGCCGGGCCCTGGAGGCGGTGGAGCGCCGCCGGGAGGAGGCGGAGGCCCTGCTCCGGGACCCGGAGTTGAAAACCCTGGCCCAGGAGGAGCTGGCCGCCGCTAAGGAGGAGGCGGAACGCCTCCGGGAGAAGCTGAAACGGCTGCTGCTGCCCCGGGACCCCAACGACGGGCGGAACGTCATTTTGGAGATTCGGGCCGGAGTGGGCGGCGAGGAGGCGGCCCTCTTCGCCGGGGAGCTTTTGCGGATGTACACCATGTACGCCCAGCGGCGGGGCTGGCGGACAGAGACTCTCAGCTTAAACGAGACGGAGCTGGGGGGCGTGAAGGAGTGCGGCGTGCTCATCGAGGGGGAAGACGTGTTCTCTCGTTTGAAATTTGAAAGCGGCGTCCACCAGGTGAAGCGGGTTCCGGAGACGGAGTCCAGCGGCCGCATCCAGACCAGCACCGCCACCGTGGCCGTGCTGCCGGAGGCGGAGGAGGTGGACGTGGCCATCGACCCCAAGGACCTTCAAGTTGACACCTACCGCTCCTCCGGCGCGGGGGGACAGCACATCAACAAAACGGAGTCCGCCATCCGCGTCACCCATCTGCCTACGGGGACGGTGGTGACCTGCCAGGACGAGCGGAGCCAGTACAAGAACCGGGATAAGGCTATGCGGGTCCTCCGCTCCCGGCTCTACCAGCGGGAGCGGGAAAAGCAGGACGCCGCCGCCGCCTCAGAGCGGAAAAGCCAGGTGGGCGGCGCGTGGCGCAGCGAGAAGGTGCGGACCTACCGCTTTTTGCAAAGCCAGGTGGTGGAGCACCGCGTTGGGCTGACAGTGTACCGGCTGGACGCGGTATTAAACGGCGATTTGGACGAGATCATCGACGCCCTGCTCACGGCGGACACGGCGGAGCGGCTGAAGGGCGGCGGAGCGTGAAGCGGATGGCCCGGGGTCTCCTTTGGGCGGTGGGCGCGGCCTTGACGGCGGCTTTGACCGGACTGGAAGCCTTGCTGGTTTGGGGCTGGCTCCGAGGGATGCGGTATGGGATGACATACGGGAAATTGGAAAATCCCTATGCCATGGAGGACGCGGAAATCATGGGGATTTGCGCCCTGCTTCTTTTGCCGCTGTGGCTGGCGGCTTTGGGTTGGATGGTGTACGGATTGGTTTTGCGGAGGAAAAAGCGGGCGAACGCCCGGACGAAGAGATAGAGGCGAACAATATGCAGACGATTTATTACGACTTGCGGGACACCAAGGGACAGCAGAAGGAAATCGAGGATAAGATTTCCGCCGCCGCCAAGATTCTCCGGGAGGGGGGGCTGGTGGGCATCCCCACGGAGACGGTGTACGGCTTGGGGGCCGACGGGAGCAACCCCGCCGCCGTCCGGCGTATCTTTGAGGTGAAGGGTCGGCCCCAGGACAACCCCCTGATTCTCCATGTCACCGGGGCACAGTGGCTGCCCCGGTACTGCGCGGACATTCCCCCGGTGGCCTATACCCTGGCCCGGAAATTCTGGCCGGGACCCCTGACCATGATTTTAAAGCGCCAGCCCACGGTGCCCAATGAGACCACGGCGGGGCTGGACACCGTGGGTGTCCGCTGCCCAAACCACCCGGTTACCCTGGCCATCATCCGGGAGGCCGGCATGGCCATTGCCGCCCCCAGCGCCAACACGTCCGGCCGGCCCAGCTGCACCACGGCCCAGGACGTGCTGGAGGACGTGGGGGGCCGGGTGGACATGGTAATCGACGGCGGCCCCTGTTCCGTGGGGGTGGAGTCCACCGTGCTGGACCTGACCCGGGAACCGCCCCGGCTTCTCCGTCCCGGCGGGCTGCCGGTGGAGGATATCGAGCGGCTTATCGGCCACATTGACGTGGACCGGGCGGTGGTGTCCTCCCTCCGCCCGGAGGAGCACCCCGGCGCCCCAGGCATGAAGTACCGGCACTATGCCCCCAAGGCCCCGGTGACGGTGGTCACCGGCTCCCCCATGAACTCCGCCCGGATGATTGCGGAGCATGCGGGCCCCGCCTCCGGCGTCATCTGTTTTGATGAGTACGCCCACCTCTTCCCCCAGCAGGTGGTCCGCTCCCTGGGGCCCTGCAGCGACAAGCAGCTCCAGGCCCAGCGGGTATTCGAGGCCCTGCGGAGCTTTGACAACAGCCAGGTGGAAGAGATTTTTGCCCAGTGCCCGGACAACCGCGGTCTGGGACTGGCCATCGGAAACCGGCTGAAAAAGGCCGCGGGCTTCCACGTTGTCAACGCGGACAGCCAGCGGATTATCCTGGGCGTCACCGGAGGCACCGGCGCGGGAAAAAGCAGCGCCTTGCAGGCCATCCGGGAGCTGGGGGGGACGGTGATCGACTGCGACGCGGTTTACCATCAGGTGCTGGAGGGAAGCGAGGACTTCAAAAACGCCATCAACGTGCGGTTCCCTGGGGTGTTCACCGCCGAGGGCAAGCTGAACCGGAAGAAGCTGGGGCAGGAGGTCTTTGCCAAGCGGGACCGGCTGGACCAGCTGAACGCCATTGTTTACCGCTTCCTCCTGCCGGAGCTGGAGGCTCTGGTGGAATCCTCCGACGGCCTTTGCGCCCTGGACGCCATCAACCTTTTCGAAAGCGGCCTGGACCGCCTCTGCGACCGGACAGTGGCCGTGACGGCCCCCACGGAGCTGCGGGTGAAGCGCATCATGGTCCGGGACCACATTACGGAGCAATATGCCCGCCTGCGCATCAACGCCCAGAAGCAGGACGAATACTACCGGGGTAAGTGCGACTGCGAGCTGAACAACGCCACGGAATCTCCGGAGGAGTTCCGCCGGGACGCCTATCTGTTTTTCGAGCGTCTGGTGGAAGCGATCCAGGAGGAGAAGCGGCATGGATAATATCAGGAGGTAATCGTTTATGGAAAAATCCGAATTCAAGGAGCTGAAAGAGCAGCTCCTCTCAACCAAGAAAAACGGCTACGACATCCTCACCGACGGGGACCGGGCCGCCATGGAGGACTACTGCGGCGGCTACAAGCGATTTCTGGACGTAAGCAAGACGGAGCGCCTTTGCGCCATGGAGACCATCCGTTTGGCGGAGGCCGCGGGCTACCGGGCCTATGCGCCGGGCATGGCGGTGAATCCCGGTGACAAGCTCTACGCCTGCAACCGGGGCAAGGCCGTCATGCTGGCCCACATCGGGCATAAGCCCCTGGCGGAGGGCATCCAGCTGGCGGCGGCCCACATTGACTCTCCCCGGCTGGATTTAAAGCCCAACCCCCTCTATGAGGACAGCGAGCTGGCCTATTTCAAGACCCATTACTACGGCGGCATCCGCAAGTACCAGTGGGTTACCATCCCCCTGGCCCTCCACGGCGTGGCGATTCGGAAGGACGGAACCAAGGTCACCGTCCGCATCGGCGAGGAGGAGGGAGAGCCCCGGCTGGTGATTACGGACCTGCTGCCCCACCTGGGAGCGGCCCAGAACAAAAAGCCCCTGGGGGAGGCGGTGCCCGGCGAGACGCTGAACCTGCTGCTGGGCAGCCGCCCCATCGGCGGGGAGGAGGAATCCGGCCGGGTGAAGCTGGCCGTCATGAAGCTGCTTCACGAGAAGTACGGACTGGTGGAGGATGACCTGACCTCCGCGGAGCTGGAGGCCGTCCCGGCGGTGAAGGCCTGCGACATCGGCCTGGACCGCTCCCTCATCGGTGCCTACGGCCACGATGACCGGGTTTGTGCCTACGCCGCCCTCAAGGCCCTGCTGGATTTGGAAGAAACGCCGGCGCGAACCGCCGTGTGCATCCTGGCGGACAAAGAGGAGATTGGCTCCGACGGCGTGACGGGCATGCAGTCCGCCGCCTTTGATACCTTCTTGGAGGACCTGTGCGCCGCCCAGGGCGGGACCCTCCGGGCCTGCTTCGCCAAGTCCTTCTGTCTCAGCGCCGACGTGACGGCGGCCTACGATCCCAACTACCCCGACGTGTTCGAGAAGCGGAACGAGTCCCAACTGAACTACGGCGTGGGCCTTTGCAAGTATACCGGGGCCCGGGGCAAGTCCGGGGCCTCCGACGCGGACGCGGAGACGGTGGCCTATGTCCGGCGGCTCTTTGACCAGGCGGGAGTCATCTGGCAGATTTCCGAGCTTGGCAAGGTGGACGCCGGAGGCGGCGGCACCGTGGCCATGTATATGGCCAACCGGAACATCAGCACCCTGGACGCTGGGGTCCCGGTGCTGAGCATGCACGCCCCCTTTGAAACGGTGTCCAAGCTGGACTGCTACGAGACCTACAAGGGCATGAAAGCGGTTTTCCAGGCGAAGGACGGGGTGTGATCTATGAAGAAACCGGGCTGCGCAAAAAGCGCGGCCCGGTTTTTGAATAGAATTATGGATTGGTGGAGACAAAACAGGAGGGTGTGTACCCGTCCAGCATGTCAAAGGTGAAATAGCTGCCCCGGGAGAAGGTGACCCGGCGGACCAGGGCCCCGCCGATGCGGTCGTCTCCGCTGTAGTCTTGCCGGACAGAGAGGAAGCTGTCCGGATAGCTGGTATCCACGAAGCGGAAGAAATTGTGGTCCTGTTCCCAGGGAATCATGTCGGCAAAGGCCTCGTCCCAGCGGAGGAAAATGAAGAGGAAGCTCTGATCCGGCTTCTCCGGGTTGTCGAAGCGAACGGTGTAATTGCACGCCTGGAACAGAGGGAAGGGAACCTGAACGGTGAAAACCGCCTCATAGGGGGAGTAGACGTCCACGGTGACCTTCGCCTCATACACGCCCTCGCTGGTGAACTCGCTGCCGTCCAGCCCCAGGGAATGGGCTTCGCCGGTTCCGGTGTAGGTCCGCAGGGGACGGGACTCCTCCGGTTCCTGGGCGGAGGGCTGGGGGATGGGGTCCTCGGGAATTTGGACGATTTCCCCGGTCTCGTTCAGGCAGCGGTAGAGGAAGGTGGCAATCTGCCCCCGGGTGCAGGGCTCGCCGGGGGAGAAGGTGGTCTCGGAGGTACCGGAGGTGATGCCGCTTTCCACAGCCCAGGCCACGGCCTGCGCATAGCCGGCGGCGGGAGCCACGTCGGTGAAGGTACAGGAGGCATTGGGGGTTGGGGCCCCCGCATAACGCCAGAGGAAGCTCATGGCCATGCCCCGGGTGCAGGGGGCGGAGGGATTCAAGAGGACGGCCCCGTGAGGGAAGTCCGCGTCGTTTAAAATGCCCGCGTCATAGCCCCAGGCCATGGCATTTTGGAAGTCCGGGTTCAGGTCCGGCATTTCCGTGATAAGCTCTGCCTGGGGAGACCCGGCGGCCCGCCAGAGGAAGGTGAGAATCTGTCCTTGGGTACATAGAGCGTCCGGGGAGAAGGTGTCGCCGGAGGTTCCGGTGGTAATGCCCCGCTCCACGGCCCAGGCAATGGGCGCCGCATAATACAGCCCCTCGTCCACGTCGGAGAAGGCGGCGGCGCTGCCCGTCAACAGGGTCAGAGCCAGGAGGAAAGCGGCCAGCGTCTTTTTCATATGCGAGCACCTCGTTTCATTTCAAAATTTCAGCCTTAAACGGCAACCCCTATTGTAAGATATTTTTTGGCTGATGGCAAGCCCCTAAGAGGCAAAAACCACAATTTGTATATTACATCTTTGTTACAGACACAAGGGATAGTGCCCGTTTTCGACAAAGGCCACAAAAGAACACCCTGCGTCTTGACAAGCTCACAAGAATAAAGTATATTAGGAATATCTAAATTACTTATTTTAGGAGGATGTTATGGCATTGTCAAAAAGGCTGGCCCAGGTGGGCCGGGAGTGTGTGGCCTGCGGGACCTGTATGAAGGTCTGTCCCCGGGCGGCCATCCGGGTGGTGTCCGGCGTAGCTGCCCGGGTGGATGGGGCGCTGTGTGTGGGCTGCGGGAAGTGCGCCAAGATTTGTCCGGCGGACGTGATCGCCATAGTGGAGAGGGGGACTGCGGGATGAAAAAGAAGTGGTACGACTACCTCTGGATGGGGGAGCTTTTGTACTGGACCTTGGGCCTGTGCAACATCCTGTTCGCCTGGCTGGGGATGCTGTTTTTCACCATTCCGCTGCTGGTGGCGCTGATTGGCGGGAGCAAGGCATACTGTCACCGCTATTGCGGACGGGGACAGCTTCTGGGCCTTCTGGGGAGGAAGCTGTCCCGAAACGCGCCGCCGCCCAAGTTCCTCCGAAGCCGCTGGTTCCGGTACGGCTTCCTGGCCTTCTTCATGGTCATGTTCGGCCTGATGCTGCGGGGAACCTGGATGGTTTTCACCGGGGCGCCCCTGCGGCAGACGGTGACGCTGCTGTGGGTTTTCAAGCTGCCCTGGCAGTGGGCGGAGGTGGATATGGTGGCCCCCTGGATTGCCCAGTTTGCCTTTGGCTTTTACGGTGTTATGATGACCTCCACGGTGCTGGGGCTTGCGACCATGGCGCTGTTCCGGCCCCGGTCCTGGTGCGTTTACTGCCCCATGGGCACCATGACCCAGGGCATCTGCATGCTGAAACAAAAGAAGGAGGACGGCGGCTGTGGAGGAGAAAGCCAAAAGCATTGCGGAGCTGCTGAAAATTCTGGCCAATGAGCACCGGCTGCTCATTCTGTGCGCCCTGGGGAAGGGGCCGCTGACCGTGGGGGAAATCCACGCCTTCACTCCCAACATCTCCGCCTCCGCCCTGTCCCAGCATTTGAACCAGCTGCGGACGGCGGGGATTCTGGCCTCGGAGAAGCAGGGAATGAACGTGATTTACCGGATTCAGGACCAGCGGGTGACGGCCCTCCTGGGAACAATTAAGCAATACTACTGCGGGAACTGAGCCCGGCGGGGCCATGAGGGAGAAAACGGGCCGGCGCATGCCGGCCCGTTTTCCTGTTTAGGCGTAGAAATTCCGGCAGCCGCTCCGCAGGCCCCGTCCGCCGCCTCGTCCCAGGCCGCCGCCAAAGCCGCCGCCCCGGCCCAGACCACAGCCGAAACCGCCCGGACCGCCACAGACGGTCTGACGCTGCTGGAGGGCATCCAGCCGGGCGTCCGCCTCTTCCTGGGTCAAAAAGCCCTCCGCCACCCAGGCGGCCAGGGTCTCCGCTTGTATCTCCCATACCGCCGCCTGGAATTCCGCCAAGGCCCCGGCCTCGGCAACGATGGCCCCATAGCTTTTGCCGGACCAGCGCTCCGCCTGAACCTCCTCCAGCGTTTTTCCGGTGACGCCGACGGCCTCGACGGGGGTGGCATAGAGGGGAGCCGCCAGGGCTGAGGTGGTGAGGGAAAGGGCGGCGACGCCACCGGCAAGAATCTGCTTCAAATGCTTCATTGTAAATAGCTCCTTTCCAAATTCCCGCTTGGTGAGAAGAGCTTACCATCCCCATGTGTCAGCTGTGTGGCGGAAAGACGCTACTTTCCGCTCTTTTTTCGCCGTATGACACAGGGCTGCCATATACCGGCGCTATACTGCTTACAGATCAAGGCCGGAGGAATCTGCCATGTCTCTCATGCTCATCGCGGACGACAATCCACAGCTTTTGAACATCCTCTCCAGCGCGGCCCGGCGGGAGGGCTTTCAGGTGGTGACGGCCCCGGACGGGCGGTACGGCTGACAAAGCGGGAGGTGGACATGCTCTGGACCCTGGTTCGTGGACGGAACCGGGCCTATACCCGGGAGATGCTGCTGGACCTTCTCTGGAGCTATGATTACTACGGAGACCCCCGGACGGTGGATTCCCATATGAAACGCCTCCGGGCGAAGCTGGACGCGGCGCCTCATCCGGCCTGGGAAATCCGCACCATTCGCAACGTGGGCTATAAATTTGAGGTGCTGACATGAGGCGCGGAATGGTCTGGAAGCTGGCCGCCTACTTCGCGGCGGTGCTGCTGCTCTTCGCCGCCGTGCTGGGCGGAGTGTATGCCGCCGCCTTCCGAAGGCACACCATCTCCGTCAACCGAGAGGCGATGGAGGTCCAGGCGGCCTCCATCGCCGAGACCCTGGCCTCCTTTGGAAGCGGCATGGGCCGGGGCAGAGGGGGCGGCTATGGCGCGTATCTGCGTTTTTTAAATGAACTGACGCCGGCGGAGGTCTGGATTGTGGACGGTGACCGGACTCTGCTGGCCCCAGGGCGGGACCGGATGGTCCGGGACGGTCTCCCCGCCGGAGCCTGGGAGATTGTGGAACGGGCCCTCTCCGGGGAGAACGCCTGGGGAGAGGGCTTTTCCGCCCTGCTGGACGCCCCGACCCTGACGGTGGGTGTTCCGGTCTGGACAGCGGCGGAAGTCACCGGGGCCGTGCTGCTCCACTCCCACGAGCTGCGGACTCCTGTAGCGGTACTGCGGGGGTCGCTGGAAGTCCTTCAGGACGGCACGGTGAGCGAAGGGGAGGAGGTGGCTGCCTACTATACTCAAATGCTGGCGGAGAGCCGCCATTTGGAGCGGCTGGTAAATGATCTGTTGGACCTGTCCCGCTTACAGGACGGCCAGTTTCGCCTGGAGATGGAGGAAATGGACCTCCGCGGCGTGGTCCGGGACGCCGCCCGGGCGATTCGCCAGAGCGCCCGGGGGAAAGCGGCGGAGGTCTCCGTCCGCTGTCCCCAAGAGGAGTGCCTTCTGAAGGGGGACTACGGACGGGTCCGGCAGATGCTGCTGATTCTGCTGGACAACGCAGTGAAGTTTTCCCATCCGGGGGGAGCCGTGGACTTTGCCCTGAGCCGGGAGGCGAGGGGCTTCGCCGTGGAGGTGACGGATCATGGCCGGGGCATTCCGCCGGAGGAGCTGCCCCATATCTTTGACCGCTTCTGGCGGGCCCGGGGTGGGGAAAACCGCTCCGGCACGGGGTTGGGCCTGGCCATTGCCCGGCAGATCGCAAAGCGGCATGGCGCGGAGCTGCGGGCGGAAAGCGGAGGGGGGCGGACCTGCTTCACCGTGCGCTTTCCGGAGGAGCTTTGAAGGGGAAGCCGGGGGAGGCGTGAACGCGCCTTCCCCGATTTGCGCTGTCACAGCTCCCGCATTAAGTGAAAGGTCTGCATCAGCTGGATGGCCCCATAGCCCCACTGGTTGTTGGGATACTGCATATCCGGCCGCCGGAGGCAGCCCCGGATGAGATAGGCCCGAATCTGATAGGTTCCCATGGCCGGTTCGTTTCCCTCCCGGACGCCCCACTGGAGAAGCAGGGCGCAGGTTCCCGCCAGTACCGCCGCCGCCGCGCTGGTGCCGCTCATAAGGCCAGGCCCATAGGGGTAGACGCCTCCGACCCCCACGCCGGGGGCCGTCAGGTCCGGGAGAATCCGGCCGTCCCAGGCGGGGCCCCGGGAGCTCTTGGCGTAGAGGCTTTTGTTGTTGCTGTCATAGGCCCCGCAGCAGATCACCCCCACGGCGGAGGCGGGGCTGGTGACGGTGTAGTCCGGCGTGGCCGCCAGGAACTCCACCGTGGGGGAGACGAAGCCCGTCATAGGCAGCCACACCTGATAGCTGCCGTTGAGCAGAATGTCCCCGTGGAGCTGGATGGTCCACACACCCGGGGTGGCCCCCAGAATACGGATCACCGTCAGCTGGCCCCCGCTGCCCTCGACGGGGAAGTGGTACTCGATCTGGACCCGGGCCGCCTCCAGCACCAGCTTCACGTCGGCGGCGGGGCCGATGCCCGGCTTGGCGGGCACCCGGCCCACCAGCTCTCCGGAGGGGGACCGGACGGAGACGGACAGCCGGTCCGCCACGGTGTTCCACACGGCCAAGTATACGTCCCCGGCGTTTTCCCCCACCTTCAAGTCCACGGTACCCGGCTTCTCCCCGGGCTGGAGGACGCCGCCAGTGTGGTGCCGGGCCTCCGCCTCGTTTCCCGCCGCGGCGCAGAGGCACACCCCCGCCTGGAGGGAGGCGCCTCCCAGGTACTCCTCAAAGACGCTGACCCCGTCGTGGCTGCCGGAATTGGTGCCCAGGCCGATGCAGATGACCACCGGGCGGCCCAGCTGCCGGGCCTTGTGAAGAATGTACTCCACGCCCACCATGACGGCGCTGGATTCATAGGCGTGCTCCTGGTCCGCCGGGACGCAGTAGCGCTCCCGGTAGAAGGACCGGGCTTTTTTCAGCTTTACGGCGATGATCTCCGCGTCCGGAGCCGCGCCGGAGAAGTCCTCCGACTGCCGCCCCGCCGCCACGGAGGCCATGAAGGTGCCGTGGCCCTCCTCGTCCCGCTGGGGCACGATGGCGTAGGGGTCCTGGGCGGCCAGGGCGGCGTTGATCTCCGCGTTGGAGTACTCCCGGCCCAGGAGGAAGCCCTCCGGCGGAGGGCCGTCCACGGTCTGGTCGTAGATATATTGAATCCGGCTGCTGCCGTCCTCATAGCGGAAGACGCTTTGGGTGTAGTCGATGCCGGTATCCAGGAAGCCGATGAGCACCCCCCGCCCCTTCAGGTTCAGGTAGGGCTGGCTCTGGACCTGGGAGACCCCCGCCGCCTCCAGGGCGGGACGGTCCAAAAGCCCCAGCACCACGGAGACGGAGCTGACGAAGGCGGTGCCCAGGGCCTCCTCCAGGTGGTGGAAATTCTCCTGCTTGATGTAGCCCAGGACATAGCGCCCGGAGAGAAACTGCCCGATGACCACCTCGTTTGATCGCTGAACGTAGGCAAAAAAAGCGTCCGTAGCACGGGTGACGAAGTCCACGGTGTCCGGCGCTTGAATGAAAGCCATCGCCTCGGGAGATAAGGCCATGGTTAAAGCCCCCTTTCCAAATGACTGACCAGTTCGTTCATGGTTCCGCAGAGGTTCAGCCGCCCATAGCCCCAAAGAGGATTTGGGTACGACAGGAAGGGGCTGCGGAGGGCCCCCTTGCATAAAAATGCCTTCACCCGCTGGTTGTAGAGGAAGGGATCGTTTCCCTGGATGATGCCCCACTCCATCATCAGCGCCGCCGACCCGGAGACAAAGGGGGCCGCCATGCTGGTGCCGGTAAACACGTCATAGCCCCCGCCGGGCTTGGCGGAGCGGACCGCCTCCGCCGGGGCGGTCAGGTCCAGGAGCACCCGACCCGCGCAGTCCTGGTCCCCCCGGCCGGAGAAGGGGCTCACCGTCTCCGTCTCCGGCCGGAAGCCCCCCACGGAGATGGGATACAGCGCCGTGGCGGGGAGGGTGATGGTCAGGTCCGGCTCCGGCTGGAGGAAGGCGGTGCGGTCGCTGACCTCCTCAATGGTGGGCAGCCACACGTCAAACCGCCCGTCGGCCACCTTTTTGCCAAGATACCGCAGATTCCAGAGGCCGTCTAATTCCCCCGGCGGAGCGTCCAGGAGAAACAGGACCTCCTGGGTGGCGGTGTAGTGGGTGGGCACACCGTAGAAAATCGCCGCCCGGATGGGGCCGAAGCGGAGAAACCGGGTTCCCTCCGTCAGGGGCCCGGTGGTCTGTCCGTTGGGAAGAACCAGCTCGAACACCGCGTCGTCGGCAAAGTTCTTCCAGAGGGAGAGGTAGATTTGCTGGCGCTGGGTGGAGACGGTGAACTCCGCGTTCAGGGTCTCTTGTTCCATCAGCCGTCCCCGGAAGTGGTGGGCCCCGGAGCCCTCGTTCCCGGCGGCGCAGACCACCACGCTTCGGCCCCGCTGGGCGGATTGGTCAATGTAGGACTCGAAGAGGGTCTGCCCCTGGTGGGAGCCGCAGTTGGTGCCGTAGCTCAGATTCACCACGCAGGGCATTCCCCGCTCCTCCGCCTGATCCAGCAGGTATTTCACCGCCCGCA
>CAQXTN010000031.1:0-21119 GCA_948916585.1 uncultured Oscillibacter sp. | reverse complement strand
CGGCGATCTCGGACCAGGTGTCCCCCTTGGCCACGGTGTAGGTGACCTCGGCGGTTTTGGTGCTGTAGAGGGTCTCCGCCAGGAAGCCCAGGTTCATCAGGCTGTCCGTGGCGACAAACTCCTCCTTCACCTCCACGTTCTCGGCGAAGGAGACGGAGATGGTGCCCTCGTTGGTGGCGGATAGCTGCATTTGCTCCAGAAGCTGCTCCAGGGCGCCCTTGTAGGGTGTGGCGCCGATGCGCTCGCCGTCTACATACAGGCAGTAGGCGGTGGTGACCATGCCGACCTCCTGGCTCAGCTCCTCCTCATAGGTCTCCTTGTCCACCAGGTCCTGGCGGCGGAGGAGGCCGGAGGAGTATTGAATCAAGGAGTCGTCAATGGTGAAGCTCCGCCCCAGGGTCTGGGCGGTGGCCTTTTCCAGCTCTGCCCGGGCCTCCTCGGCCTCGGCCTGGCTGGAGAGGGAACCCAGCACCTTTCCGTCGTAAGTGACGGTGACGCCGTTGGTATAGGTGGAGACGAACAGCAGCAGTGCCGCCGCCACACAGCCTCCTGTCAGGAATACGGCGGGATGGATGCGCCAGCGGCGCTTTTTCTGGGAGCTCCGGGCGTCCTTCTGCCGGGAGGCGCTGTTCTTTTGCAGCACCCGCTCCTGGAGGAGGCTTCCCCACATAGGCAACAGCCCCCAGAAGAACAGCATCAGCTGGATGGGCAGCCGCTCGGACTCCGGGAAGCGGTGGGCCTTGTTTTCCCGGACGATGCGCCGCCAGCGGCGGCGGAAGTGCAGCCGCTTCTGGGCGATGGACTGTCGGGGGGAGGGGGCGCTTTCCTGCCGAGCTGGGGAGCGGGCCTTTCGGGAGGAGGGATTCCGGCGCTCCCGGCTGTGGGAGGAGGCGCGGCGGCGCTCCGGGGGACGGCGCTCCCCCTCCGGTTCCCAGTCCCGGATCGAGGGGGGAAGGTCCCAATCCTTCCAGGGGCTCCAGCCGTCGGGGAAGCTCTCCCGCTCTCCGGCGGTTTCCGTCTTGTCCCCTTGGCGAGGCGGGACCTGGGTGGTGGTTTTTTTCCTGTCTTGGCTCATAGGGTCTCCTTGTATCTGGTATCCGGCCCTCCCGAAAAGCGGGAGGGGAGGTCCTGAAAAAGTTACAATTTGTTACCAGTGCCTATCATACCGCTTTTTTCCCCTGCCGTCAAGCCCTGGAAGGGGCAAAAAAGCGGGACCTTCCGGGGATTTTCCGGCGATCTCGACCAAAACCGCCCCGAGGGCCGAATTCAGTGTGCCATACGGGGGCTGGAAATTGGTGACAGAACCGTAAATTTTTATCATCCAGCCCTGAAATATGGATTGACCGGGGCGGGCAAACGTGTATAATGGAGTTATCAAACCCCGGCAAAGACTTGTACATCTGGAGGAAAAGACATGTTTGAATTTCTGATCAAAAAGCTGAAAGCCCATCCCCGCAAAATCGTGTTCACCGAGGGCACCGACCCCCGCATCCTGGAGGCCGCGGCCCGGCTGCTGTCCGCCACGTTCCTGATGCCCGTGCTGGTGGGCAACCGGGAGGAGATTCTGGCCGCCGCCGAAGAGGTGGGCTTCAACGTCAAGGGCGCGGAGATTCTGGACCCCGAGACCTTTGAGGATATGGACAAGATGGTGGCCGAGATGGTGACCCTCCGCAAGGGCAAGATGACCGAGGAGCAGTGCCGCGCCGTGCTGAAGCAGGGCAACTACTTTGGCACGATGCTGGTGAAGATGGGCTATGCCGACGCCCTGCTGGGCGGCGCCACCTATTCCACCGCCGACACCGTTCGTCCCGCGCTCCAGCTCATCAAGACCAAGCCGGGGTGCAAGATCGTCTCCAGCTGCTTCATTCTGGTCCGCCCCTCCGCCACCGGCGACCCGGACGTATTCGCCATGGCGGACTGCGCCATCAACATCAAGCCCTCGGAGGACGAGCTGGTGGAGATCGCCGTGGAGACTGTCCAGACGGCCCGGACCTTCGGCATCGACCCCAAGGTGGCGTTCCTCAGCTATTCCACCCACGGCTCCGGCTCCGGTGAGGATGTGGACAAGATGCACCAGGCCTGTGAAAAGGCGAAGTTCGCCCTGCCCGGCGTGGTGGTGGATGGCGAGCTCCAGTTCGACGCCGCTGTGTCCCCCCGGGTGATGAAAACCAAGTGCCCCGACTCCCCCGTTCACGGCCAGGCCAACACCTTTATCTTCCCCGATATCAACGCGGGCAACATCGGCTACAAAATCTGCCAGCGCATGGGCTCCTTCGACGCTTACGGCCCCATTCTCCAGGGCCTCAACGCCCCCATCAACGACCTCTCCCGAGGCTGCAACGCCCAGGAGGTCTACTCCATGGCCATCATCACCGCTGGCCTCTGCGAGGACTAATCCCGGCCTTTTGAAAATGAGAAGCGGAGCGGCGTTTAGCCGCTCCGCTTGCTTATTCCTTGGTCCAAAACGCCCGGATCCGTTCGATTTCCCGCCGCCCGTCGAAATAGCCCTCCTGCCACAGCGCCCGGAGGATATCCAGGTTCTTCTCCGTCCGGGAGCAGCCCAGGGTGTCTTTGGGGGCGATGACCAGAACCCTACCCTGCCGCTCCAGGTCGAACAGGGCCTCCCGGCAGGCGTTGTACCGCTCCGACCGGGTTCGCATGGTTTCCTGAAAATTCGGATACCGCTTGAATGCCCGGGCAATGGTCTGGTCGGACCGGCCCGGCTTTTTGTAGTAATCCCGCTCCCGGGTCAGCACCACCACCACCCGGTCGCAGCCCTCCCGAAGGGCCCGCCGCCAGGGGATGGCGTCGGCGCAGCCGCCGTCCAGATAGGATTGGCCGCCGATTCGGATGACGGGGAACATCAAAGGGATAGCGCAGGTGGCCTCCAGCGGCAGGTTGGGGGAGTCCCGCCGGGGGACGGGAAGGTATTCCGCCTCTCCGGTGATCAGGTTCGTTACCACCGCCTCCGCCCGGCCGGGGTAGGCGGCGAATGCGTCGTAGTCAAAGGGAATCAGCTCGTTGGGGATGGTCTCGTAGGCGAACTTAAGGCCGAAATAGGAGCGGTTCCGGGGGTCCGCCAGATTCCGAAAGCCCATATAGCGTTTGTCGTTGGCGTAATGGCAGATCAGCTGGAGGTTCCGCCGGCTCTGCCGGGAGAGATAGCTGACGCCATAGGCAATGCCGGCGGAGACGCCCAGGGTGTAGTCCGGCAGAGGGAGCCCGCCGTCCAAAAAGGCGTCGCACACGCCGGAGGAGTAAATGGTCCGCAGGGCTCCGCCCTCCAGGACCAGCGCGGTTTTCATGGTATCACCTCGATGAAATTATCGGTATAGATGCTTTTTCAGCTTCCAGTGCCAGATGTGGGTCAGCCGGGCCAGGGTGGAGTCCGTCAGCAGAAAGACCACGTTGCCCATGGCCAGCAGGGCGGCGTTGAAATACCAGGCGGCCTCCAGCAGCTCCTCCGTCAGGCCCATGACCCGCAGAAGCAGTCCGTAGAGCAGGAGGGCGGCGACGTTGCACACCGCCAGCCGGGCCAGGAGGCGCGGGAGCCGGGAGGGCAGGGCGGCGATCTTCGGCCGGAGGATGGGATACCAGCCGAAGAACAGGTAGACAAAGGCGGTCTCCCGGTTGGGGGAGAGGAGCAGCCCTAAAATGGCTGTGGCGGCGTAGGCGGTTCCGGCGGCTTTGGGGCCCAGCTCCTCCAGCACGGGCAGGAGCGCGCCCATGGCCAGAATGGGAGCGCAGAACACCGTGCCGGGGAGGACGCCCCCCAAGCACAGCAGAGCCGCCGCCAGGGCCGTGAGGACGCCGCGGAGGGCCAGAGACCGGGCTCTCATGGAATCTCCTTATATTGGAGCTTGTAATAGCTCCACTGCCGCCACTTCTGGAGGAGATCCCGCTGCTGGGCGGTCAGCTCCCCGATGACGGAGCCGTCCGCCGTCTGGCAGATGGTTTTCTGTACCACCGGAAGCTCCCGGCGGAGCTCATTTAGGAAGGCGAACCAGGGACTTTCCTCTCCCCGGCCCGTCAGCTCCAGCACCGCCGCCCCCAAAAAGCAGGCGGAGACGGTCTCCGGCAGGTTCAGAGCCTCCGCGGCGCGGTCCCAGTCCAGAGCTTCCGCCGCCGCGTCGTTGGCCCAGATGACATAGGGGGTCTGGTAGGCGGCCAGATTTTCCTGCCCCTCCGGGCCGGGAAACACATCGACGCCCAGCTGCCGGTAGCCCAGCTGATTGTCCCCCAGATAGGGCAGGTGGTCCCCCCAGTAGACCAGAACCACCGGCTTTTCCTGGGCGGCGAAATACCGCCAGAGGCGGCCCAGCATGGCGTCCGCGTCCCGGAGGCCCTCCACATAAACGCTGAGGAGGGTTTCCACCTCCGCCGAGAGGCCGGGAATGCCCGTGGGGGGGAATTCGTAATCCGGCCCATATTTGTCGGCGGTGTAGGACATGTGATTTTGTATGGTGGTGGTGAAGTGGAAGAGGGGCCCCTCCGCCTGCTCAAAGGCCGCTTCAATGAGGCTCGCGGCGTAGTCGTCCGTGACCCAGCGGCCCTTGTACTCCGGGCTTTCCATGTCTCCGACGAATAGGGTCTCCCCCGCGCCAAGCCAGCGGTAGACGTTCTCCCGGTTGTAAAACCAGTTGTCCCCCGGGTGGTAGAAGGAGGTCTCGTAGCCGTCGTTCCCAAAGACCCGGAAGAGGCTGTCCAGATTCCGGTTCACCACCCGCATGGCGGAGCTGGTGGAGGTGGAGAGGGCGGTGGTCTGCATGCCCGTCAGCACGTCGAACTCCGTGTTGGCGGTGCCTCCGGCGAAGCCGGGAACCACCACGCGGCCGCTGAGGGCGTGGGGGTCCTCCCGGAGGGCGTGGAGGTTGGGCAGGGGATCGTTTCCCCCATGATACGAAAAGAGGGCCTCGTCGGTGAGATCGGAAAAGGCCTCGTTCATCACCATGACGACGCTGACGTCCTTCCCCAGCCCGGTCCGGTCCCCGGTCTCCCAGCCCTCCGCCTCGGCGCGGCGGAAGCCCTCGGGCCGGTCCACCAGATAGGTGGTGAAGTGATGGCAAAAAGCGTAGGGAAAGCCCAGGTCGTTGAAAACGGAGGGGACGTACTCGGCGTTGCGGACCTGGAAGGACTGGTAAAGGTCCTTGGAGGCGTAAACGGTGAAGATCAGGCCCGTCAGAACCGCAAGGCCCGCCGAGAAGCCCAGAAGTCTCCCCGCCCAGCCCCGGAGCCGCTCCACCGGAAAGGGCTTGTGGCCGATGAAAACCCCCAGGGCCAGCAGAGCGGCGGTCGCGAAAAGCACCACTAGAATCTGGGGAATGGGATAGCGGATGTCGTAGCTTCCAAGAGCGCTGCCTACCTCTTTTAAAAGGGCGAAGTCCCGGGGGAACACCGGCTCGTCCCGGACCTCGATCTTCACCCGGTTGGCGATGGACAAAGCGCCCACCGCCAGGTTCACCAGCGCCGCGCTGAAGAACACATTGCGAAGCAGGCACGCCGCCGCCAGAATCAAAAGGCCCGCTGGCAGAGCGTTTAGCACGATCAGCAGAGGCTGGCGGAGAAAGCCGGAGAGCAGGGCGCGGAAGGAATTGGGCTGGCACCAGAGGGCCAGCAGGGTGACGCCTCCGGCCAGCGGCACCGCCGCCAGAACGCTCAGCGGCAGGGAGAGGCGGTATTTGGGTTTGGGAAAGGGATTTCTCAAAGGGGTTCACTCCTTGAAATGCTCATGATTGAAAATGTGGTCCGCGCAGAAGCAGTGGTAGCCCGCGCAGCGGGAGCAGTAGCGGAATTCCAGGTCCGGATAATCCGTGTCGGTCCGGCCGCAGACGGAGCACTTGTGCCGGTAGCCCTGTTGGGCCTCCTTCTTCCGCTGCTGGCGGACGGCTGACTTAAACTGAATGGTCTGATGGGAGTTCCGGTGCCGGGCATAGGCCCGCCGCCGGTCCAATTGATCCGCGATCTCACACCAGAAGAAGATCAGGAAGTTCAAAAGGGCGATGACGGGCAGCAGGGCGCCGAGCCAGTCCCCCCGGAACAGGGCGGCGATGACATCCACAGCGAAGAGGGCGATGTCCGCCAAGGCCAGCCACTTGGCCTTCACCGGGATGATGTACAGCAGCATTAGCTGGGCGTCGGGGTACAAGGCGGCAAAGGCCAGGAACATGGACATGCCCACGTAGTAGGTTCCCATCAGCACGCCGTAGCCGAAGGCGTAATGGCTGGCGACGCCCGTGATGAGGGTCAGGACCACTCCGGAGAGGTAGTAGAGGTTGAATTTCGGCGTGCCCCACTCCCGCTCCAGCATGGAGCCGATGAAGTACATGAAGTACAAGGATAAAATCAGGTTGAAGGGCTGCGTGTGCTCCGGCACAAAGATGAAGGTCAGCAGCCGCCAGATTTGCCCGCGGAGGACCAGCCCCCAGTCAAAGTACAAAAACTGGATGGCCAGGCCGCTGGTCATGCGCAGCAGGAAAAAGGCGATGACGTTTCCAATGACGATGTACAGCATGAGGTTGGGGACGCCGAAGTCGGGGTGCCGAAGCGCGAAGCGCTCCATGGCGCTGTTCAGCTTTCTCAAGGAAGCTCCCTCCTGATTTTAGTTTTTGAGTTAAAGAGCATTATACCCTCTTCCCAGGAAAAAGTCACCAACATTTTTTGAACATTGCCTTAATCGGAAAAAATTTCCGGCGAAAAAGGGCTTATGAACCCTTGACAAACCGGCGATACCTGATACAATAAGCATCAAGTAAATATCCTTATCAAGAGTGGCGGAGGGAACGGCCCGATGAAACCACGGCAACCTGCGTTTGAAAGGTGCCAAATCCGGCGGAAACGACAGATGAGGAACGAGAAGGAACTTCCCGCACGTTTCGCGTCGAAACGTGCGGTTTTTCTTTGCATCTCAGGGCCTTTCAGCCGGCAAAAAAATTGTCCCAGCGCGCGGGAGAAAACAGGCGCGCCGCCCCACAGGGGCCGAAAAGGAGCAAGCTATGGCAAGACACTATCTCTTTACTTCCGAGTCCGTGACGGAGGGGCATCCCGACAAGATCTGCGACCAGATCTCCGACGCTGTTCTGGACGCTATCCTGGCCCAGGACCCCCAGGGCCGGGTGGCCTGCGAGACCACCGCCTGCACCGGGCTCATCCACGTCATGGGCGAGATCACCACCAGCTGCTATGTGGACATCGACAAGATCGCCCGGGAAGTGGTCCGAGACATCGGCTATGACCGGGGCAAGTACGGTTTCGACTGCGACACCTGCGGAGTCATCACCTCCATCGACGAGCAGTCCGCCGATATCGCTCTGGGCGTGGACAAATCCCTGGAAAACAAGAACAACGAGGAAGCGGAGCTGAACCACGGCGCGGGCGACCAGGGCATGATGTTCGGCTACGCCTGCGACGAGACGGCGGAGCTGATGCCCCTGCCCCTGGCCCTGGCCCAGAAGCTCTGCCTCCAGATGACCAAGGTCCGCAAGAGCGGTCTGGTCTCCTACATGCGCCCCGACGGAAAGAGCCAGGTCACCGTGGAGTACGACGAAAACAACAACCCGGTCCGCATTGACACCGTGGTCATCTCCACCCAGCACAATCCCGACGTCACCCTGGAGCAGATTCGCCGGGACATGATCAACCTGGTGGCCAAGGAGGTCCTCCCCGCCGATATGCTGGACGAGAACACGAAATACTATGTGAACCCCACCGGCCGCTTTGTCAAGGGCGGCCCCGCCGCCGACGCGGGCCTCACAGGCCGGAAGATCATTGTGGATACATACGGCGGAAGCGCCCCCCACGGCGGAGGCTGCTTCTCCGGCAAGGACCCCACCAAGGTGGACCGCTCCGCCGCCTACGCCGCCCGCTGGGTTGCCAAGAACATTGTGGCGGCGGGTCTGGCCAAGCGCTGCCAGATCGAGCTGGCCTACGCCATCGGCGTCGCCAAGCCCGTGAGCATCATGGTGGAGACCTTCGGCACGGGAACCGTCAGTGATGGGAAGCTGGAGGAGGCTGTGGCTAAGGTCTTTGACCTGCGGCCCACCGCCATCATCCGGGACCTGGACCTCCGCAAGCCCATCTACCGCAAGCTGGCCGCCTATGGCCACATGGGCCGGGAGGACCTGGGGGTGGCCTGGGAAAAAACCGACCGGGTAGAGGCGCTGAAGGCCGCTGTGAAGGAATAAGGAATATGCAAACGTGCGACAGTCGTTAGACTGCCGCACGCTGGTCATTTGTCCCCATTGTAATTCTCGTCTTCTCATTCTCCCCCAAATCCCTCGTTACCCGGCAAAACAGGCATCCAGGTCATAGGGAATCCAGTCCGCGTCCTCCGGGAAGCCCCAGTCGGCGCGCGAAGCGGAAAGCTCCCAATCCCAGCCGGGGAAATATTCATTGTCCTCTCCGTCCAGGAAATGGTGTCCGGGGCCCGCCAGCCGAAGTTCCAGGTCCGGGAAAATGACGCCCGCAAGACCTTCCCAATCCTGCTGGTCATAAAACCCCAGCAGATAGAGTTCGAAGAATTCCGGGTCATCTTCCGCATTTTCCACAAGCTCCCAAATACCGTCGGGAGTTCGTCTTGTGTGGAATTGAATGCCAGGCCTCTCCGGAATGGACAGGTCGCTATTGAGCATGCGCTCTAAATCTTCCTGGCAGAATCCACTTTCCGTATCCATATGCCGTATCAGTTCCCCCCGCAAATTCCTTCACGGTGAAGCGGCGCGTTATACCTTGGACATCTGTAATGGACAGGGAAGAGGGAACAACTTGATTCCCAAAACATTATTCTATCCCCCCCCGAAAAAAACAATATGCTGGCCGCATAGGGTTCGGGGAAAACTTTCACCGCAGGCTCACAGCGGCAGGGAAAAATATACCATATCCACCAGCTGCCGCCCCGCCTCGAAAATCGGGTGGTCGTAGTTGTCCAGGAAGAAGTCTTTCACCCGTCCGCACTCCCGGAAGCCGCAAGCCTCATAAAAGAGCACTGTCAACGGACTGTCCCCGGTGCCCACCAGAAGCCGCCTTCCCCGCCCCCGGTACTGCCGGACCACATGTTCTACCATGGCCCGCCCATAGCCTCGCCTCTGGCTCTCCGGAGCCACGGCGAGGTTTTTGATTTCAAGATCCCCGTCATCCTCCTCCGTCACCACGCACACGGCCCTGAGCCCGCTGTCATACAGGGTCCACAGCGTCCCCCGGTCCAGGTAGCGGCTTATCATGTCCTCCTGCTCGTCCCCCAGGAGGAGCAGCGGGAGGAAGTCCCGCTTATTGTCAGAAATTGCGCGAAATTCCATGAAAGCCTCCCCGCGAAACCGGGCAATCTATGAACCTGTATTCAGGATTGGGAGACGCCGGAAAGACTTTCCAGACGGCGTTCAACCGTTTTGAACACAGGGTTTAAGCCCGGAGGTGATTTTGGATGTACGGCATAGAATACCTGAGCCTGGAGGACCTTTTGGATCAGGACCCCTCAGCTTACGAGTTTTTCCAAACCCTGTCCCCGGAGGTCAAGGCTCTGCTGGAGGAGGACGGCGGCGTAACCTCCTTTGCCCGCCTCCAATCCAAGACGGCCCAGATGCGGCGGGCCGGACTGATGGAGTAGGGAAAAGCCGCCTGGGCGTTTGCCCAGGCGGCTCCGCTGGTTTTCTCAATGGCCCCTCTTGAGCCGGAATTTCTTTGTCTCGTCCTCCAGCTTGTGAACCTCCTCGAAGAGCTCCGAGCTGACGGCGGCGGATTCCTCGCTGCTGGCGGAGTTCGTCTGGACCACGGCGGAAATTTGGCCGATGCCCTCGGTGACCTGGGCAATGGAGGCGGATTCCGCCCGGACGGCCTCGGCGATGGCGCCAATGGTGGTATTGGACTGCATCACCAGGTCCAGAGTCTTTTTCAGGGACTCGGAGACCTGGCCAACAATGCGGCTTCCCTGCTCCGTGGCCTGGACGGAGTTGTCGATGAGGTCCTTGGTGGCCTTGGCGGCCTCGTCAGACCGGGTGGCCAGGGAGCGCACCTCGTCGGCCACCACGGCAAAACCCTTTCCGGCGGAACCGGCCCGGGCGGCCTCCACGGCGGCGTTCAGCGCCAGAATGTTGGTCTGGAAGGCGATGTCCTCAATGGTGGCGATGATCCGCCCGATCTGCTCGGAGGACTTGGTAATGTCGCTCATGGCGGAGACCATCTGCTCCATCTGCTGGCCGCTGATGGTTACCTGCTCGCCGGTGAGGCGGGCGCTCTCCAGGGCCTCGGCGGCGGATTGGACGTTGCGGTTGGCGTTTTTGGAGAGGTCGTCCAGGGTGGCGTAGAGCTCCTCCACGGCGCTGGCCTGCTCCGTGGCGCCCTGGGCCAGAGCCTGCGCGCCGCTGGAGAGCTGTCCGGCGTTGCTGGAGACCCGGCCCTGGGTGTGGACGATGCTGCCCAGCGTGTCGGAGATGGTGGCGGTGAAGCTGTTCAAAGACGACTCAATGGACTGGAAGTCGCCGATGTAGGGCGTGGAGGTGGCAACATCGAAATTCCCCTGGGACAGCTGGCCCATGATATGGTTGATATCCTCCACATAGCTGTTGATCAGGGACATGGATTTCTCCAGGGTCTTGGCCAGCTCGCCCAGCTCGTTCTCGGACTGGTAGTCCATCTTCAAATCCAGGCGGCCCTCCTGAAGGGGACGGGCCCGGTCGGTGATGCGCAGGATGGGCTTTACCACATGCTTGCCCACATAGGTGACCAGGCTGATAAGGCAGGCCAGCGCCAGCACCAGGCAGATGAAGCAGACCAGCTGCATTTGGAGGATCATGGTATGCATGTGGGCCAGACCTTCGTTGTTGGCGGTGGTTTCCATTTCCACGATCTTGTCCAGCTTGCCCACCAGGGTGGAGATGTTGGACAGGATGGTTTCCTGATAATAGTTCTGGGCCTGGGTGGGACTGGTTTTCAGCAGCCCCAGCACGTGGGTGGCGGACTCGTGGATTTCCTTATGCAGGGGCTCCAGCTCGTTGCGCAGGGTCAGGATAACGGGGTCGGTGATTTCTTCGTTTCCGTAGATCCACTGGCCCAGGGTGCAGGTGGTGGGGTCGGTGCTGCCGGTGAACTCAGCCCCGGCATAAAGGGCGTTGCTCAGGCCGCTGGCCCAGCGGTAGTGGGCGGTCTCCGCCCCTTGGGCCCGCTGGAGCAGCTCGGCGGCCTGGGTGTTTTCGTTCTGGACGCTTTGAATCCGCAGAATGTTGGCGGTGGTCACAAAGCTGAACAGCAGGATAGAGGCCAAGGCTGCGATTGCGCGGGTCCATACGGTTTTCTTAATACTCTTTTTCGTGTTCATAAACAATGTATCCTCCCACTCGGTTTTGGATTGGGCAATGGTTTTATTATAGCATACTTCCATCATAATGCAACAGGAACCGAAAAGTTGCCAGTGAAAATTTTTCCCAGAGTTCCGCGATTCAGCAAAATCACGAAAACGATTGTCCGCCAATGGGGGACGGAGGTTGGGTAAAAATTTCCTGGGTTTTTGGAATGTCCCCCACTGGGAGACAAAAGGATGCCGGTTTGAAGCCGCCGTCTCCGGAGACGGCAAAATCCGGGGAATCTTTCTGTGAAGAATTTACCTTGCAAAATTGGGAAAAAGGACGTAAAATAGTCGGCATACTAGGGATGGAAGGTCCCGTCTAATTAGGAGGATGAAAAGAATGAAAAAGGTTTTTGCAATGCTGCTGGCGCTGGCCATGGTCCTGAGCCTGGCCGCCTGCGGCGGCGGTTCCCAGCCCTCCGGCGGCAGCTCCAGCAACGGCGGCGCCAGCGGGGACAAGGTGGTCCGGATCGGCGTCTTTGAGCCTGCCACCGGCGACTCCGGCGCGGGCGGCAAGCAGGAGATGCTGGGCATGCAGTACGCCAACAAGGAAACGCCCACGGTGGTAATTGGCGGGGAGACCTATGCGGTTGAGCTGGTCTATGCCGACAACGCCTCCTCCGCCGACAAGGCGCCCACTGCCGCCTCTCAGCTGGTGAGCCAGGACGTGAGCCTGGTGCTGGGCACCTACGGCTCCGGCTGCGCCATCGCCGGCGGCCCCGTTTTTGGCGAGGCGGGCCTGGCGGCCATCGGCGTCACCTGCACGAACCCCGGCGTCACCGCGGGCAACGACTACTACTTCCGCATCTGCTTCCTGGACCCCTTCCAGGGCACCGTCCTTGCCAACTTCGCCAGCGAGAAGTTCTCCGCCAAGAAGGCGTACCTCCTCGGTGAGCTGGGCAACGACTACGACCAGGGCCTTTTGAACTACTTTGAGCAGGCCTTTGACGGTGAGTGCGTGAAGGACTCCTTCCCCCCCAACACCTCCGACTTCTCCACCTACCTGAACAAGGCCGTGGCCGAGGGTGTGGACGTCATTTTCTGCCCCGTGTCCATTGCCTACTCCACCCAGATCGTGAAGCTGGCCGCCTCCATGAATCTGAATATCCCCATCTTGGGCTCCGACACCCTGGACAGCAACAAGGTTCTGGACGCCGCCAAGGGCTCCGACGTGCAGATTTACGTCTCCACCTTCTACCAGGAGGGCGGCGCGCCGGACTTCGATAACGGAATCAAAGCCTGGCTGAACGAGGACTCCACGGCCATGACCAACAACGGAGGAAACGACACCATCGCGGCGGTAACGGCCATGGGCTATGACGCCTACTACGTGGCTCTGGAGGCGCTGAAGGCCGCCGGTTCTCCCGACAAGGCCGCGGTTAAGGCCGCCCTGCCCAGCCTGACCTATACCGGCGTCTCCGGCGACATCGCCTTTGACGAAGTGGGCGACGCCATCCGGGATACCGCCTATATCAAGACGGCGGACAACGCCGCCGGAGCTTGGACGCTGGAGACCGTCCAGACCGCCAAGTAAAAACCGAATACCTGCGCTTAAATCCGTTCGCCTGTCGGGGGCTTTCCCCCGACAGGCATCGGCGTTTCACAGGGCCGCCTCGAAAGAGGCTGGTTCGGCCTTTTTCGAGACGGTCCTTCGCGTCCCCTATCATCTTAAAAGACAAGGGAGGGTTCCCTCGTGCAATACGCCATCTCCATTCTGCTCTCCGGCGTGTCCCTGGGCGGACAGTACGCACTGATCGCCATTGGGTACACCATGGTCTACGGCATCCTGCGCCTGATTAACTTCGCCCACGGCGACGTGTTCATGGTGGCGGGCCTGATGATGGTCTACCTCACCGCCAGCCTGCCTCTGGCGGCGTCCATCCCCCTGGTGCTGGTTTTGACGGTGCTCCTGGGCTTCATCATCGAGCGGGCGGCCTACAAGCCCCTGCGGGAGGCGCCTCGGATGAGCGTCATGATCTCCGCCATCGGCGTGAGCTACCTTCTCCAGAATCTGGCTACCTATATCACCGGCGGCCTGCCCCAGATGTATCCGGAGATTCCGGGCATCTCCGCTACCGTCACCATCGCCGGTGTCCCCACCAAATGGGTGACCATCGTGACGCCTGTTCTGGTGCTGGTTCTGGTGCTGGCCCTGACCCAGCTCATCCACCACACCAAGGTGGGCATGGCCATGCGGGCCGTGGCCAAGGACTTTGAGACAGCCCAGCTCATGGGCATCAAGATCAATGCGGTCATCTCCGTCACCTTCGTCATCGGCTCCTTCCTGGCGGCGGTGGGCTCCGTGCTGTACTTCACCAACTACCAGTCCATTGTCCCCCTGTCCGGCTCTTTGCCGGGGCTCCGGGCCTTCGTGGCGGCGGTGTTCGGGGGCATCGGCTCCATCCCCGGGGCGGTGGTGGGGGCCTTCATCATCGGCCTTTCCGAAAGCGTCATCAAGGGCTCCAGCTGGAGCATTTTCTCCGACGCCTTTACCTTCGCCCTGCTCATCATCATCCTGGTGGTGAAGCCCACGGGCCTCTTCGGTGAAAAGGTCACCGACAAAGTGTAAGGGGGCGGACGGTATGAAAAAAACGATAAGCAAAAGCACCTGGATGACCCTGCTGTGTACGGCGGCCCTGCTGGCGCTGGTGGTCCTCCTGGAAAACGTGCTGGACCCCAACAAGAATATCATGGTTTTCACGGCCCTGAAAAAAGGTGCGGTTTACGCCTTGGTGGCCGTGTCCATGAACCTGCTCAACGGCTTTACGGGCCTGTTCTCCCTGGGGCAGGCGGGCTTCATGCTGCTGGGTGCTTACACCTATGCCATTTTGACCATTCCCGTGGCCCAGCGGGACGCCGTGTACTATATCTATAACGGCTCCGCCGTCAACTTCTCCCTGCCGGAGCTCTTCGGCGGCGGCGCCTTCGGCCTGGTGCTGGGCGTGGTTGCGGCGCTGATTCTGGGGGGCTGCGTGGCCGCCGCTGTGGCGTGGCTCATCGGCCTGCCGGTGCTGCGGCTGAAAAGCGACTATCTGGCCATTGCCACCCTGGGCTTTGGCGAGATCATCCGGGCAGTGTTCCAGTGGGATAAACTGGGGCCGGTTACCAATGGCGCCAACGCACTGAAAAACTTCCCCACCTTCTCGAATTTCAACATTCAAAACGCCAACGGGGAGACGGTGCTCCGCCTCTCCACCTTCACGGCCTTTCTGCTGGCGGGAATCTGCATTGCCGTCATCGTGCTTTTGATCAATTCCACCTATGGCCGGGCCTTCAAGGCCATCCGGGACGACGAAGTGGCGGCGGAGGCCATGGGCATCAACCTCTCCAAGCACAAGCGGCTGGCCTTTGTCATCAGCTCCTTCTTCGCCGGGGTGGGGGGCGGCATGTTCGCCATGTTCGCCAACCAGGCCCAGGCCAAAACCTTCACCACCGCCATGACCTATGAGATTTTGCTGATCGTGGTCATCGGCGGCATCGGCTCCGTGTCGGGAAGCTGCATCGCGGCCTTCCTGTACGTGGCCGCCAGCGAGTGGTGGCTTCGCTTCCTGGACGCGGAGACCTTTGTCGGCGGATTCAAGGTGCCGCTGCTCCGCAACGGCTTCCGCATGGTGGTCTTTTCCGTGGTCATTATGATTGTGGTGCTGTTCTTCCGGAGGGGCATCATGGGTGACAAGGAGCTGCCGGACCTCTTCAAGAAACGCCGGAAGGAGAAGGCGAAATGAGCGAGAACGTATTGAAAGTGGAAAACGTCACCATGCAGTTCGGCGGCGTGGTGGCGGTGGATAACCTGAATCTGGAGGTTAACCAGGGGGAGATCGTGGCCCTGATCGGCCCCAACGGGGCGGGGAAAACCACGGCCTTCAACGTCATCACCGGCGTGTACCAGCCCACCAACGGAGCTGTCTGGTTCCAGGGGGAGAAGATCGTGGAAAACCACCCCCAGGGGAAAATGAAGCAGCAGTACAAGGGAGAGCACGCCGGGGAGTACACCCAGGTCCTGGCCCCCACTCCCGACAAGGTGACCCGGCTGGGCATGGCCCGAACCTTCCAGAACATCCGGCTGTGGAAGAGCCAGACGGTGTTTGACAACGTGCTCATCGCCAAGCACTGCCGGGCCACCAGCAACGTGTTTTCCGCCGCGTTCCGTCTGAACCGGAAGGAGGAGGCGGCCCAGCGGGAGAACGTGCTGGAGCTTTTGGAGACCGTGGGTCTGGCGGATGTGAAGGATGAGCCGGCCACCTCCCTGCCCTACGGCAAGCAGCGGCGGCTGGAAATCGCCCGGGCCCTGGCGGCGGAGCCGAAGCTGCTGCTTTTGGACGAACCGGCGGCGGGCATGAACCCCCAGGAGACCGAGGAGCTGACGGCCTTCATCGGCGAAATCCGGGACCGCTTCCACCTGACGGTGTTTCTTATTGAGCACCACATGAACCTGGTCATGAACATCTCAGAACGAATCTACGTCCTGGACTTTGGCAGGCTGATTGCCCAGGGAGACCCGGCGGCGATTCAAAACGACAAGCGGGTCATCGAGGCCTATCTGGGGGTGAGCGAGGATGCTTAAAATTGAAAACCTCCACGTCAGCTACGGCGGCATCCAGGCCCTCCGGGGCATCTCCCTGGAGGTGCCCGACGGGAAGATCGTCACCTTGATCGGCGCCAACGGCGCCGGCAAATCCACCACCCTGCGGACCATCACCGGCCTTGTGAAGGCCGCCTCCGGCTCCATCCAGTGGAACGGGGAGGAGCTCCTGGGGAAGTCCATTGACAAGATCGTGGGCTCCGGCATCGCCATGAGCCCCGAGGGGCGGCGGGTCTTCGCCGACATGTCGGTGCTGGAAAACCTCCGCATCGGGGCTTACCTCCGGAAGGACAAGGCGGAAATCGAGAAGGACGTACAGTGGGTTTACAGCCTCTTCCCCCGCCTGGAGGAGCGGAGCTGGCAGCTGGCGGGCACCCTCTCCGGCGGCGAGCAGCAGATGCTGGCTGTGGGCCGGGCGCTGATGTCCCGCCCCAAGCTGATGATGCTGGACGAACCCTCTCTGGGTTTGGCGCCCCTGGTGGTGCAGGACATCTTCTCCATCATCGGGGAGATCAACAAGCAGGGCGTCACGGTGCTCCTCATTGAGCAAAACGCCAACATGGCCCTGAAAATCGCGGACCTGGCCTATGTGCTGGAGACGGGGAACATCACCATATCCGGCACCGGCGCGGAGCTCCTGGCCAACGAGAAGGTCCGGGAGGCATATCTGGGAAAGAACGGCTGAATTGGACGCCACATTTGGGAGGGCCCTCCGGGGCCTTCCTTTTTTGTCCGCTTTTTACCCGGAAGGGGGAGCCGGACCGGTCTTAAAACGTTAAAGAAAATTTAAAAGTTAGCGCTGACAAAGTACTGGACAAGGGAAAAAAGGTTTGGTATAATCCGAAAAAAACGATTACGGAGCGAGCAATTGGCAAAAAAAGGACATTTGCCTGCTCCGCGTCATACACTGAAACGATAGGAGGCCGGAATCATGGACGTGACAGCGATTGGCGAAATTTTGATTGACTTGACCCAGACCGGGGTCAATGCGGCGGGGGTGCCCCAGTTCTCGGCCAACCCCGGCGGAGCGCCTGCCAACGTTGCGGTGGCGGCGGCCCGCCTGGGGGCCAAATCCGCCTTTTGGGGCAAGGTGGGGGACGACGGCTTTGGGGCCTACCTCCGCAGGGTGCTGAAGGACAACGGCGTGGAGGCCTCCGGCCTGCGCACGGGGAGCCAGCCCACCACCATGGCCGTCGTCTCGGTGGACGAGACCGGGGAGCGGAGTTTCCGCTTTCTCCGGGGGGCGGACCGGGATATCTGCCCGGAGGAAGTGGACGAGGATGCGGTGCTGGGGACGAAGATTCTCCACTTCGGCTCCGTCAGCCTGACGGCGGGCATGAGCCGCAGCGCCACGATCTTTGCCGCACGCACCGCTCACAAGCGCGGCGGTCTTGTGAGCTACGACCCCAATTACCGCCCCGTCCTCTGGGCCAATCAGGCCGAGGCGGCGGAGTGGATGACCATTCCTCTGCCCCTGGTGGACATCATCAAGCTGGCGGAGGAGGAGCTGTCCCTGCTCACCGGGACTACCGATTTGGAGGAGGGGACCCGCATCCTGGAGGAGCGGGGCCTGTCCCTCATTATGGTCACCCTGGGGGGCGAGGGTGTGTTCTGCCGCTGGAAGGGAGCGTCCTGGCATCAGCCCGGCATGCCCGTGAAGGTGGCGGACACCAACGGCGCGGGGGACACCTTCCTGGGGGCCGTCCTCAGCCGGCTCTGCCGGCGTGGGGAAAAGCCCCTGGAGGGTCTGACCCAGGCGGAGCTGAAGGACGTCCTGGCCTTCGCCAACCGGGCGGCGGCCTTCACCTGCTCCCGCAGCGGGGCCATCCCCGCCATGCCCACTCTGGCGGAGTTGGAGGGCGGGCGGATGCCGTGAGCGCTCCGGCATTTGACCGGCGGCTGGCCGGGCATTTTGACGAGCTGAAATGGTTGTACCGCGAGCTTTACCGAGATGAGGCGGCTTCGGGAACTTGAAGGGCGTGGAGGAGAAGCTGGGCTACCTCCGGGAGTGCGGCGTGAACTACCTGCGCCTGATGCCCCTGCTGGAGAGCCCCAGGGGCCGCGGCGACGGGGGCTATGCCGTCTCTGATTTCCGGCGGGTCCAGCCGGACCTTGGCACCATGGAGAAGCTGGAGGCTCTGGGGGACGCGTGCCGCCGCCGGGGCGTCAGCCTGTGCTTGGACTTTGTGATGAACCACACCAGCGAGGACCACGCCTGGGCGAGACGGGCCCGAGCGGGGGAAGCGGAGTACCGGGACCGCTATTTCTTCTGCGATTCCTGGGATATCCCTCGGGAGTTTGAGAAAACCGTCCCCCAGGTGTTTCCCACCACCGCCCCGGGAAGCTTCACGAAGCTTCCGGACGGCTCTGTGGTGATGACGAATTTCTACCCCTACCGGTGGAACCTGAACTACCGGAACCCGGTGGTGTTCCGGGACATGACGGAGAATCTGCTGTACCTTGCGAACCGGGGGGATTGACGTAATACGCCTGGACGCGATCCCCTATATTTGGAAGGAGCTGGGCACCGACTGCCGGAACCTGCCCCAGGTACATACCCTGGCCCGGATGGCGCGGATGGTAACGGAGATCGTCTGCCCCGGCGTACTGCTGCTAGGGGAGGTGGTGATGGAGTCCGCCAAGGTGGCCCCCTACTTCGGCGCCCGGTTGAAGCCGGAGTGCCACATGCTTTACAACGTCACCACCATGGCCACCACTTGGCACACCCTGGCCACCGGGGACGCGTCGCCGCTGAAACGGCAGATGGAGACGGTCTGCGGCCTGCCTAAGGACTTCCTTTTCTTGAATTACCTCCGCTGCCACGACGACATTGGCTGGGGCCTGGATTACCCCTGGCTGGGACAGCGGTTTGGCCTGAATGAGGTGGCCCATAAGAAGTGCCTCAACGACTATTTCGCCGGCAAATGGCCCGGCAGCCTCAGCCGGGGGGAGCTCTACAGCGACGCCCCCCGCCTGGGGGACGCCCGCCTCTGCGGCACCACCGCTTCTCTTTGCGGTCTGGAGGCGGCGGAGGGTGACCCCGCCCTTTTGGACCGGGCCGTGGCCTGTGACCTGACCCTCCGCGCCTGGATGCTGAGCCAGAGCGGTGTCCCCGTGATTTGCAGCGGCGACGAGGTGGGGCAGTTCAACGATTGGAGCTATCGGCAGGACCCCGACAAGCGGGAGGACAGCCGCTATCTTCACCGAGGGGACTTCCTGTGGGATTTGGCGAAGCGGCGGAAGGACCCGGATACCTACCAGGGGAAGCTCTTCCGGGGTCTCCGTCGGCTGGGGGAGATTCGGGCCGGCGAGCCCTGCTTTGACTCCCAGGCGGAAGTATGGGTGGAGGAGAGCGGCAGTCCCCAGGTTTTGACCCTGTGCCGGAGGCAGGGAGACCGGGAGCTGGTGTACGGGACCCATTGGAACGGCCTTCGAAATGTGGAGCTGTGGCCCAATAGCTTTGCCTGGCTGCCGCGGGAATAACGATGTTTGGCCCCGCCCTTATTAAGAGGGCGGGGCCTTCGTGAAATTTGGGCAGGTGTATATTTTAAAATAGGTAGATTGAGATAGCGGAGCGGATAGGTAGGAAGTAGGAATAGGTAGATCAACGGCAGAGCGGACCAAATCAAGAAATCAACAATTTGCAGATCATCAATGTCAACCGCAAAATGCAGTCTACGCTTTTGTGTGATTGCGCAGCGCGGGGCAGCGCGAGTTCCGCACTTCTGTTTGACCGGAAGCCGTTGCTCCGCTCATGGAATTTTGATTTGCATATCGGCTTCAGGATTTGCGAGGAGCATGGCTGTATCAGTCTGCCGGCAATCGTAGGGATTTTCAGGGGGCTGGCTGTGCCGGTATCGTCCTTTGGGATTTTTACCCGGCGCAACGGCTGGGGCCCGAACCGACAAGGTCGCTGTGGAACTGTTTGCCGCGCTGTGTAAACAGTTCGGTCTTGTCCTCTGAAGGATGGGGTGATCGTTTCCTACAGGAAGCTTGCGCCCGTGGCGGTACGTCCAATCACAGTGATCCTGAACCCTTGTGGAATCAGCTTGGAACAGAGTACATCATGGACAGTTTTAGAAAGGCCGTTAAAGCCGCTATGATGGGGGGGAGGTTCTACCTCCACCACCGAAAACGCCTGGGGGGAGGGAAAGAACCGCGCTATAATAAAATTTCCGAAATGCTTGGCTATGCCCGGCCCACCATTATCAAGGTGGGGGACGATGCTTCATCGACGGAGCCGGAACCGCGAAAGACAAAAAGAACCACACGGCTGACCTGATCGGTTTTCTCATAGCCCCTTGCATAGCATGATCTTTTTGGGGGCACTCCCTCCCCGGCAGCGCCCTAACGGTATTTTGAGGTATTTTGAGGTATTTTAGTAAGGGGGGCGGGCCCGCAGGGACGGACCTGCGTATCCGTTTCTCTGGAAGTGCCGGGGTTCCCCGCGGACGGACCGGCCAAAGACCGGCCTCTACGCCTCCTCTTCCGGCGTCTCATCCAGCCCGTCTCCGCCGCTTCCGCCCATCTTCATCTCCTGCCATTTCTCCTTGGTGATGAGGAGCTGCCGGGGCTTGGACCCCTCGAAGGGCCCCACATAGCCCCGCTCCTCCAGCTGGTCCACCAGGCGCGCGGCACGGGAGTAGCCCAGCTTCAAGCGCCGCTGGAGCATGGACGTGGATGCCTGCCCCGTCTCCAGAATGACCTCCACGGCGGCGGGGAGGAGCTCGTCCTCCTCGCTCTCCTGGGGCTCGGCGGAGGGCTTTCCGGCTTTACCACCCTTCTCTTGGACGGATTCCTCGATTTTGGCGATCACGTCGTCATCGTACTGGGCCTCGCCGGTCTGCTTGACGAAGGACACCACCCGTTCGATCTCCTCCGGGGTGATGAAGCAGCCCTGGACCCGGGTGGGCTTCCCGGCTCCCAGGGGGGCGTAGAGCATGTCGCCCCGGCCCACTAATTTTTCCGCGCCGCTGCTGTCCAGGATGATGCGGGACTCCATGGAGGAGGCCACGGCGAAGGCGATGCGGCTGGGGATATTGGCCTTCATGAGGCCGGTGATCACGTCGGCGGAAGGCCGCTGGGTGGCGATGACCAGGTGCATCCCGGCGGCGCGTCCCATCTGGGCCACCCGGCAGATGGATTCCTCCACCTCCTTGGCGGCCACCAGCATCAGGTCCGCCAGCTCGTCCAGGACCACCACCA
>CAQXTN010000030.1:0-21210 GCA_948916585.1 uncultured Oscillibacter sp. | reverse complement strand
TCGAACACGCTCCCGCTCTGCCGCGTAAAAGGATTTCTTCTTGTAAACATAACCCAGTCTAATCACGGCCTTTCGCGCCGTTTCGTTACCGACAGGCAGTCCCTGTTTTTCGATAATCTCGCCGATCGTAATATCCGGCCGGGCTATGATCAGTTGGTCTATGCCCCGCAAATCTTCTTCCGTCAGTGCCGGTTTCCTTCCTCGCTGACTGGTTTGAAGTTCTACACTGCCGGTTTTCTTCTTTTGCCCGCTCAAACGATACACTGTACTGGTACTTACCTGGAAACACTTTGCTACTGTTTGCGCGTCGTGGGTCTGTTCATATGCCTGTACCAGCAGTATTCGCGCCTCATTGTGTAACATACCTATCACCTTCTGATAACATTCTACACCTTTAGTCAATTCACTGTTATCTTATTGGATTGCCATAAGTATAGTACCGCTCTAGACGGGAACGCGTCTTTGCGGGGAACGCCGCGCGGAGCGAAGTACCGGCGGCGGCAAAACGATACCAGAAGGAGCTGCTGGCGGAGGTGAACGCGGACCGGGAGGCACATGGCAAAAAGCCACTGGATGATGAGGATGAACCGCCCGAAACCGGAGGGAAGAACAGGGACAACACCTCAAAAAAGAAACAGGCCCGGAGAAAGAAAGCGGAAAAAAGCAGAAAACAGTCACAGTGTCCACCACAGATCCGGAGTATGGAATGTTCCACAAGGGGGAACACAAGCGGTGCTTCGCCTATGAGGCCATACCGCTTGTGACAAGAACGGTTACGTGTTGGAAGCGGTGGTGGCGGACGCCGCCTACAAGACCCCGCATATCCGCAAAAAGGTATTCCAGGATGGCCGGGTACTTTCCACAGCCTACAAGCGGCTGCGGACCCGGAAGGGCGGACATCCCTGGTGGGCTTACGTCTATGATGAATATTACGACCGCGTGATCTGCCCGGAATACCAGAACCTCTCCTACCGCGCCACCAACCGGGACGGATACCGGGAATACCATAGCGACCCGAAAATCTGTGCTCAATGTCCCACCCGGCATTTATGCACCCGCTCTAAAAACTGCGTAAAGACGGTCCCGCGACATATCTGGAAGGACTATGAGGAACTGGCCGACGATGCCAGGTATACCTCGGAATACAAGGACATTTACGCCAAACGTAAAGAAACCATTGAACGGGCTTTTGCGGACGCGAAAGAAAAGCATGCTACGCGTTACACATATTACCGTGGCCCGACTCCTGTTTCCAACTGGGCGAGGCTTAAGTTTGCTGCCATGAACCCCAAAAAGCTGGCAAGATGGAAAACAAGGCGGCTTTTCCTACTCCCTCTTTCTTTTTCAAATATATTTTTCTTCAAATTCCGCGGCCTGCCTGGTTCCTTCCGGGTCAGGCCGCTTTTCGACAAGCTGAGAAGAGAGAGGACATTTCGTCCTCTCTCTTCTTCACATCGGCCGCTATTTCTTCTCTCTTTTCTCCGGCAGGAACACCATAATGGCTCCGATCATACCAAGCAGTGCGAAGACATGCTGCCAGCTGATACTCAAATCGAAAAAGTATCTCCACCCATCCCCCAAAGCGCCGAGCATCAGCGTGATGCTGAGCAGAATCAGGGCGATTCCCCGCAATTGATTTTTCACTTGTTCCTCCTATTCCGGTCTTGACGGAATCAAAACAACGTAATCTGGCTGGTCTCCGCCATGCCCGCGAAGGCTCCCAGCGCTTTGAGCTGCTCAATATGGGTCTTGGAGAGCTTGTTGCAGCACAGGGAAAACTCCTCAATGGAGATGAAGTCCTTCCCCTGCCGCTTCTCTACCGTGTCCAGGGCCGCCGCCTCCCCCAAGCCGTGAACCGTGGTGAAGGGCGGCAGCAGCCCCCCCTCCGTGATGACGAACTTTGTGGCGTCGGAGCGGTAGATGTCGATGGTGTCAAAGTGGAAGCCCCGGAGGTAGAACTCATAGCAGACCTCCAGCGTGGTCAGCAGGTTCTGCTCCACGGCGGTGGCGTCCTTGTTGTTCTCAATTTCCCGGATTTTCTTCTTCACCGCCTCTTTTCCGGCGCAGCAAAACTCCGCGTCAAAGGCTTTCGCCCGGACGGAGAAGAAGGTGGCGTAGAAGGCCAGGGGCTCATGTACCTTGTACCAGGCGATGCGGAAGGCCATCATGACATAGGCCACGGCGTGGGCCTTGGGGAAGAGATAGCCGATCTTCGCCAGGGAGTCGATGTACCACCCGGGCACGTCGTGCTCCCGCATGGCCTCCTCCCAGCCGGGCTCAAAGCCCCCTTTTTTGACCTTCCCCTTTCGGACGGACTCCATGATCTTAAAGCTCATCTTGGGGTCCAGCCCCTTGGAAATCAGGTAAAGCATAATGTCGTCCCGGCAGCCCACCGTCTCCAGAACCGTTGCTGTCTTGCTGACGATCAGTTCCCGTGCGTTGCCCAGCCACACGTCGGTGCCGTGGGAGAAGCCGGAGAGGCGCACCAGGGTGTTGAAGTCCTTGGGCTGGGTGTCTATGAGCATCTGCCGGGTGAAGCGGGTGTTGAACTCCGGGATGGCCACCGCCCCGGTGGGGCCCAGGATTTCGTCGTTCTCATAGCCCAGAACCTTGCTGGAAATAAAGATAGACATGGTGTCCGGGTCGTCCAGGGGGATTTTTTGCGGGTCCACCCCGGTGAGATCCTGCATCATACGAACCATGGTGGGGTCATCGTGTCCCAGCATGTCCAGCTTTAAGAGGTTCGCCTCCATGGAGTGGTATTCAAAATGGGTGGTGATGGTGTCGGAATCGTCGGCGTCCGCCGGGTGCTGGACGGGACAGAAATCCTCCATGCTCTTGTCCGCCGGGACCACCACCAGCCCTCCCGGATGCTGCCCGGTGGTCCGCCGGACCCCCACGCAGCCCAGGGTCAGCCGGTTTTCCTCCGCCCGGCCCACGGTCATCTGGTTTTCCTCCAGATACTTTTTCACAAAGCCGTAGGCGGTTTTCTCCGCCAGCGTCCCGATGGTCCCCGCCCGGAACACCTGGGTTTCGCCGAACATCTCAATGGCGTGGCGGTGGGCCCGGGCCTGATACTCGCCGGAGAAGTTCAGGTCGATATCCGGCACCTTGCCGCCGCCAAAGCCCAGGAAGGTTTCGAAGGGAATGTCGAAGCCGTCCTTTTCATACTTGGTCCCGCACTTGGGGCACGCCTTGTCCGGCATGTCCGCGCCGCAGCCATAGGACCCGTCCTGGATGAATTCGCTGTTTTTGCACTTCGGGCAGCGGTAGTGGGGCGGCAGGGAGTTGACCTCCGTGATGCCGGACATATAGGCCGCCAAAGACGAGCCCACGGAGCCCCGGGAGCCCACCAGATAGCCGTTTTCCAGGGATCTCTGGACTAATTTCTGTGCGGACATGTAGACCACGTCGTATTTTCCCAAAATGCCGCCCAGCTCCACGTTCAGCCGCTCCACAATGAGCTGGGGCGGGTCCTCGCCGTAGAGGCGGTGGACCTTCTCCCAGACCAGGCGGTTCAAATCCTCCTCGGAGTTTTCCAGCTTGGGCGGGAACAGCTCCTTGGGCAGCAGCTCGAATTGCTCGATCTGGTCCGCCACCAGGCGGGTATTGGCCACCACTACCTCATAGGCTTTTTCCTCCCCCAGGTAGGAGAACTCCTTCAGCATCTCATCGGTGGTTTTGAAATAGATGGGCAGGGCCTCGTTGGCGTCGGGGAACTTTTTCGAGGCCAGGAGGATGTGCCGGAACACCTCGTCCTCCGGCTCCCGGAAATGCACGTCTCCGGTGGCGCAGACGGGCTTCCCTAACTCCTCCCCCAGGCGGACAATAACCCGGTTGAACTCCCGCAGGTCCTCCTCGTCCCGGGCGTCGCCGTTGCGGAGCATAAAGGCGTTGTTGCACAAGGGCTGGATTTCCAGGTAGTCGTAGAAGGAGGCGATGCGTTTCAGCTCCTCCCAGTCCTTGTGATCCTTTACCGCCTGGAACAGCTCTCCCGCCTCGCAGGCCGCGCCCACGATCACGCCCTCCCGGTGCTCCTTCAGCAGGCTCTTGGGAATGGTGGGCACCCGCTTGAAGTATTTCAGGTTGGAGGCGGAAATCATCTGGTAGAGGTTTTTCAGTCCGGTCTTGTTCCGCGCCAGAAGGATGATATGCTTGGGAAAGCGGTTGGACTTCCCGCCCAGGGGCCGCAGCTTCTCCATCTCGCCGTTGACGGCCTGGAGGGTGTGAATCCCCTTCTCATGGAGCATTTTCCAAAAGGGAATCAGCATATAGCCCACCGTGGCCGCGTCGTCGCTGGCCCGGTGGTGGTTGAAGGCGGGAAGGTCCAGATGCTCCGCTACGATATCCAGCTTGTATTTCCCCAGGCCCGGCAGCAGGTTCTGGGCCAGAATCAGGGAGTCGACATAGGTGGGCTGGAAGTCCAGGCCCGCCTCCTTGCAGCCCTTGCGGATAAAGCCGATGTCAAACTCCGCGTTGTGGGCCGCCAGGGGCCGCCCGTTTACAAATTTCAGGAAATCCGCCAGAGCCTGGGCGGGCTTGGGTGCGTCCTTGAGCATCTCGTCGGTGATGCCCGTGAGGCCGATGATCTCCGGCGTCAGCCGCCTTCCCGGGTTCACGAAGGTCTGGAACCGCTCGGCGATCTCGCCGTCCCGCAGCACCACCGCACCGATCTCCGTAATGGCCTCCCGGTCCACCCGGAGGCCTGTAGTCTCGATGTCGAAGCAGACGATTTCCCCGTCCAGGGGGACGTCCTGGGGGCCGTGGACGGCGATGCGGTCGTCCACGTTATTGATGAAATAGCCCTCCACACCATAGAGGACCTTGATTTTATTTCCGGCGGCGTGCCACGCCTCCGGGAAGGACTGGGCCACGCCGTGGTCCGTGATGGCAATGGCGGGGTGGCCCCAGCGGATGGCCTCCTGGATGACCTCCTTGGTGTCGGTGAGGGCGTCCATGTTGCTCATCCGGGTGTGGAGGTGGAGCTCCACCCGCTTCACCGGGGCGGCGTCCATCCGCTCCTCGTGGTCCGTCACGTTGATGTGCTGGGGGTTCAATTGGATGTCCTTGCCGTCCCAGGTTGGCTCCATCTTTCCCTGGACCACCAGCCACATGCCCGGCTTCACCGCCCCCTCCAGGGCCTGGGCCTCCCTGGCCCCCAGGTTCTTCTGCACCGTGACGGAGCCGGTGCCGTCGGTCATGTCGAAGCTCAGCCGCCAGAGCCCCGGCCGCCGGGTCTCCCGGCACTCGAAGGAGAAGACCTTTCCGGAGACCGTGGCCGTGCCCATCTTCACGTTCAGCGCCGACATGGGGCCGGGCCGGGCCTTGACGGGATTGCCCATGAGAATTTTGCCCATCTTTTTCTTGGGAGCCGCCTTGGCCCCGCCGCCGCTCTGGGAAACCGGGCTGGGCGCCGGAGGCGGCGGAGCCGCACAGGTGACGTGCAGCGCCACTTTTTGAAAGCCGTAAACCGCCCGCAGCGTCTCCTCCAGGCTTTGCACACTCCCCTGGTCCAGGGGGCTTTTCACCGTCATATCCAGTTCTATGGACCGCTCCGCCTGGTCGATGCGGCCATGGGTCAGCTCCGCCCCGGTCAGCCGGAGACGGAGCTCAGGAGACGCCGACAGCTCGGCGAAAAATTCAAAAAATGGAATGTTTCTCGACATGGCGTCCTCTCTTGTGCATTTCAATCTCAGGCCTTAGAGCCTCCCGATCTCCTCCATCAGCGCGTCCACCAGCCGCTCCTGGGGAACCTTATACAAAATTTCCCCCTTGCGGAACAGCAGCCCCTCGCCCTTGCCCCCGGCGATGCCGATGTCGGCGGCGGAGGCCTCCCCGGGGCCGTTGACGGCGCAGCCCATCACCGCCACGGTGATGTTCTTTTCGCAGTCCGCCAGCCGCCGCTCCACCTCCTCAGCGATGGGAATTAGGTCAATCCGGGTCCGGCCGCAGGTGGGACAGGCAATCAGGTTCACGCCGGTTTTGCGCAGACCCGCCGCCTTCAAAATCTTCTTGGCGGCGTAAATCTCCTCCACCGGGTCGGCGGTCAGGGTCACCCGAATGGTGTCCCCCACCCCCAGGCAGAGGAGGCCGCCGATGCCCATGGCGGACTTCACCATCCCCATGGAGGGGGTGCCCGCCTCGGTAACCCCCAGGTGGAGGGGGTAGTCCGTCTGTTCACTGAGGGCTAAGTACGCCGCCATGGTCAGCGGCACATCGGAGCACTTGACGGAAAAGCAGATGTCGTCAAAATCGAAGCGGTTCAGCAGCCGTGCCTGGCTCAGGGCGCTTTCCACCAAGGCCTCGGCGGTGACGCCTCCGTGCCTGGCCCAGAGCTCCTTCTCCAAAGAGCCGCCGTTGACCCCCACCCGAATGGGGATGCCCCGGAGGCGGCAGGCGTCCGCCACGGCCTTGACCTTCTCCTCTCCGCCGATGTTGCCGGGATTGATGCGGATAGCGTCGATTCCCCGCTCCGCGCAGGCGAGGGCAAATTTGTAGTTGAAGTGAATATCGGCAATCAGGGGAATGGAAATCCGCTCCTTGATTTTGTCCACGGCCTCCGCCGCCGCCTGATCGGGAACGGCCACCCGGATGATCTCACACCCGGCGGCCTCCAGGGCCTTGATCTGGGCCACGGTAGCCGCCACATCATCGGTTTTCGTGTTGCACATGGACTGGATGGACACCGGCGCGCCGCCGCCCACCGGGACCCTCCCCACCATCAGTCGTTTCGTCATATCAGGACCCTCCCCGCATAAAGAGCTGCCCAACGTCTTTCAGGGTCACCAGCAGCATCAGGCCCATCAGCAGCACAAAGCACGCCGCGTTCACCGCCGCCTGATACTTCTCCGGCAGCTTTCGCTTAAACAGCAGCATGGAAGCCCCGTCAATCACCAGGAAGAAAATCCGTCCCCCGTCCAAAGCCGGAATGGGCAGCAGGTTCATCACCGCCAGATTGATGGCGATGAGGGCCCCGAAAAAGGCGATATTCTCCAAGGCGTCCAGAGCGGTTTTGGAGGCGTTTCCCACCTCCGTCATGGTGGAGACGATACCCACCGGGCCGCTGACCTCCGAGATGCCCACGTTGCCCCGGAGCAGTTGAATCAGGCTGAACCACACCTGCTGCACAAAGTCCAGGGTCTGGTAACCGATGAACTTCACCGTGGTCAAAAAAGTGGCCGGGACCTGAGCGGCATCTATCATCAGTCCGAAGCGCCCCTCCTGGCCGTCGTAGGTTCCCCGGTATAAAGGCAGGTCTTTCAAGACCACCTTCTCCCCATCCCGAATGACCTCCACGTCACAGCCCTGGCCGTCGTTAAACCGGAGAAACAGGGCGGCGTCTCCCCGGAGGTAGGTCCGCCAGCCGTCGATTTTATAGAAAATATCCCCCTCCATCAGGCCCTCCTCCCCCTTTAGGGGGAAGCCCTCGGAAAACCCGGCCACCCGGTCTACGTAAAAGCCGCTGGCCGTGGCGAAGAGACAAGCAATGACCACCATCCCCGCCAGCAAATTCATGAAGGACCCGGCGGCTAAAATCACCAGCTTTTTCCAAAAGCTCTGACGGGTAAAGCAGCGCTCGTCCCCGGTGTCCCCGTCCTCTCCGTCCAAGGCGCAAAAGCCCCCGATGGGTAGGAGGCGGAGGGAATACCGGGTCTCTCCCGTCTCCCGGTGCCACAGCAGCGGGCCCATGCCGATGGAAAATTCGTTGACCCGCACGCCGCAGAGCCGGGCCGCCAGGAAGTGGCCCAGCTCGTGAATGGCGACCAGGAAACCGAAGATGAAAATACCCGCCAGAACATAGATGAAGCTCATGGAAACATGCCCCTTACTTTGAAACGTTTTTCAGGACCTCCCGCCGGGCCGCCGCGTCCGCCTCCAGAATGTCCGGGAGGCTGGGCCTGTGCACCACGGGCAGTTCCGTCATGGCCCGGGCGGTGAGGTCAAAGATGTCCCGGAAGCCGATCCGGTCCTCCAGGAACAGCCGCACCGCCTCCTCGTTGGCGGCGTTCAGCACGGCGCAGGCGGTGCCACCCTTGGCCGCCGCCACCTCCGCAAGACGGAGGCACGGGAAGGTCCCCCGGTCCGGCTCCTCGAAGGTCAGCGGCGGGCAGGCCAAAAGGTTCAGCGGCTCCTCCGCCGACTCCGCCCGCTGGGGATAGGTCATGGCGTACCGGATGGGCAGGCGCATGTCCGGGGTCCCCAGCTGGGCCAGCAGTGCCCCGTCCCGGAACTCCACCAGGGAGTGGACGATGCTCTGGCGGTGAATGGCCACCTTCACCCGCGTCAGGGGGAGGCGGTAAAGCCGCATCGCCTCGATGACCTCCAGCCCCTTGTTCATCAGCGTGGCGCAGTCCACGGTGATTTTGGGGCCCATCTTCCAGTTGGGATGCCGCAAGGCGTCTGCCCGGGTTTTCTTTTCCACTTCCGCTTTGGTCATCCCGTAGAAGGGCCCGCCGGAGCAGGTCAGAATCACCTGCCGGATTTCCCCCCGGTCCAGGCAGCCCTGGACGCACTGGAAAATAGCGGAGTGCTCTGAGTCCACGGGGACAATCTCCGCCCCCCGCCTCTCCGCCGCCTCCATCACCAGCTCCCCGGCGCAGACCAGGGTCTCTTTATTGGCCAGGGCGATGCGCTTGCCCTCCCGGATGGCGGCGAGGGTGGGCTTGAGGCCCACCATGCCCACCACGGCGGTGACCACCGTGTCCACTCCCGGCAGCGTCGCCGCCGTGGAGAGGGCGGAAACACCGCCGTGGACCCGAGTATTTGTATCCGCCAGGCGGACCTTCAAGTCCCTCGCCGCCGTCTCGTCGGTCATAATCACCTGCCGGGGCCGGAACTTCCGGGCCTGCTCCTCTGCCAGAGCCACGCTGTTGTGGGCGGTGATGGCGGCCACCGTCAGCCCCAGCTGCTCCGCCACATCCAGGGTCTGACGCCCGATGGAGCCGGTGGAGCCTAAGATTGAAATCGTCTTTGTCATGTCTACATCTCTATTCTATGGCAGTAAGCTGAAAATAATCTCTATGACCGGGACCACGAAGAGCACGCTGTCAAACCGGTCCAACACGCCGCCGTGGGCCAGGAAGAGTCGTCCATAGTCCTTGATGCCAAATTCCCGCTTGATGAGAGAAAAGCTCAAATCGCCGATCTGGGCCACCACGCCGCAGAGAAGGGCCAGCAGGGTCATGGGGCCGTATCCGATGGCGGAGCCGCCGAAGAAGCGGTCCATGACCCAGACGAACAGGAGGCCGCAGAGGACGTTCCCCAGAAGGCCCCCGACGGAGCCCTCGACGGTCTTTTTCGGGCTGACCTTGGGGGCCAGCTTGTGCTTGCCCAGGGTAAGCCCGGCGAAAAAGGCGAAGGTGTCGCAGGCAAAGCTCAAAATGAAGGGCAGGAGGAGATACGCCCGGTGGACGCCGGAATCCTCCAGCCGGAGGAAGGACGCGAAGGACCAGCCAATCGCGACGCTCCCAAAGAAACCCGCCATGATTTGGCTGAACTTCACCCTGCCGCCTTCAAAAACGGCGATGGCAAAAAAAACCAGAGTCTCCGTCAATAGGACGGCCTCTAAGGTTTCCTGGTGATAATAGGTCCACCACACTGTCATGGCGGTATAGCCGACGCTGATTCCCACCAGCTTCAGGCACCCGCGCTCCGCTCCGCTGACGCACCGCTGAAGCTCTCCCCCGCCCACGCCCGCCAGGGCCATTAGCGCGAACACCATTACCATAGGCGGCGCGGCCAGGACTACATACAGCAGCGCCGGGATGCCCACGGCGGCTACCAGGATTCTTGATTTCATGGGACTTCCTCCCTTCTCCTTACTTCACGCCGCCGAATCTCCGGTCCCTGCTCTGATAGGCCGCAATCGCCTTGTCTATCTCCGCCTCGTCGAAATCCGGCCAGAGGGTGTCCGTGTAGTAAAACTCCGAATAGGCGCACTGCCAGAGCAGGAAGTTGCTCAGCCGCTGCTCCCCGCTGGGGCGGATGATCAGCTCCGGGTCCGGAATGCCCGCGGAATCCAGATAACCCGAAAAGACCGCCTCGTCCAGCTCCTCCGGCTTCCTTGTCCCGGCGGCGCAGTCGGCGGCAAAACGCCGGGCCGCCCGGAGAATCTCGTCCCGCCCGCCGTAGTTCAGGCAGACGTTGGCCTGGAAGTCGTCCTTGGAAAGGTGCTCCGTGATCTCGTCCGTCTCCCGGGCCAGAGCCTGGAGCTCCGGCGGAATGGGAGTCATATCCCCGAAGAAGTGGAGCCGGATGTGGTCCCGCTCCATGGTGTCCACCGCCTCCAGAAGGTACTTCTTTAAAAGCGCCATGATGGCGGAAACCTCCGTCTCGGAGCGCTTCCAGTTCTCCGTGGAGAAGGCGTAGACCGTCAGGTACTTCACACCGATATCCTTGCAGTAGGTGGCGATTTTCCGGAAAGTCTCCGCTCCCGCCTTGTGTCCCGCCGTCCGGGGAAGGCCCCGTCTCGTGGCCCAGCGGCCGTTGCCGTCCATGATGATCGCGATGTGGCGGGGCGGGGCCGGCAGATTCCCGCCGGTTTCCCCCCGCGCCGCTCCATTAGCGCGGGGCGGCGCCAGCCGCCCCGTTTTGTTCCTGTTTTCCGCCATCAGACCGCCATCAGTTCCTTTTCCTTCTTCGCCAGCAGCTCGTCCAGCTTCTTGCAGCTCTCGTCGGTGAGCTTCTGGAAGTCCTTTTCCACCTGCTTCAGCTCGTCCTCGGTGATCTCGGATTTTTTCTCCTGCTTTTTAAAGTTGTCCATGGCGTCCCGGCGGATGTTCCGCACCGCCACCTTGCCGCTCTCGGCGTATTTGCGGATCTGCTTTACCAGCTCTTTCCGGCGCTCCTCGGTAAGCTGGGGGAAGGCCAGACGCAGGGCCTTGCCGTCGTTCTGGGGGTTGATCCCCAGGTCGGAGTTCTGAATGGCCTTTTCAATCAGCTTCAGGGCGGAGCCGTCCCAGGGGGAGATCAGCAGGGTCCGGGCGTCCGGGGAGGAGATGGCGGCAATCTGCTGAATGGGGGTGGGGCTGCCGTAGTAGTCCACCAGAATCCGGTCCAGCACGGAGGCGTTGGCCCGGCCCGCCCGGACAGAGGCGAAGTCCGCCGCCACGGAGTCGATGCTCTTTTTCATCTTGTCCTCGTATACCTTGTATTCGTCCTTTAACATAATGGAGACGCTCCTTTCAATTGTTCAAATCCGGCGTATGCTTCCGGTCATTCTTTTACAATCGTGCCCACCTTCTCGCCGCAGACGGCCCGGAGGATGTTCTCCGGGTCTTTCAAGGCGAAGAGCAGCACGGGAATGTGGTTGTCCATGGAGAGGGACGTGGCCGTGGTGTCCATCACCATCAGGTGCTGGGCCAGCACGTCGTCGTAGCTGATGGTGTCGTATTTCACCGCGGCGGGGTCCTTCACCGGGTCGGCGGAGTACACGCCGTCCACGTTCTTCGCCAGCAGGATGACCTCCGCGCCGATTTCGGCGGCCCGGAGGACGGCGGCGGTGTCCGTGGAAAAGAAGGGGTTGCCGGTGCCGCAGCCGAAGATGACCACCCTTCCCTTTTCCAAATGCCGGATGGCCCGGGAGCGGATGTAGGGCTCGGCGATGGGCCGCATCTCGATGGCCGTCTGCACCCGGACGGGAATGCCCTTTTGCTCGCAGACGTCGGCCACGGCCAGGCAGTTCATCACAGTGGCCAGCATGCCCATGTGATCCGCCCGGGTCCGCTCCATGCGGCCTCCGCCGTCCTTGGCTCCCCGCCAGAAGTTGCCGCCGCCCACCACTAATCCGACCTGAACACCCATGTCCAGACATTCCTTCACCACGTCGCAAACCCGGCCGATGACCTGGAAGTCCAGCCCGGTCCGCTTGTCTCCGGCCAGGGCCTCACCGCTGATTTTCAGCAGCACCCGCCGGTATACAGGTTTTGTCATCGCGTGACCTCCCTTTTCCGATATCCGTCGTTCTGTGGGGATTTTACAGTGATTTCTATTTTAACGTATTTTTCCGGTTTTGCATAGGGGGTAGACGAGATTTTCCGAAAAAAAGCCGGGAACCCACTTGCATCTCCATCTTTCTTTGGAATACAATAAAGCCCCCGGCTCTGCCGCCGGGGCGAAAGGAGCCTTGCTATGATCTTTGACGGACATTCTGACCTTCTCTACGACGTGACCCGCCGCCGCCTGGCGGGGGAATCCCATGTATTGGAACAGCACCACCTGGACCGCCTCCGCCGGGGCGGCATCGAGGGCCTGGTCCTGGCCCTCTGGTACGGCCGGGGGCAGGGCCAAACCTTCTGGGAGGGCGTCCCCGGGGCGGAGCGCGCCGCCCACCGGCTGGAGGTAATGCTCTCCTGCGCCCAGGCGGAATTCGCCGAGTGCCCCTGGCTGGCGGTGGTCCGCGCCGCGGCGGAGGCGGAGGCCGCCCGGGCGGAGGGAAAGCTGTACGCCTTCCTGGCCATTGAGGGCATGGAGGGCCTGGAAGGCCCGGAGGAGCTGGACCGGCTGGCCTCCCTGGGCCTCCGGCTGGGGACGCTCACCTGGAACGAGGAAAACCGCTTCGCCGCCGGGGCCGCCCAGGACCCCGCCAAGGGGCTGACGGACCTGGGCCGCCGGGCCCTCCGGCGGATGGAGGACCTGGGGATTCTTATAGACGTCTCCCATCTGAACGAGGGTGGATTCCGGGAGGTCCTGCGGCTGGCCCGCGGCCCGGTTATCGCCTCCCACTCCAACTGCCGCGCGCTTTGCGACGTGCCCCGGAACCTCACCGACGAACAGCTCCGGGCCATCCGGGACAGCGGCGGCGTGGTGGGCGTGAACGCCTACCAAAACTTCGTTCACCAGGACCCGGAACGGCAAACGGCGGAAACGCTGGCCCTCCACGCCGCCCGCATGGCGGAGGTCATGGGCGTGGAGCACGTGGCCTGCGGCTTCGATTTCTGCGAGTTCATGGGCTCCCCCGGCAACGAGGCGGCCCGGGGACTGGAGGACTGCGGGCACGCCGGGGCCTTCTTGGACTGCCTGGAGCGCCTGGGCATGTCCCCGAAGGAGCGGGAGCTGGTAGCCCGGGGAAATTTTCTGCGGATTTTGGGCAAAGCGGGAAAGTAGGCATTGAATTTCTTCGCCGGATTTACTATACTGGACACTGAAAAAGAAAGGAGGCCGATCCTGATGTATTCCTGCAATCAACTGCTTCAAGCCCTGGAAGCGGGCCAGTGCGACGCCCCCCTCGCCGCCGTTTACACCGCCGGGGGGCTGACCCAGGCCCAGGCCCGGGCCCTGCATGTCACCCAAGCCCTGGCGGACGCCTTCGCCCCCAAGGGCGCCGCCGCCCTCTTCAGCGGCCCCGGCCGCACGGAGCTGGGGGGCAACCACACGGACCACCAGCGGGGCCACGTCCTCTGCGCCAGCGTGGACATGGACATGATGGCCTGCGCCGCCCCCAACGGGCAAAACGTCATCCGGGTCCAGTCCGAGGGCTACCCCACCCTGGAGGTGGACCTCAGCGACCTCAGCCCCCGGCCCGAGGAGGCCAACTCCTCCGCCGCCCTGGTCCGGGGCGTGGCGGCGGGCATCGCCCAGCGGGGCTACGCGGTGGGCGGCTTTGACGCCTGCGCCGTGTCCAACGTCCTCTCCGGCTCCGGCCTCTCCTCCTCCGCCGCCTATGAAATCCTCATCGGCAACATCATCAACCACTTTTTCTGCGAAGGGAAGCTGGACGCCATCGAGCTGGCCAAAATCGGCCAGTACGCCGAAAACGTCCACTTCGGCAAGCTCAGCGGCTTGATGGACCAGATGGGCTCCTCTGTTGGCGGCGCGGTGGCCATCGACTTCGGCGACGCCGCAAACCCGGTGGTCCGGCCCATCTCCTATGACTTTGCCCTCTCCGGCCACGCTCTTTGCATCGTGGACACCGGCTCCGACCACAGCGCCAAGCACCTGACGGAGGACTACTCCAATATCACCCGGGAGATGCGCTCCGTGGCGGTCCATTTCAGCAAGCAGCTCCTCCGGGAGGTTCCCGAGGCGGACTTCCGGGCGGCCATCCCCGCCCTGCGGCGGGAGTGCGGCGACCGGGCCGTCCTCCGGGCCCTTCACTTCTACGATGACGACCGCCGGGCCGTCCAGGAGGCGGACGCCCTGGAGCAAGGGGACTTCCCGGGCTTCCTGGCCCTGGTAAACGCCTCCGGCGTGTCCTCCTCCCTGCACCTCCAAAACACTTGGTCCACGGCGGACCCACGGCAGCAGGCCATCCCCCTGGCCCTGGCCTTCGGCCGGGAGCTGCTGGAGAGAACCGGGTCCATCCGGGTCCACGGCGGCGGCTTCGCCGGGACCATCCAGGCCTTTGTCCCCCTGGAGAAGCTGGAGTCCTTCCGCTCCGGCATGGAGGCCCTGCTGGGCCCCGGCATGTGCCACGTGCTCCGGGTTCGTCCCCAGGGCGGCTGCGTGGTGGTGGCCTGAGCAATCTTTCCCTGATCGAAAGCCTTTGAAACGACATTGAAAAAGAGAGGGACAACATTATGGTCAACGAAGCCGTATCCAAGCTGGCCTCCTACGCCCTGCGGATGGGGCTGATTGAGGCAAGCGAGTACATTTGGGCCGTCAACACGATTCTGGACACCCTGCGCGTCGACGTCTATACCGACCCCGGGCAGGACTGGGGGGAAATTGAGCTGGTCCCCGTGCTGGAGGAGCTGCTGGACGACGCCCATGCCCGGGGCGTGCTGACGGAAAACTCTGTGGTTTACCGGGACCTCTTCGACACGGAGCTGATGGGCCGCCTGACCCCCCGTCCGGCTCAGGTAATCGCCAAATTCCAGGCGCTCTATGCCCAGGCCCCCAAGGCCGCCACGGACTGGTACTACAAATTCAGCCAGGACACCAACTACATCCGCCGGGACCGTATCGCCAAGGACATGCAGTGGAAATCCCCCACGGAATACGGGGACCTGGATATCACCATCAACCTCTCCAAGCCGGAGAAAGACCCCAAGGCCATCGCCGCCGCCCGGGACCTCCCCGCCTCCAACTACCCCCGCTGCCTGCTCTGCGCGGAAAACGAGGGCTACGCGGGCCGGGTAAACCATCCCGCCCGCCAAAATCACCGGGTGGTCCCCATCACCATCAACGGCTCTCCCTGGTTTTTGCAGTACTCGCCTTATGTCTATTATAATGAGCACTGCATCTGCTTCAACCGGGAGCACACCCCCATGAAGATCGACCGGGCCTGCTTCGGAAAGCTCCTGGACTTCGTCCGGCAGTTCCCCCACTACTTTGTGGGCTCCAACGCGGACCTGCCCATCGTGGGCGGTTCTATTTTGGCTCACGACCACTTCCAGGGCGGACGCTACACCTTCGCCATGGAGACGGCCCCGGTGGAGACTTCCTTCACCTTCCCCGGCTTTGAGGACGTGGAAGCGGGCATTGTCAAATGGCCCATGTCTGTCATTCGGATTTCCTCCGAAAACCCGGACCGGCTCATCGACCTGGCCGACCGGATTTTGAACAAGTGGCGGGCCTATACCGATGAGGCGGCGGTCATCCTCGCCGAGACGGAGGGCGTGCCCCACAACACCATTACACCCATTGCCCGGCGGCGGGGCGAGAAGTTCGAGCTAGACCTGGTGCTGCGGAACAACCTGACCACCGAGCAGTACCCCCTGGGCCTCTATCACCCCCACGACGAGCTTCACCACATTAAAAAAGAGAACATCGGCCTCATTGAGGTCATGGGCCTGGCGGTGCTCCCCGCCCGGCTGAAGGAGGAGCTGGCGGCGGTGGCGGACGGCCTCGTCCATGGCCGGGACCTCCGTGCGGATGAGAGAACCGCCAAACACGCCGGCTGGGCGGAGGCCTTCGCTCCCAACTATACGATTACGGCGGAGAACGCCCTGGAAATCGTCCAGAAGGAAACCGGCCTGGTTTTCGCCCAGGTGCTGGAGCACGCCGGGGTCTACAAGCGGACAGCGGAGGGCAAAGAGTCCTTCCTCCGTTTCTTGAACACGATCTAACGATCCGCGCCTTCTTTACTAAACGCTCCACCGGCTTTGCTGGTGGAGCGTTCTCCCGTCTTGACAGGGGCGGGATTCTATATTATGATAAAAATCCGGTACTGAAACCGATTTTCCCGGGCCCTGCCCGGACACATAGGAGGCAAACTCATATGAAAGAACGCAGCCGCAACGTCACCCAGGGCATCGAACGGGCCCCCAACCGCTCACTGTTCTACGCCCTGGGTTACACCAAGGAGGAGCTGGAACGCCCGCTCATCGGCGTGGTCTGCTCCTATAACGAGATTGTTCCCGGCCACATGAACCTGGACAAAATCGCCGAGGCCGTGAAGGCCGGCGTCCGGGCCGCCGGGGGCACCCCCGTGGAGTTCCCCGCCATCGCCGTGTGCGACGGCATCGCCATGGGCCATGTGGGCATGAAGTATTCCCTCATCACCCGGGATCTCATCGCCGACTCCACCGAGGCCATGGCCATCGCCCACCAGTTTGACGGGCTGGTCATGATCCCCAACTGCGACAAGAACGTCCCCGGCCTTCTCATGGCCGCCGCCCGGCTGAACATTCCCGCCGTTTTTGTCTCCGGCGGCCCCATGCTGGCGGGACGGCTGAACGACGGGCGGCGCACCTGCCTGAGCCACATGTTTGAGGCCGTGGGCAGCTACTACGCCGGGAAGCTGGACGGGGAAGGCGTGGAGGACTATGAGAACAACGCCTGCCCCACCTGCGGCTCCTGCTCCGGCATGTACACCGCCAACTCCATGAACTGCCTGACGGAGGCCATCGGCATGGCCCTCCGGGGCAACGGCACCACCCCCGCCGTCTGGTCCGCCCGGCTGCGGCTGGCCAAGCACACGGGCATGAAGATCATGGAGCTTGTGGAAAAGAACATCCGCCCCCGGGATATCATGACCGAAGCGGCCTTCCACAACGCCGAAACCGTGGACATGGCCCTGGGCTGCTCCACCAACACCATGCTCCACCTCCCCGCCATCGCCCACGAGTGCGGCATTGCGCTGGACCTGGACATGTCCAATGAGATTTCCAGCCGGACCCCCAACCTCTGCCACCTGGCCCCCGCCGGGGATACCTACATGGAGGACCTGGAGGGCGCGGGTGGCGTCTACGCCGTCATGAAGGAGCTGACGAAAAAGAACCTTCTGGATACCTCCCTGATCACCTGCACCGGAAAGACCATCGCCGAGAACCTGGAGGGGGTGGAAAACCGGAACCCGGAGCTCATCCGCCCCATTGAAACCCCCTACTCCCAGGACGGCGGCATCGCCGTGCTGAAGGGCAACCTGGCCCCGGAGGGCTGCGTGGTGAAGCGCTCCGCCGTGGCCTCCGAAATGATGATCCACAAGGGCCCCGCCCGGGTCTTTGACTGCGAGGAGGACGCTATCGCCGCCATCTACGCCGGGAAAATCGTGGCCGGGGACGTGGTGGTCATCCGCTACGAGGGCCCCAAGGGCGGTCCCGGCATGCGGGAGATGCTGAATCCCACCTCCGCCATCGCGGGCATGGGCCTGGACAAGGACGTGGCCCTCATCACCGACGGCCGCTTCTCCGGCGCCACACGAGGAGCTTCCATCGGCCACGTCTGCCCCGAGGCGGCCCAGGGCGGCCCCATCGCCTTTGTGGAGGACGGGGACACCATCGCCATCGACATCACCAAATGCTCCATCTCCCTGGAGGTGGACGAGGCCACTTTGGCGGCCCGGAAGGCCAAGTGGGTCTGCCCGGAGCCCAAAATCAAAACCGGCTACGCCGCCCGGTACGCCAAGCTGGTCACCAGCGCCGCCCGGGGAGCAGTTCTGGAATAACCGTTTTTCCACAACATACACGGGCCGCAGCTTAACGCTGCGGCCCTGCCTACATAAGGAGGGACGACATGCAACTGGAATTGGCGGTCCTGGACTGGGTGCAGTCCCATCTCCGCCGCGAGTTTTTAGACTGGCTGATGCCCTTTGTCAGCGGCCTCAGCGACCATGGAGAGGTCTGGATTCTTTTCGCCGCCCTGCTTCTCCTGATCCGGCGGCAGCGGGCCTACGGCCTCTCCGCCGCCTGTGCCCTAACCCTGGACCTGATTGCCTGCAACATCGTCTTAAAGCCCCTCATCGGCCGGCTCCGGCCCTTTGCGTTCCGCCCGGACCTTTCCCTGCTGGTTCCCCCGCCGGGGGACGCGTCCTTCCCCTCCGGCCACACGGCGGCGGCTTTTGCGGTGGTCTTTGCCTTGAAAACCGCCGGAAGTCCTCTGTGGCGGCCCGCTCTGGCCCTGGCCGCCGTCACGGCCTTTTCCCGGCTTTATCTCTATGTTCACTGGCCCACCGACGTCCTGGGCGGCATCCTGCTGGGCGCCGCCGTAGGCTGGGCCGGAGCAAGGCTGGCGAAGGCCCTTCTCAAAAAACCAACACAGGACTGAGAGAAGCCCCGGACCCTATTGGGTCCGGGGCTGATGGATGTCATCGGTAAAAAGTACCATGGAAACGGCCTTTTGGCCGCCGCTCCGGCTTGGTTTATCACCGAACCGCCGGAGCGCGCGCAAACGCTCTTCTCCGCGCCTTGCGTACAGGGTCCCTAAGCGGCAAAACCGCCGGTGGGCCCCTCCGCTTTCAAGGAACGCGGCTTAGCAGCAGGGAGCGGGGGTGCAGTTGTTGTTGCAGCCACAGTTGCACCCGCAGTTGCATCCGCCACAGTTGCAGCCTCCGCAGCCGCACCCACAGTTGCAGCCACAGCCACCGGCGCTTCCGCCCCAGCTGTTGTTTCCGCAGCAGCACCAGACGATGATCAGCAGAATGATGATCCAGCAGCAGTTTCCGCCGCCAAAACCGTTATTGCACATGATGAAACCTCCTGAGAGATGTAGACCGAATCGGAGCGGTCTCAGTTCATCATATGCCCCCCGCTCAGGGAGGTGACTAAAGAAAGCCGCCCGCAGGACTTCCTCCCGCGGGCGGCAAAAGGTTTTACAAGCGCCAGTTCAGCACTGGCGGCGCGGCGTCCCGCTCAAACTGGGTGAAAACCCCCTTGTCCATCAGACGCTGGGCCAACGTTTTACCCGTGCCGGAAACCCGGACCTCCAAGGCATAGTAAGAGATATAAACCAGCTCCGCACGGAGGAAGGGGTCCCGCTGAAGCATGGCCGCCTCTCCCTCTGTGAGAAGGCCCGCCCCCTGAGCCCGGGTCAGGGCATCGGACAGGTCCGTGTTGGCGGCGGAGCTATAGCCCAGGGCCCGGAGGACAAACTCCGTATACTGCCGGGCGTTCACCGGGCTGGAGGGCCGAAACTCGGTGGCGCTGTATCCGTTGGTATACCCTTTTTCAAAGGCGTAGCCCACATATTTCGCCCCGTTGGTGCCAGGCTGAACGTCGCTAAAGGGGCAGTTCCCGTTCCAGGCCAGCGCGTCGCTCTCCTCTCCCAAAACTCGAATGAACATGATGAGGGCTTGCAGCCGAGTGGGAGCAGCCTCCAGATCAAAGCCCTGTCCATAGCCGGTAAAACTGCCCTGGAAGAGGTGCATGGCTTTTAACGCGGCGGCCATGGCGTTGTAGTCCGTGGAGGTGGACTCAAAGAAGGTGCATCCCCCCTGCCAGTCCACCACGGCGGTCTTGCTGGTGACAACGAAATTAGCGGCCGTGTCCTCCGCTACTAGATAGCGGTGCCGGGCTATCAGGTTTCCTCCGCTGGGAAGCACGGTTCCCTCCGTCACGTCCACCACCGCGCCGGAGGAATAGTTCACCTGCCCGCTGCCCGCCAGCAGAAGCACACCGTCTCCGGTGACTGTCTGTAAAATATCGTCCTGCTTCAAGCGGCTCTCCGTCCAGGAGGCGGCGGTTCCGACGGGAGCGGAGCTCTCACCAGTTTCCGGGAGCGCTCCTCCGGCGCCGTCCAGACGGGCGCTGACGGCGGCATCCACCTTATTGGTAAATGTCCCGTTGAGGTAGGCCAGAGAGACCAGGGGGTTCGCCGCGTCTCCGGCGGCAGACGCCCAAACAGCAGCGGCCGCCAGCACACACAGCGGAAGCAGGATCAGGAGTTTCTTCCGCATGAGGAGTCCTTTCTCCGCTTCCCTGTCAGCGGTTGGCAATGCGATAGCTCAGGGTCAGCAAGCTGTCGGCGAAGTGGATGTTTTCAATCTTCACATCGGGCTGGCTACAGGTGATCTCCACATTGGTAAAGTTCCAAAAGCCCCGAATTCCCAGACCGATAAGACGGTCCGCCGTCTCTTGGGCAATGGACTGAGGGATGGTCAGCACCACTACATCCACACTGTGGGAATGGATGAAGTGGTCCACCTCGTCCATAGGATAAATTGGCACGCCGTTGACCTGCGTGCCGGTGACGGTGGGAGAGATGTCAAAGGCAGCGTCCACTGTAAAGCCGGTCTGGGTAAAGGGAAAGTTCTGCAGCAGGGCATGGCCCAAATTGCCCACGCCAATCATCACTAAATGGTGGTCGTTGTCCACTCCAAGGATACGGCCGATCTCGGTATGGAGTTCCTCCACATTGTAGCCGTAGCCCTGCTGGCCAAACTCGCCGAAGCAGCTCAAATCCTGGCGTATCTGCGAAGCGGTAATGTTCATCTCCTGACCCAGAGAGTGGGAGGAAATGCGCACCACTCCCTTGGCGCAGAGTTCAGTCAATTGCCGGTAGTAACGGGGCAGCCGCCGGATAACGGCATCGGAGACATTTTCCTTCTTCAAAACCCTCACTCCCAATCAGAACAATGTCATAATACCTATAGTTTAGCTCAAAATCTACAACTTGTCAATTTTTTTAACAATCTTTTTCGTGAAAAATTTTTCATAAAACGCTTTACATGCTGGAAAAATTCTGCTATACTACATCAGGACGTTAGAGGAAGGCTTCTTTTTTATCCCTAGGGTCCCTTCAGAACAAGTGCATATAGGAAATACAGGTATGCGCCCGTGGCGCAGTTGGATAGCGCGTCAGACTCCGACTCTGAAGGCCGCTGGTTCGAATCCAGTCGGGCGTACCAAAGGCTCTAAAAACGTTGTTTTTGGAGTCTTTTTTGTAACTTCTCGCCCCTATTCTTAAAATTTCGAAAGGAGGAATTTACTATGTCTAAATACGCCGGAACGCAGACAGAGAAGAACCTGGAGGCCGCTTTCGCCGGGGAATCCCAGGCTCGGAACAAGTACACCTATTTCGCCTCCAAGGCCAAGAAGGAGGGCTTCGAGCAGA
>CAQXTN010000029.1:0-21250 GCA_948916585.1 uncultured Oscillibacter sp. | reverse complement strand
CCGGAAGGACAGCCCGCTGATCATCGGCTTTGGGGAGGGGGAGAACTTCATCGCCTCCGACGCCACCGCCATCATCCGCCACACCCGGGACGTGGCCTATATGAACGACGGGGAAATCGCCGTGCTGACGGCGGAGAGTGTGGATGTGTTCGACGATGAGCTGAACCCCCTGGAGAAACAGCGCGGCCGCGTTGACTGGGACGCGGCCTCCGCTGAGAAGGGCGGCTTCCCCCACTTCATGTTCAAGGAGATTCTGGAACAGCCGGAGGCCCTGCGAAAGACCATCTCACCCCGCATCCGGGAGGGGCGTGTGGTGCTGGACGACATCCGCCTGACGGAAGACTACGTCAAAAGCATCTCCCACATCTACATGATTGCCTGCGGCTCCGCCTATCATGCGGGCGTGGTGGGGAAATACACCTGGGAGCGTCTGCTCCGCCGCCCGGTGGAGGTGGCGCTGGCCTCGGAATTCCGATACAGTGAGCCTCTGGTGGATGAGCACACCCTGGTCATTGCCATCAGCCAGTCCGGGGAGACCCTGGACACCATGGCCGCCCTGCGGGAGGCCAAGCGCCTGGGAGGCCGGACCCTGGCCATCTGCAACGTGGTGGGCAGCTCCATCGCCCGGGAGGCGGACGACGTGCTCTACACCTGGGCCGGGCCGGAAATCGCCGTGGCTACCAGCAAGGGCTATTCCACCCAGCTGGCGGCGCTGAACCTGGTGGGGCTGTATCTGGCGGACCTGCTGGGGACGGTGGAGAAAAGCGAATACGACGCGATATTGACGGAGCTCCAGGCTCTGCCGGAGAAGACGCGGAAGGTTCTCACGAACTTTGAGGACACGAAGTACTTCGCCTCCCGTTTCTTCAACCACGACAGCATTTTCTTCATTGGACGAAACCTGGATTACGCCATGGGCTTAGAGGGCTCCTTGAAGCTGAAGGAAATCAGCTACATCCACTCGGAGGCCTACGCCTCCGGAGAGCTGAAGCACGGGACCATCTCCCTCATCGAGCCGGGGACGCTGGTGGTGGCCCTGGGGACCTATGCCGCCCTCTTTGACAAGGCCATGAGCAACGTGGTGGAGGTAAAGGCCCGGGGGGCCACGGTGCTGGCCGTCACCACGGAAGGGCTCCGGGAGCGGATGGCCAAGACCGCCGACGCGGTTGTCGCCGTGCCGGAGACCCACCCCTTGCTCCAGCCGTCTTTGTCCATTGTGCCCCTCCAGCTCTTCGCCTATTACGTGGCCCTCCAGCGGGGCTGTGACATCGACAAGCCGAGAAATTTGGCAAAGTCTGTAACCGTTGAATAACTAGTATGGAGACAGCCGGACCGCAAGGTCCGGCTGTCTGATTGTCTGGCCTGCCTCGGGCTTATTCCAGGCCGTTTAGCAGCTTGTAGAGCTGGTCCACACTGGCGTTGTCCACCAGGGCGTCGGTGTCCTCCTCGGTCTCGGCCACCTCGACGATTTTGCCCAGGATACCCAGGTGGTCCTCTCCGGTGGAGGCGATGCCCACCACCAGACGGACGGTCTCGTCTCCCCACTCGATGCCCTCGGGATAGGTCATGACGATGAGTCCGGTTTTCTTGATGGCCTTCCGGGATTCCTCGGTGCCGTGGGGGATGGCCACATGGCTGCCGATGGCCACGGAGAAGCTGGCCTCCCGGTCCAGCATGCCCTGGATATAGGCCTCCTCCACATAGCCGCTTTCCACCATCCGTTTGCCCACGGCCTTGATGGCCTCCTCGGGGCTGACGGGCTTGCAGTTCAGGACAATGTTTTTCTTCTCCAGCAGGATGGGGTGCTCCGCGGCGGCGGGGGCCTCTTCCACGGCGGCGGGGGCGGGGACGGAACCGCCCTTCCGGGCGTCCAGCAGCTCCTGCACCAGGGTGTTGTACTCCGGCGCGCCCATGAAGTTCTTGATGGGGATGATCCGGGCCTGGGGAGCCCGCTGGGCGGCCCGGCCGGAGAGCTCGTGGTGGGTGACGACGATCTGGCAGTCGCCGGGAATCTCGCCCACGGGGAAGTGGATGACCTCAATGTCCGTGATGCCCGCGTCCTTGAGCTTGTTGCGGACCATGGTGGCCCCCATGGCGGAGGAACCCATGCCCGCGTCGCAGGCGAAGACGATCTTCCGGACGTCCTTAGCGGAGACGGAGGCGCCAGCGGGAGCGGTCTGGCCCTTGGAAGCGGCCTTGGAGGCGGCGACCTGGGCCTGGGCCTCTTCCAGGCTGGCGTCCTTGCCGAAGAATTTCAGCAGGAACACGGAGATGAGGAAGCTGACCACGGCGGCGATGCCGATGCCCGCGATGTTGGCGAGGTATCCGCCCCTGGGGGTCATGAGCATTTCCGCGATGATGCTGCCGGGGGAGGCCGCGGCCGCCAGGCCGCCGCCCAGGGCGGAGAGGGTGAAGATGCCCACGATGTTGCCGATCATGGGGCCCAGGATGACGATGGGGTTCATGAGGACATAGGGGAAGTAAATCTCATGGATGCCGCCCACGAACTGAATGACGGCGGCGGCTCCGGCGGAGGAGCGGGTTTCGCCCTTGCCCGCCACGCAGTAGGCCAGCAGGAGGCCAAGGCCCGGCCCGGGGTTGGACTCGATCATGAAGAGGATGGACTTGCCCATTTCCATGGCCTGTTCCGTGCCGATGGGGGTAAAGACGCCGTGGTTGATGGCGTTGTTCAGGAAGAGGACCTTGGCGGGCTCCACCAGGACGGCGGTGAGGGGCAGCAGGCTCCGGTCCACCAGGAACTGCACGCCCGCGCCCAGCCAGCCGGTGAGGGTCACGCAGACGGGGGCGATGACGTAGATGGACAAAATAGCCAGGATCGCGCCGATGATGCCCACGGAGAAGTTGTTGACCACCATTTCAAAGCCGGCGGGGATATGGCCCTCCATGGACTTGTCAAACTTTTTGATGCACCAGCCGCCCAAGGGGCCGCAGATCATAGCCCCGATGAACATGGTGCTCTCCGTGGCGGCGATGGCGCCCAGGGTGGCCAGGGCGCCGGTAACCGCGCCTTTCTGCCCGCCCACGGCCTTGCCGCCGGTGTAGCCGATTAGGATGGGGAGCAGGAAGCGGAGCATGGGTCCCACCATGCCGTTGATGGTGTCGTTGGGGAACCAGCCGTCCGGGATGAAGAAGGCGGCGATCAGGCCCCAGGCGATGAAGGCTCCAATGTTGGGCATGACCATGCCGCTGAGGAACCGTCCAAATTTTTGGACTTTTTCTTTCATAGATGAACGTCCTTTCTCATGATATGTTAGGGGTCAGGAAGCGGTATACCGCTTCCCGGCTAAGGAAAAGGTAGAAACAGGGGGTCAGATGGCCTCCAAAAGCGCCCGGATTTCCTCTCCAGTGGCCAGACCCTCGGAGAAAACGGTGGCGGCCCCGGCGGCGGCCCCCATGCGGTGGGCGGCGGTGTAGTCCCGGGTGGAGAGCCACCCGGCCAGGAACCCGGCCACCATGGAGTCTCCCGCCCCCACGGTGTGACGGACCACTCCCGGGGGAACTCCCAGGCGGCGGAGCCCGCCGGTTTCGTCCAGCAACAGCGACCCGTCCCCGGCCAGAGAAACCAGGATGTTTCGGGCCCCTTGGGTCTGGAGGCTTCTGGCGCGGGAGAGGATCTCCTCCTCGGTCAAGGATTCCTTTCCGAAAAGCTCCCCTAGCTCGGCCCTGTTGGGCTTGATGAGGAAGGGACGGCAGGGGAGGACGCCTGTTAACAGGTCTCGGGCGGCGTCCACCACCGTCAGCACGTCCCGGCCCGCCACCCGGTCCAGAATGGTGCGGTATACGTCCCCGGGCAGTCCGGCGGGCAGGGACCCGGCCAGGACCAGCACGTCGCCCGCCTCCAGGCGGTCCAGCTTGTGAAGCAGGGCCTCCAAAGCCGGGGCGGGGATGGCGGGGCCCCGGCCGTTGACTTCCGTCTCGCCGCCGCCGGAGCGGATCTTGACGTTGACCCGGGTCAGGCCCTCCTCCAGCCACACGAAGTCCGTGAGGATGCCCAGGGCTTTCAGCCCGTTTTCCAGGGCCCTGCCGGTAAACCCGGCCGCAAAGCCCAGGGCCGTGGTCTCCACCCCCAGACTGTGGAGAACCGTGGAGACGTTGACGCCTTTGCCGCCGAAGTGCAGATGCTCCCGGCTGGCGCGGTTCAGCTCCCCGGGACGGAAGCCGTCCACCAGGACCTCATAGTCCAGGGCGGGGTTCAGTGTTACCGTGTAGACCACCCTCGCACCTCCTGAATGTCCGTGTAGTCCCGATACCTCTGGTCCGGCAGGCGGTCTGTGATGACGCGGGCGGCACCTATGGTGAAGTTGTACTGCCCAAAGGCGGCTAAGGTCTCCGTGTGTTGTTCCGCCGGCATAATTCACCCCCCTCTTTCTGATCGAAATTGGCTGATTTCGGATGTCCCTGCCTATAATAGCGCCAACTTCCATCAAAGTCAATGGAGGCCAATCAAGCTCAAGCTTATAAAATCAGACACCAAACTTGTGCAGTCCTCCAAAGAACATACCTTTTGCGGGGAGCCTGCGGCAAAAAGGCTCTTTCTGGGGCATCAAAGGGTCTTGAGGAAGCGCTCCACCCGGTCCAGACCTTCTTTCAGGTCCTCGTCAGAGTAGCAGTAGCTCAGCCGCATGTAGCCCTCGGCGCCGAAATATACGCCGGGAATCAAGCCCACCAGACCCTCTTTCAGCATCTTCTCGCAGAAGGTCCGGGAGTCCATGCCGTATTTTTTGATGTTGATAAACATGTAGAAGGCCCCCTCCGGCTTCTGGACCTCCAGACCGCAGTCTTGGAGACGCTGGTAAACGTAGTCCCGGCGCTTGCGGAAGAGTTCCGTCATGGGGGTGGTGTCGCTCTCCAGGGCGGCCACGCAGGCGGGCTGGACGAAGGCGGGGGCGGAGACCACGGCGTACTGGTGGAAAATCTGCATCCGGTCCCGGATGGGGGCGTCCGCCAGACAGTAGCCCAGCCGCCAGCCGGTCATGGCATAGGGCTTGGAGAAGCTGTTGATGACAATGATCCGGTCCCGCATGTCCTGGTACTCCGCGAAGCTGTGGTAGTCCTCCGTGTAAACCAGACTGCGGTACACGTCGTCGCAGAGGACGAAGATAGGCTTGTCCCTCAAAATCCCGTGTACGGCGTCCAGGGTCTCCCGGGTATAGATGCAGCCGGTGGGGTTGTTGGGGGAGGTGAGGACAATGGCCTTGGTCCTCGGGGTGATGGCGGCCTCCAGAGCCTGGGGGTCAATCTGGAAGTGATGATCCTCCGTGGGCAGGGCCACGGGCACGCCCCGGCAGAGCTGGGTAATGGATTCGTAGAGGCTGAAGGCCGGAGTGGGGATGATCACCTCGTCCCCAGGGTTCAGCACGGTGGACAGGCCGATAAACAGGCTCTCCGTGGCGCCGATGGTGAGGATGATCTCCTCGGGGGAGTAGCGCAGGCCGTGGGCCCGCTCCTCGAATTTGGAGATGGCCTCCAGCATGTAGGGATAGCCGTTGCCGGGGGGATAGTGGGTGTCGTTTTGATCCAGGGCGGCCTTGGCGGCCTCCTTGACCACATCCGGGGTGTTCTGGTCCGGCTCTCCAATGGTCAAGGCGCAGGCCCCGGGAGTGTCCCGCACCAGGAAGGTGAAGCGGCGGATGCCGGACAGCTCCAGGCCCAGTACGGCGCTGTTTAAGCTCAGGTCCATAGGATTCACGCTCCTTCTCGCTTGAAATACGAGACCAGTATATGCGCAAGTGAAGGGCTTGTCAACGCTTTAAAGCGAAAAGGACGCCGCGAAACGGCGTCCCGGCGGGGCTCAGCGGTCGCTTGGGAGCCAGCAGTCCTGGAAAATCAGGTCGTCCACGTCCCCGGCGGTGTTTTTCACAATGCTCACGGCAGGTCCTCCTTTTGTTTTTCAGTCTATTTAGCAGTCTATGCCGGAGTGGAGAAAAGGTTTCCTGAAATAGAAAAAAACCTCCTCCCAAGTTTTTGGGAGGAGGGCTGAGGTTCATAGGCTCATCTGGTAGATGTTCACGATGTCCTCCGCGCTGAGGGGGACAAAGGTTTTGTCAAAGCCGCTGTTCCGGGCCTTCCGGGCCATTTCCTCGAAGTGCTCCGGACCGATGCCCAGCTCCGCCAGCGTGGCGGGGAGCCCCAGGGAGTTGAAGAACGCCCGGGTTTTCTCAATAGCGGCCTCCGCCGCCTCCCGGACCGGGAGGGCGGGGTCCAGGTCCCAGACGGCGGCGCCGTACCGGGCGAAGCGGGCCTCGGTTTGTTCACGGAGGACATAGCGCATCCAGTTGGGGGTCAGGATGGCCAGCCCCACGCCATGGGTAACGTCATAGAAGGCGGAGAGCTCGTGCTCCATCCGGTGAACGCTCCAGGCCACAGGCTTGCCCATGTCCAAAAAGCCGTTGATGGCCCATGCGGCGTTCCACATGAGGTTGGCCCGGGCTTCGTAGTCGTCGGGGGTTTCGATGGCCTTGGGGCCGTATTTCACGCAGGAGCGGAGGATGGCCTCCGCCAGGCTGTCCGCCAGATAGTTGGTCTCAATGGGGCTGAAATAGTTCTCGAAGGTGTGGGACATGATGTCCGCCGTGCCGGCGGCGGTTTGGGCGGCGGGGAGGGAATAGGTGTAGGTGGGGTCCAGGATGGACACGGCGGGGTAGCAGCAAGGCCCGGCGAAGGATTCCTTCTCGTTGGTCTCCGGATTGGAGATGACGGCGATGCTGTCCATCTCGGAGCCGGTGGCCGCCATGGTCAATACGGTGAAGATGGGCAGGGCCCGCTCCGGAGTGAGCTTCTTGGCGGAGAGGTCCCAGGGGTCCCCGTCGTAGTAGAACCCGGCGGCAATCCCCTTGGCGCAGTCAATGACGCTGCCGCCGCCCAGGGCCAGCACGCCGTCCAGCTCCTGCTCCCGGCAGAGGCGGACGCCTTCCCGAACCGTGGCAACCCGGGGATTGGGTTCCACGCCGGGGAGCTCCGTCCAGGAGATACCGTGTGCTTTCAGCTGGGCGATGGCCGCGTCAAAGACGCCGTTGCGCTTGACGCTGCCGCCTCCGTAGACCACCAGGACCTTGCGGGCCCGGGCGGCGATTTCCCCGCCCAGCTTTTGAATCTGCCCCTGGCCGAAATGGACCACCGTTGGAATCGAATAGGTGAAATTTTTCATAAGCAAATCCCTTTCCGTATACAGGCGCTCAGGCGTACAGCCGCTTCACCGCCGCCTTGGACTCGTAGAGAATTTTGTCCGCGTCCAGGGTTAAAAATTCGCCGTTTTCATAGAGAATCTTCCCGTCCACCATGGTCAAAACCACGTCGCTGCCCTGGGCGGAGTAGACCGTCAGGGCCAGGGGGTCCAGGTTGGGGAAGAGGTGGGGCTTTGTCAGGTCCAGGGCGATGAGGTCCGCCTTCTTGCCCACGGCCAGCTCGCCGGTGTCCTCCCGGCCCTGGAGCCTGGCCCCGTTGCGGGTGGCCATGGCCAGGAGCTGGGCGGGCTTCAAAATGGTGGGGTCCCGGTGATAGCCGTTGTGGAGGACGGCGGCCAGGTGCAGTTCCTCCATCAGGTTTAAGTTGTTGTTGCTGGCGGCTCCGTCGGTGCCCAGGGTGACGTTGAGTCCCAGGTCCAGCATCCGCTGGATGGGGGCGAAGCCGCTGCCCAGCTTCATGTTGCTGGTGGGGTTGTGGATGGGGCTGACGCCCTTTTCCAGCATCAGGGCCATGTCCTCCTCCGTGACAAAGACGCAGTGGGCGGCGGCGGTGGGGGAGTCGAAGGTCCCCAGGTCATAGAACCATTTCGCCGGGGTCTTGCCGTATTTCTCCACGCACTCGTCATGCTCCTTTTTCGTCTCGGAGAGGTGAATGTGCATCCTCCCCCCCAGGGATTTGCAGTCGGCGCTGTAGGGGCCCACGATATGCTCGAAGCAGGTGTATTCCGCGTGGATGGAAAAGTCGACGCGGACCCGGCCGTCCCCCGCGCCGTGGCAGTCCTTGAAGAGCTGGATGGACTCTTTCGCCCGGAAGTTTTCGGCATAGGTCTCGTCTTGATTGAAGCACTGGACCGGGCGGGAGATGTTGGCCTTGATGCCGCAGGCCAGGGCGTTTTCCACAGCGGTCTGGGGCTCGAAGTACATGTCGGAATAGCTGGTGGTGCCGGTGGAGATCATCTCCAGCAGGGCCAGCTGGTTGCCGGTTTTGATGTCCTGGGCCGTCAGCTTGTCCTCAATGGGCATGATCCTCCCGAACAGCCACTCCTGGAGGGAGAGGTCGCTGCCCACGCCCCGGAGCAGCACCATGGGGCTGTGGTTGTGGCAGTTGATCAGGCCCGGTAGCAGCAAGCGGTCGGAGAGGTCCTTTTCCTGGTCATAGGCGGCCTGGGGCTGTTCCGTTCCGATGTAGTCGATGGTGTCGCCGTTCACACCCAGATAGGCGTTTTCCAGGCAGCGGAAGCCTTCCCCCTCCGAGGCCAGGATGTCACAGTGTTTCAGCAGCAGCTTCATAGGCTTGTCTCCTCCTCATTTAAATCGTGGATACGATGGTTTTCATGTAATCGCTGAAAGCGCCGGAAATCTTCTCCGCCGCCTCATCCACCTCTTTGGCGCTGAGAGGCTGGTCCAGCACCCCGGCGGCCATATTGGTGATGACGGACAGGGCCAGCAGAGGAAGGCCGCAGTGGGCGGCGGTGAGGGCCTCCGTGACGGTGGACATGCCCACAGCGTCGGCCCCCAAAAGCCGGGCGGCCCGGATTTCCGCCGGCGTTTCGAACTGGGGGCCGGGGAAAAACATATAGGTCCCCTCGTGGAATCGGAGGGGAGAGGCCTTGGAGAGGTCCAGGGCCAGCTTCCGCAGCTCCGGCGTGTACATCCGGGAGACATCGAAAAACCGGGGGCCGAAGTCCTCCAGATTGGGCCCCCGGAGGGGGCTGTCCCCGTTGAGCTTGATGTGGTCCCGGAGGACCATCACGTCCCCGGGGCGGTAGTCCCGGTTGACGGCCCCGGCGGCGTTGGTGAGGATAACCGTTTTCACCCCCAGCAGCTTTAAAACCCGGATGGGGATGACCAGCTCCTCGAAGGAATAGCCCTCATAGGAGTGGAAGCGGCCGGACATACAGACCACCTTCCGTCCTTCCACAGAGCCGAAGATCAGCTTCCCGGCGTGGGAGGCCACGGTGGAGAGCAGGAAGTGGGGGATATCGGCATAGTCCACCACGATGGGGTTTTTGATGGTTTGGGCAAAGGGACCCAGGCAGGAGCCCAGGACGACGCCCACCTCCGGGGTGAAGTTCACACGGGTCCGCAGAAAATCTGCGCTGGCTTGGAAATATTCGCGGGTGTAGGCCATGGGCGGAACACCTCCTGACAATAATATCCTGATTTTAGCACAGGTCCATGGACGTGTCAATCGGCCAGGGGGTCGGGGAAGCGCCCAGGGGGTCGGGGGAAGCGCCCGGAGCCCTTTTCTCCGGGGGCCTTCGGTGGTATACTATATGAAAACCCAATTTTCCATTCATGACATCAAAACGCCCGTTCAGCGCGGCGGGCTTGCCTTGGGCCCTGCCGTCTGCTACGGTGGAGGAGGTGATCAATATGCTCCGCTTTGCGGTCTGCGACGATGAACCTTATATGCTGGACCAGCTCGCGGCCCGGCTGGAAACCAGCCTGGGCGACTTGGGCTGCCGGGAGGCGGTCCTCCGGCGCTTCCCCAGCGGGCAGGCCCTGCTGGAAGCCAGGGAGAACTTCGACCTGGTGTTCCTGGACATCCAGATGGCCCCGCCCGACGGCCTGGAGACGGCAAGGGCCCTCCGCCGCCGGGGGGACGAGTGCCGGATCGTCTTTTTGACGGTGCTCCGAGAGCGGGTATTCGACGCCTTTGAGGTCCGGGCCTTCGATTATCTGGTGAAGCCTGTGGACCCCGCCCGGCTACGCCGGACTTTGGAGCGGGCCCTGGAGGATTTGGACCGGCGGCGGGCCAGAACGCTGCTGATTCAGCGGGGAACCGCCCGGGAGGTGATCCCCCTGGAGGAGATTGTCTACTGCGAGGTGCTGGGACGGAAGGTCTACCTCCACCGGGAGGACGGCGGTGTCCTGGACTACTATGACAAGCTGGCGGACCTGGAGCGGCGGCTGGGGAGCGGCTTCTTCCGCTGCCACCGGAGCTATCTGGTGAACCTGGACCACGTGCGGGGCTGCGGCGGGGGACAGGTGAGGCTGAGCGGAGGCGGGGCCGTCCCGGTTTCCCGCCTCCGGGAGGGGGACCTGACCCAGGCGCTGCTGCGCCGCATGCGAGAGCGGGGGGAATGACATGGACTGGTTTACGCTTTGCCTGAACGCCGTGACCCTGGCCGCTCAGGGCCTTCTGCACATGGCCTTTCTCTGCCGCCTGACGGGGCGGCGGGGGCGGGCGTGGCAGTTTGCCCTCTACCTCCTGCTGCTCTATGGCATTGAAGCCGTTTTCAGCGCCGCCGGGTGGGGCGCGCCGGCGGCCATGGCGGCGGCGCTGGCGGCCCTGTACGCCATGAGCCGCCTGGCCCTGCGGAACCGGCCTGTCCCCTCCTGCACGGCGGCGCTGCTGGCGGTGTATGTATTCCAGATGGCCGCGGGCATGATGAACTCCGTGGAGACCGTATTTTATCCCCATGTGTCCAAGGGCCTGCCCCTGTATGCCCTGGTCGTCCTGTCGGTCCTGGCGTCCATTGCCCTGTGCGCCCTGTGCTATGGGCTGGTTCTGCGCCTCCTCCCGCTGGGGGAGGACGAGCCCAATCTGGGGCTTTTTCCCTTGCCCGGCCTGTTCTTCCTGGCGGCGGAGCTCTATATTCTGGAGACGGCCTACAGCCACCTGTCCTTCGCCCCGGAGCCACTGGGACGGCACATGGCCCTGTTGGCCCTCCAGGCCATGGGGCTGGCGGCGCTGCTGTGCACGCTGTACGCCTACCGCAGGGCGTGCCGGGGCGTCCGGGCCCAGGTGGAGCTGGACTTGCTCAGCCAGTCGGTCCAGGCCCAGCGGACCTATGTGGCGGAGGCCCAGACCCGCTATAAGAAAACCCGCGCCTTTCGTCACGATCTCCAAAACCACCTCTCCGTGCTGGACGGCCTTCTCTCCGCCGGGCGGACGGAGGAGGCCCGCCGGTATCTGGGGAAGCTGGAGGCGGCCTCCGCCGCCCTGGCTCCGCCCTGCCGGACAGGCGAGGCGGCGGTGGACGCGCTGCTGGGGGAGAAGCTGGCCCTGGCGGAGGCCCGGGGCATCCCGGCGGAGGTCTCCCTGCGCCTGCCGGAGGACGGACGCCTGGACGCCTTCGACCTCTGCGTCATCTTTGCCAACGCCCTGGACAACGCCCTTCGGGCCGCTGCCGGGGCGGAGGGGGAAGCGCCCTTCCTCCGGGTTCGGGGAGAGCGGCAGGGGGACTTCTACCGGCTGGAATTTGAAAACAGTTGCGCCTTCGGGCCGCCGCCGGAGCCGGGAACAGGACTGCGGAATATCCGGGCGGCGGCGGAGAAGTACGGCGGGGCGGTGGCCTGTGAGAAATCCGGGGGGCGCTTCCGCCTGGATGTGCTGCTGAACATCTCAGGACATAAGAGCGGCAGTTCAGGGCAAAGCCCTTGAAAACCGGCGGGGAGGTGCTACACTGGACGACAAGAAAGGAGGGGGTTCTTATGATCCCAATTTCCAGCAGCAGTTCCCGGCCAGCCGCAGAGCCCGCCCTCCGGGCAGCCGAACGGACCGCAAAGGCCCGCCCCGCGTCCCGGCCCGCCTCCGAGGCCCTGTTGAGACCTGACAAGGACGAATACGTCCCGGAGGAAAAGCAAGCGTCCTATGGCCGCTATTGGCTGGGGAAGGATGAGGACGGAAGCCCCAAAATCTACTTTGACGACCCCGAGGCGGCGGAGGGCGCTCCTGCTTCCCCGGGGGCTCCCAGGGCGGAATACCCGGAGGGGGAAAAGGAGCCCATGTCCCCGGAGAAGGCCGGCCCGCCGGATAAGGACGGCAAGGAGGAGAAATGCGTCAGCAATACCGACGCGGTGGACCGGGAGATCAGAAAGCTGAAGGAAAAAAAGGAAAAGCTGGAGGCCAAGCTCGACCGGGAGACCGATGAAACGAAGCGGGAGAGCCTGGAACGTCAGCTGGCCCAGGTGGAGAATGAGCTGGGGCAAAAGGACAACGACGCCTACCGCCGCCAGCACACAAAATTTACAAACGGCTGAGCCGGACAAAAATATCAGCGTGGAGAAAATTTTTTCTCCACGCTGATATTTTACAAGCCATTCGACGGAAAACCTGTTATAATGAGTCCGGCGAAGGGAGGGACGGAAGGTGAAAGACGAATTCGGGACGGCGGTTTACGACGCCGGGCTGCGCTTAGAGGCGTACCGCTTCCGCCGCTCCTTTCCCAAGCACTTCCACGAGTATTACGTCGTCGGCTACATCGAGGGCGGACGGGGGGAGCTGATCTGCCGGGATGTGGCGTACGCCTTGAAAAAGGGGGACATCATCATATACAACCCCGGCGACCTCCACGCCTGCGCCGAGAGCGGCGCGGCCCTGGAGTACTGGGGCCTGCACATTCCCAAGGAGACCATGCTGGACCTGACCGGGGAACTGACGGGGCAACGGACGCTGCCGGCTTTCTCCCGGAATGTGGTGTCCGACCCGGAGGCCGCCTGGGATTTCCGGGCCCTCCATGAAGAGATTATGCGGGGTTCCCGGGAGTTCGAGCGGGAGGAGCGGCTGTTGCTGCTGCTCTCCCGGCTGCTGCGGCTCTGCGGACAGCCTGTGGGGGACCCGGCCCCCGCCGGGCGGGAGGCGGTGGAGCGGGCCTGCGCCTTTATGGAGGGGCACTATGGAGAGCGGATTACCCTGGAGCGTCTCCGGGAGGAGACGGGGCTGAGCAAGTCGGCCCTGCTCCGGGCCTTCGCCCGGGAGAAGGGGGTCACGCCCTACCGCTATTTGGAAAACCTGCGGGTGGGCGCGGCGAAGAGACTGCTGGAGCAGGGGGTTCCGCCCGCCGAGGCGGCCCTGCGGACGGGCTTTTCCGACCAGAGCCATTTTACCAACTATTTCAGCCGGTTTATCGGCCTGGCGCCCGGGGCCTACCGGGAAATGTTTTTGGACAAGGAGCGTTTATGCCATGAAAAATGACCAGGCAAGGGGCCACGCCGCCGCCTTTTTCACCATCGCCGTCTGGGGAACCACCTTCATCTCCACCAAGGTGCTGCTGCGGGACTTCCAGCCGGTGGAGATTTTGTTCATCCGCTTTATCATGGGTCTTGTGGCGCTGTTCCTGGCCTGCCCCCGGAGGATGCGGGGTGTCACGAAAAAACAGGAGCTGATCTTCGCTGGAGCGGGCCTGTGCGGCGTGTGCCTGTACTACCTGCTGGAGAACATCGCCCTGACCTACACCCTGGCCTCCAACGTGGGGGTAATTCTATCCGTGATTCCCTTTTTCACGGCGGTGCTGTCCCACCTGTTTTTGAAGGAGGAGCGGCCCGGCGGCGGCTTCTACCTGGGCTTCGTGGTGGCGATGGTCGGAATCTCCCTCATCAGCTTCAGCGGCTCCCAGCTGGAGCTAAACCCGATAGGGGACCTTTTGTCCCTGCTGGCGGCGGTGATTTGGGCCTGCTACGTAATTTTGACCCGGAAGATCAGCGCCTGGGGCTGGAACACCATTCTCACCACCCGGCGGACCTTTGTCTGGGGAATTTTGTGGATGCTCCCGGCGCTTATGGTGTTTGACTGCCGCCTGGGGTTGGAGCGATTCGCCAACCCCGTGTATCTGGGAAATCTGGTGTTTCTGGGCTTTGGCGCGTCGGCGGTGTGCTTTGTCACCTGGAATTTGGCGGTGAAGCTGCTGGGACCGGTCAAGACCAGCGTGTACACCTATCTGGCCCCGGTCATCACCGTGGCGGCCTCGGTGCTGATTCTCCATGAGCCCATTACGCCTTTGGCCGCTCTGGGAGCTGTGCTGACCCTGACGGGACTGCTGCTGTCCCAGGGCAAGAGCCTGCTGAAAAAAGAGGCGGCGGAGAAGTCCGCCGAATAAAAGAACACGTATATTCATAACTGGGGAACGCCGGAAGGACCGTCCAGACGGCGTTGGACCGTTGTGAATATAGGTTCATAGGTTCTAAAAGACGCGGCGGCCCTGAAGATTCGGGGCCGCCGCGTTTTGCGCCGTGGAGGGAAACCGGATTTGCGCCCCAGGAGCTCAGCCGTTTTTGACCCGGGCGGAGGTGCGGCCCTCGGGCTGAATCTCCCCGGCGGCCAGCAAAGCCCGTTTCGTCAGGGCCGGGCCCACCAGCTCGTACACCAGCACGGAGAACAGGACCACGCTCCGCACCACCGCGCCGTCGGCCAGGGCCTGGGCGGTGATGGCCATGCCCAGGGCCACGCCGGCCTGGGGCAGCAGGGTGATGCCCAGGTATTTCTGGATCTTTTCGTCGCAGCCGGTGAGGGCGCAGCTGCCGTAGGAGCCCGCGTATTTGCCCAGGGAGCGGACCAGGATGTAAATGACGCCGATGAGCAGCACAGAGGGATTCCGCAGCACGGACAAATCCAGCTCCGCGCCGGAGAGGACAAAGAACAGCACAAACAGGGGGGCCGTCCATCCGTCCACCCGGGCCATCAGCTCCTCAGAGAAGTCGCAGATGTTGCAGAACAGGGTGCCGGTCATCATGCATACCAGCAGCAAAGAGAAGCCGCAATGGACGCCACCCACCTCGAACTCCTTCATAGATAGGCCCACCGTCAGCAGGACGAAGCCGATGGAGATGGACAGGCGCTTGCTTCGGGAGTGGAAGAACTGCTCCACCCAGTAAAGAGCGATACCGGCCACCGCTCCCAGGCCCAGGGAGAGGAGAATTTCCACCACCGGCTCCACCAGCACCGTCACCACGCTGACAGCGCCGCTCTCCAGGGCCATGGCCACGCCGAAGGAGGCGGAAAAGAGCACCAGGCCCACCGCGTCGTCAATGGCAACCACCATCAAAAGAAGCCGTGTCATGGGGCCGTCGGCCTTGTACTGCCGGACCACCATCAGCGTGGCGGCGGGGGCCGTGGCGGCGGCGATGGCGCCCAGGGTGATGGCGGAGGACACGGAGATGACCTCCGGCCGGATCAGGTGCAGGAGAATCAGCGCCAGGTCCACCAGCACCGTGGCGGTCACGGCCTGGAGGATGCCCACGATGATGGCCTGGCGGCCCATGGCTTTCAGCTGGCTCACCCGGAATTCGTTGCCGATGGTGAAGGCGATGAAGCCCAGAGCCACCTGGGAGAGCATGTTCAGGCCCTCCACCGCCTCCATGGAGGCGAAGCCCAGGCCGCCGATGCGCAGCGCGCCCAAGCAGAAGGGGCCCAGCAGCAGCCCCGCCACCAGATAGGCGGTGACGGCGGGCAGCTTCAGCCGCTTGGCTGCCCGGGACAGCAGCAGTCCGCCGATCAGAGCGGCGGAAAGGCTGATGAGAGTTTCCATTGTTCATTACCTCTTTTCCAATATACCATATGCGCTGTATGATGAAGTAAGATACCATTCCCGGGGGAAATCGTCAAGAACCATAGCCGACAAAAATCAGCGGGAAAACCACTGGATTTTATCTGTTTTCCCACTCTCTTCGGGCGCCGCGGCAGAGAGTGGACAAAGACCGCCTTGACAGCGACGGGCGGATAGCTATAATGGGAAAAAAGCCCCCCCGGGGCTTAAAACCATAGACAGGAGGCCGCCATGAAGCTTGCCATCAAGACCTGCACCTTGGACATGCCCTATGAGGACATGCTGGATTTCTGCGCCGCCCAAGGGATTTCCGGCCTGGAGATCGGCACGGGCAACTGGTCCGCCGCGCCCCACATCGACCTGGAGGCGCTCCTTTCCTCCGAGACCGCCCGGGCCCGTTGGCGGGACGCGCAGCGGCGGCGGGGGCTGGAGCTCTGCGCCTTGAACTGTTCCGGAAATCCCCTGGCCTATGAGCGGGAGCGGGAGGTGACGGAAAAGACCTTCCGTCTGGCTTCCCTGCTGGGGGTGAGGAAGATTGTCATGATGAGCGGCCTCCCCGCCGGGTGTCCCGGAGACCGGACGCCGGTGTGGATCACTACCTCCTGGCCCCCGGAGACCCAGGACATCCTGGACTACCAGTGGAATGATGTGGCCATCCCCGCTTGGAGGGAGCTGGCCCGCAGGGCTGAGGACTGCGGCGTGGAGCGAATCGCCCTGGAGAATCACGGGATGCAGCTGGTGTACAATCCGGAGACGCTGCTGCGCCTCCGGGAGGCCGTGGGGCCCATGGTGGGCATGAACCTGGATCCCTCCCACCTGTTCTGGATGGGCGGGGACCCCATTGAGGCCGCCCGGGTTCTGGGGGAGGCGGGCGCCCTGTATCACATTCACGGCAAGGACTCCAGGCCGGAGCGGCGCCAGTGGGGCCCCAACGGCATGCTGGATACCAAGCCCATCGACGCCTTCCGCCAAAGGAGCTGGAACTATGTGGCGGTGGGGGCGGGACACGGCGTCCAGTGGTGGCAGGAGTTCTTTTCCGTTGCCCGCATGGCCGGATACGACGAGGTGGTTTCCCTGGAAATGGAGGACCTGACCCTGCCCATGCTGGAGGGCCACCTGGCCTCCCTCCGCACCTTGAAGGAGGCGCTGGTCCTCTGAGGAGGGGGGACCGCCCCTCATAGGACGGGCCCTCGGGCATAGCTTGAAACAACGACCGCGATGGGAGGAGACGCGCCATGAGCCATGTGTACACATCCATGGAGCAGTTGATCGGCGGAACCCCGCTGCTGGAGCTGACCCGCGTGGAGCGGGAGGAGGGGCTGGAGGCCCGGGTTCTGGCAAAGCTGGAGTTTTGGAACCCCGCCGGGTCCGTCAAGGACCGGGCGGCCAAGGCCATGCTGGACGACGGAGAGGCCCGGGGCCTTTTGAAGCCCGGCTCCGTCATCATCGAGCCCACCTCCGGCAACACGGGCATTGGGCTGGCCGCCGTGGCCGTCCCCCGGGGCTACCGGGTGCTCATCGTCATGCCGGAGACCATGAGCGAGGAGCGCCGACGGCTGGTGCGGGCCTATGGCGCGGAGGTGATCCTCACTCCGGGGGAAAGCGGTATGACCGGGGCCATTGAAAGGGCCCGGGAGCTGGCGGCGGAAATCCCCGGCGGCTTCCTTCCCGGTCAATTTGAAAACCCCGCCAATCCCGCCGCCCACCGGGCCGGAACGGGCCTGGAGATCTGGGCGGACACAGAGGGAAGAGTGGATATGTTTGTGGCGGGCGTGGGCACCGGGGGGACCCTCACCGGCGTGGGGGAGTATTTGAGGAGCCGGAACCCCGCCGTAAAAATTGTGGCGGTGGAGCCTGCCGCCTCCCCGGTACTGAGCGGGGGGAAAGCCGGGTGCCACGGGCTCCAGGGCATTGGCGCGGGCTTTGTGCCGCGGGCCCTGAACACGGAGGTTTACGACGAGGTTATCCCCGTGGAGGAGGAGGCCGCCTTTGCCATGGTCCGCCGCCTGGGGCGGACGGAGGGCGTGCTGGCGGGCATCTCCTCCGGCGCGGCGGTGTGGGCCGCCGTCCAGCTGGCGAAACGGCCTGAGAACCGGGGAAAGACCATCGTGGCCCTGCTGCCCGACGGCGGGGACCGATATCTCTCCACAACGCTGTTTGCGGACTGAACGCCCCCAAAAGGGACGGCTTGCGCGGTCCCTCAGGCCGGCGAATATGTCTTTTCGCCAGCCTGAGCAAGTTTTTCAGAACTTTAAAACGTTCCGAAAAGCTTCTGATTGAAAACGAGAGAAACCCATCAGTGGTTTCTCTCGTAGCTCTTTTCCTTTTCGCTTGCTTTCAGACCGCGGTTTTTTGACAAAAAAAGGGACGGTTTACACCGTCCCTTCCGTCTGTATGCCGTTACCGGTCACCTGGGCAGGCGCTGGTAGATTTCCATTTCCCGATGGAGCCGGTCCGCCAGCTCTGGAGAGAAGCTCCCCGGCAGGGCCCGCCAGCGCCAGTTTCCGCCCAGGGTGGAGGGGGTGTTGATCCGGCCCTCACTGCCCAGGCCCAGCAGGTCCTGAAGCTGCATCACCGCCAGGTCCGCCGCGGAGGCCCAGGCGGAGCGCATCATGCCCCAGTGGTAACCCTCCTGTTCATTGAGGCGGAGATAGGCCTTCGCCAGCTCCACGTCCTCCGCCGGGGCGGAGGCCATCCAGCCCAGGATGGTGTCGTTGTCGTGGGTGCCGGTGTAGGCCACGCAGTGGGGGGTGTAGCAGTGGGGGAGGTAGCCTCCGCCGGTGTCCCGGCTGTCGAAGGCGAACTCCAGCACCTTCATGCCGGGGTAACCCGTCTCCTCCAGCAGCTTTCGGACGGAGGGGGTGAGAAAGCCCAGGTCCTCGGCGATGATGTCCCGGGGACCCAGAGCCGCCTCCACGGCCCGGAAAAAGCCGATGCCGGGGCCGGGACGCCAATGGCCGTTCCGGGCGGTAGCGTCCCCGGCGGGGATGGCGTAGTACTCGTCAAAGCCCCGGAAGTGGTCGATCCGCAGGGTGTCGTAGAGCTGGAACTGGGCGGCGATGCGGCGAATCCACCAGCGGTAGCCGTCGGCCTTCATGGCTTCCCAGTCGAAAAGGGGGTTTCCCCACAGCTGTCCATCGGCGGCGAAGCCGTCCGGCGGGCAGCCCGCCACCTCCGTGGGCCGTCCGCCGGCGTCCAGCTGAAACTGTTCGGGATTGGCCCAGACATCGGCGCTGTCGATGGAGACGTAAATGGGCAGGTCCCCGATGATGGAGACGCCGTTTTCGTTGGCATATTCCTTCAGGCTCCACCACTGGCAGAAAAAGAGGAGCTGTACCCGGGTCCAGAAGTCGATTTCTCCAGACAGCTCCTTCCGGGCGCTCTCCAGAGCGGCGGGGCGGCGAAGGCGCAGCTCCTCCGGCCACTCCAGCCAGGGAGCTCCGTCATACCGGTCCTTCAAGGCCATGAACAGGGCGTAGTCCTCCAGCCAGTCCGCCTTCCAGAGGACGCCCCGCAGCTCGAACAGGTCGCCCCGCTTCAGGCGGGAGCAGGCCAGGCGCAGGACCGCGAGGCGGTTTCGGTAAAGGGCTTCATAGTCCACCCGTTCCGGATCGCTTCCCCAGTCCAGGGACTGGTATTCCCCCGGCTCCAGGAATCCCCATTCGGCCAAGGTGTCCAGGTCGATGAAATAGGGATTTCCGGCGAAGGAGGAGAAGGACTGGTAGGGGGAGTCCCCGTAGCTTGTGGGACCCACCGGCAGAATCTGCCAGCAGGACTGCCCGCCCCGGACCAGGAAGTCCACAAACTCCCTGGCGGCGGCTCCCAGGGTCCCGATTCCATAAGGAGAAGGCAGGGAGGAAATGGGCATCAGGATACCGGCTTTTCTCAAGTTGGCATCCCCTTTCTTGTTGAAGTCAAGGGGCGGCTACGCCTCCAGCCTGGCGACGCTCTCGCCGGGGATGAGCTGGAAGGGCACCACCTCGTGGACGGGACAGTTTTTCCGCTCGATGTTGCGCAGAAGCACGTCCACGCCCCGCTCCGCCAGGCGCTGGGTGTCCTGGCGGACGGTGGTGAGCCGGGGGACGGAGTAGCTGGCCATGGGAATGCCGTCGTAGCCCACCACGGAGATGTCCTCCGGCACCCGCCTGCCCCGGTCCCGCAGGGCCCGGACGGCCCCGATGGCCATGACGTCGCTCATGGCGAAAATGGCCGTCAGGTCCGGGCGGCGGTCCAGCAGCCGCTCCGTGGCGGCGTAGGCGTCGGCCATGGAGTAGCGGCAGGGCTCGCACTGGCGCTCCGGGTCGAAGGGCAGGCCCAGGCGCTGAAAGGCCCGGCGGCAGCCCTCCAGGCGGCGGTAGCTGATTTGGGAGCAGGACCAGTTGCCGCCCAGGAGGCAGATGCGGCGGTGGCCCTGTCCGGCCAGAAATTCGATGACCTGGGCGGCGGCCTCGCCGTCGTCGGTGGTCAGGGAGGACAGATTTTCAAAGTGAAGGTCCCTGGCGGTGTTGGTCAGCAGCACGCAGGGGACGGCAATGGGCTGAAACCGGGCCCGGAAGAGCTCCAGGTCCCCGCCCAGGAAGAGGATGCCCAGGGGCTTGCGCTCCCGGCAGAGCTGGAGGGCGTAGCTTACCTCGTCGGCGTCCTCGTCCAGATAGTAGACCACGGCGTCCCGCCCGCTGTCCCGGAGGAGGGCCTGGACCCGTTCCACCAGGTCGGCGAAGAGCATGTTCTGGGTGCCCTTCACTAAAATGGTGATGCCGGTCCCGGCCTGCTGTTTCAGGTGTTTGGCGTTGTTGTTGGGCTGGAAGCCCTGGGCCTCCACCACCGCCAGAACCTTCCGCCTTGTCTCGTCGCTGACGTCGGGGTGATCGTTGAGCACCCGGGACACGGTGGCTACGCCGCACCCGGACAGCCGGGCGATGTCTTTGATAGTCATTCCGCGTCCCTCCTTGCGTACTTTTCAAAGGGGGAGTCCCCCCCCTGCCGTATTTTACCCCTTAACAGCGCCTGCCGCAACCCCCTTGATAATGTATTTTTGGCAGCTGAGGTAGAACACCACAATGGGGATGATGGCCATGACCAGGGAGGCCATGATGGCGCCCATGTCCACCCGGCCATAGGAGCCCTGCATCCGCTGGATGGTGATGGGGATGGTGCTGAACTTGTTCAGGTCCAGAGTCAGGTAAGGGAGCAGGAAGTCGTTCCAGATCCACATGGTCTCCAGGATGCCCACGGAGATATAGGTGGGCTTCATAATGGGCAGCACCACGGAGAAGAAGGTCCGCAGGGGGGAGCAGCCGTCGATCATGGCGGCTTCCTCGATCTCAATGGGGATGGACTTGACGAAGCCGCAGAACATGAACACCGCCAGCCCCGCGCCAAAGCCCAGGTAAATGATGACCAGGCCCCAGGGCGTACCCAGCCGCAGCCGGTCCGTCACCAGGGAAAGGGTGAACATCACCATCTGGAAGGGGACCACCATGGAAAAGACGCACAGGAGGTACAGGAGCTTTGTGGCCCGGCTCTTCACCCGGGTGATGTACCAGGCGAACATGGAGGTGCAGATCAGAATGACTACCACGGACCCCACGGTCATCACCACGGTCCAGAGGACGGACTCCAGGAAGTTGTACTTCTCCATGGCGTTGGCGAAGTTCTCCAGGGCCACCCAGGTTTTCTCCGAGGGGAGCTTGAAGGGCTCCAGATTGATAAAGGCCTTTTTCTTAGAGCCTGTTTAAAATCTTTTGACAAAAGGAGGCGGGAGGCAGATAATAG
>CAQXTN010000028.1:0-24341 GCA_948916585.1 uncultured Oscillibacter sp. | reverse complement strand
TGGTCTCCCGGGTTCTGCCCCAGGAGGATATGCCCTTCCTGCCCGACGGCACGCCCCTGGACATCGTGCTGAATCCCCTGGGCGTGCCCAGCCGTATGAACATCGGCCAGGTGCTGGAGGTTCACCTGGGCTACGCCGCCCATGCCCTGGGCTACAAGGTGGCAACCCCCATTTTCGACGACGCCCGGGAGGAGGATATCCAGGCCATGCTGGCCGAGGCGGGGCTGGACCCCGACGGCAAGAGCGTTCTCTACGACGGGCGCACCGGCGAGCCCTTTGACAACAAGGTCACGGTGGGCTATGTCTACTTCCTCAAGCTCCACCACCTGGTGGACGATAAGATTCACGCCCGCTCCACCGGCCCCTACTCCCTGGTCACCCAGCAGCCTCTGGGCGGCAAGGCCCAGTTCGGCGGCCAGCGCTTCGGCGAGATGGAAGTTTGGGCCCTGGAGGCTTACGGCGCGGCCTATACCCTCCAGGAAATTCTGACGGTCAAGTCCGACGACGTGACGGGCCGCGTTCGCACCTACGAGGCCATTGTCAAGGGCCACAACGTGCCCCAGCCCGGCGTGCCCGAGTCCTTCAAGGTCCTGGTCAAGGAGCTCCAGTCCCTGTGCCTGGACATCCAGGTCCTGGACGCGCAGGGGAATCCCATCGAGCTCCGAGAGGATGAGGACGCCATGGATACCTTCAACCTGGCCCGGATGGACGCGGACGACGAGCGCAGCCGCAGCGCCTACACCGAGGACGTGGCGGCGGAGTTCCAGGAGTCCGGCTATGACATCGAGGACGCCCCCGAGGACGCTGGGGCGGACATCGGCGCCGATTTCGACGACGGCGAGGACGACGAATGATGCGTTCGTTGAATATTCCGGCAGGACCGGAGCAATGAAGGAGGAACGCGCAAGATGACCGACAACAAAACCGGCGGAAATATCGCCTTCGATACGATAAAAATCGGCATGGCCTCTCCGGAGCAGATTCGCCTCTGGTCCTACGGCGAGGTGAAAAAGCCCGAGACCATTAACTACCGCACCCTGAAGCCCGAGCGGGACGGCCTCTTTTGCGAGCGCATCTTCGGCCCCACCAAGGACTGGGAATGCCACTGCGGCAAGTATAAAAAGATCCGCTATAAGGGCAAAATCTGCGACCGCTGCGGCGTGGAGGTCACCCGGGCCAAGGTCCGCCGGGAGCGGATGGGCCACATCGAGCTGGCCACCCCTGTCAGCCATATCTGGTATTTCAAGGGCATCCCCTCCCGAATGGGATTGCTGCTGGACATCAGCCCCCGGATTCTGGAGAAGGTGCTGTACTTCGCCAACTATATCGTCACGGACCCCGGCGAGACACCCCTGAGCCGCAACCAGATTCTCTCCGAGAAGGAGTACCGGGACTACCGGGAGAAGTACGAGGACGACTTCCAGGCCGGCATGGGCGCGGAGGCCGTGAAGCGGCTGCTCCAGGACGTGGACCTGGATCAGCTCTCCCAGCAGCTCCACGCGGAGCTCAAGGGTTCCTCCGGCCAGAAAAAGGCCCGCATCGTCAAGCGCCTGGAGGTGGTGGACGCCTTCCGCATCTCCGGGAACAAGCCGGAGTGGATGATCATTGACGTGCTGCCCGTCATCCCCCCGGAAATCCGGCCCATGGTCCAGCTGGACGGCGGTCGGTTCGCGACCAGCGACCTCAACGACCTGTACCGCCGGGTCATTAACCGGAACAACCGCCTCAAGCGGCTTATCCAGCTCAACGCCCCGGACATCATCGTCCGCAACGAGAAGCGGATGCTCCAGGAGGCGGTGGACGCCCTCATCGACAACGGCCGCCGGGGCCGGGCCGTCACCGGCGCGAATAACCGGGCCCTCAAGTCGCTCAGCGACCTCTTGAAGGGCAAGCAGGGCCGCTTCCGCCAGAACCTGCTGGGCAAGCGGGTGGACTACTCCGGGCGGTCGGTCATCGTCGTCGGCCCCGAGCTGAAAATCTACCAGTGCGGCGTGCCCAAGGAGATGGCTGTGGAGCTGTTTAGGCCCTTCATCATGAAAAAGCTGGTGGAGGACGGCACCGCCAACAACATCAAATCCGCCAAAAAGATGGTGGATAAGGGCGTTACCGAGGTCTGGGACGCCTTGGACATCATCATCAAGGACCACCCCGTTATGCTGAACCGGGCGCCTACCCTCCACCGCCTGGGCATCCAGGCCTTCGAGCCGGTGCTGGTGGACGGCCGGGCCCTCAAGCTCCACCCCCTGAACTGCACGGCCTTCAACGCCGACTTCGACGGCGACCAGATGGCCATTCACGTGCCCCTCTCCGCCGAGGCTCAGGCCGAGGCACGCATCCTGATGCTCTCCGCCAACAACCTCCTCCGTCCCCAGGACGGCGGCCCCGTCACCGTGCCCACCCAGGACATGGTGCTGGGCAGCTACTACCTGACCATGGACCGCATGGGCAGCGCCGAGAAGGGCGCGGCGGAGGTCTGGTGCGTGGACGCGGGAGACACGAACCTTACCGCCGGGGGGCCGGTGAACGCCGACGAGTTCCTGGCCGCCAACGAGGCCATCGACGCGGAAAACAAGGCCGCCCGGAAGGCCGGCGAGCCGGAGAAGCGGAAGGCTACCTACAAGCCCCTGCGGATTTACGCCAATGAAAACGAGGCCCTCATGGCCTATAACGAGGGCGTTATCGGCCCCCACTGCCCCATCCTGGTCCGCCGGACCTGCAACGTGGACGGCGCGGAGCATACACGCATCGTGGAGATCACACCGGGCCGTATCCTCTTCAACCACAACATCCCCCAGGACCTGGGCTTTGTGGACCGCGGCGACCCCGCCCATATCTGTGACTATGAGATTACCGAGACCTGCGGCAAAAAGCAGCTGGGCAAAATCGTAGACAAGACCATCAATAAACACGGCTTCACCATGGCCGCCGAGGTGCTGGACGCCATCAAGGCCACGGGCTACAAATATTCCACCCGGGCTGCTATCACGGTCTCCATTGCCGACATGACCATTCCCCCCAAGAAGTACGAGATGGTCCGGGATACGGAGCAGAAGGTGCTGGACATCGAGACCCAGTACAAGATGGGCTTCATGACGGACCAGGAGCGTTACCGCAATGTGGTCCAGGAGTGGGAAAAGACCACCGAGGACGTGTCCAACGCCCTGCAAAAGAACCTGGACCGCTACAACCCTATTTTCATGATGGCGGACTCCGGCGCCCGCGGCTCCATGAAGCAGATTCGCCAGCTGGCGGGCATGCGAGGCCTGATCGCCAACACCGCCGGCAAAACCATTGAAATTCCCATCAAGGCCAACTACCGGGAGGGCCTGACGGCCCTGGAGTACTTCATCTCCAGCCGCGGCGCCCGGAAGGGCCTGGCGGACACCGCCCTGCGGACCGCCGACTCCGGTTACCTGACCCGCCGCATGGTGGACGTCTCCCAGGAGGTCATCATCCGGGAGGAGGACTGCCATGTGACCCACGGCATCAAGGTCTCCGAGATCAGCGAGAACGGGCAGGTCATTGAAAAGCTGTCCGACCGCCTCCGGGGCCGCTTCCTGGTGGGCGACGTGGTGGACGCGGAGACCGGCGAGGTGCTGCTGAGCAACGACAAAATGATGGACGGAAGCGAGGATAAGCTGCTGGAGTCCCGGAAGTGGGTCCAGGAGAACGTCCGTCCCGGGGACCGCTGTGAGTTCGACCCAGCCGGGGACCCGGACAAGAAGCCCACGGTGATGATCCGCACCGTCCTGACCTGCAAGGCCCCCAGCGGCGTATGCGCCAAGTGCTACGGCATGAACCTGGCCACCTCCAAGCCCGTGGGCCCCGGCGAGGCCGTCGGCATCATCGCCGCCCAGTCCATCGGTGAGCCGGGCACCCAGCTGACCATGCGTACCTTCCACACCGGCGGCCTGGCCGGCGGGGACATCACCCAGGGCCTTCCCCGTGTCGAGGAGCTTTTCGAGGCCCGGAAGCCCAAGCGGATGGCCACCCTGGCGGAAATCGGCGGAACGGTCAAGTTCGAGGAGGCCACCAAGGGCAGCCTCTTGAACATCATCATCACCGCCCCCGACGGGGACACCCGGACCTACGCCGTGCCCCACACGGGCCTCCAGGTAAAGGACGGCGACGTGATCGAGGCGGGCCGCCAGCTGACCTACGGCGCGCTGAACCCCCACGACGTGCTCCGCATCCGGGGCGCGGACGCGGTGTACAACTACCTCATTCAGGAGGTCCTGCGGGTGTACCGCCAGCAGGGCGTGGATATCAACGATAAACACATTGAGGTCATCGTCCGCCAGATGATGCGGAAGGTCCGCCTGGAGGACGCGGGGGACACGAACCTGCTGGACGGCTCTATGGTGGACGTTCTGGAGCTGGAGAACGCCAACGAGGACATCCAGCGCCGGAACGCCGCCGGGGAGACCCAGGAAAACGGCGAGCCCCTGCGCCCCGCCGTGGGCACCCAGCTCCTCATGGGCATCACCAAAGCGTCCCTGGCCACGGATTCCTTCCTCTCCGCCGCCTCCTTCCAGGAGACGACAAAGGTGCTGACGGAAGCCGCCATCAAGGGCAAGAGCGACCGCCTGGCGGGCTTGAAGGAAAACGTCATCATCGGCAAGCTCATCCCCGCCGGCACGGGCCTGACGGCCTATCATAACGCGGCGGAGCAGCTGATTCCCGAGGCGGAGGAAGCTGCCCCGGAGGAAGTGGCTCCGGAGCCGGTGATTTTGGGGAACGCCGTCAGCCAGGCGGCGGAGACCGCGCCCCTTTCCGTGGATTGAAAAAACGGCTGATTGCGAAAAGCGGAGGTTCCATTTGGAACCTCCGCTTTTTGTCAGCCCTTTAAAATGTCCGTGTTTCGATACTGAATCGCCTCCGCGAGATGAGCCGCTCCGATATCCGCCTCCCCGTCCAAATCCGCGATGGTCCGGGCCACCCGGAGAATCCGGTCGTGGGACCGGGCCGTCAGGCCCATGCGCTGGAAGGCGCTTTTCATCAGCTTTTCCCCGGTCTCGTCCAGGCGGCAGAAGGCCCCCAGCTGCGCCGGGGCGATCTGGGCGTTGCAGGCCGCGCCGGACCCTGCCAGGCGCTCCGCCTGAATGGCCCGGGCCGCGTCCACCCTGGCCTTCACCTCCGCCGAGGACTCCGGGGTCTCCCGGCGGCGCATGGCCTCGTACTCCACCGAGGGCACCGTTACGTGGAGGTCGATCCGGTCCAGCAGGGGGCCGGAGATCTTCTCCACATACCGCTCCCGGTCCCGCTGGGAGCAGGCGCACCGCCGGTCCGGGTGCCCCCGCCAGCCGCAGCGGCAGGGGTTCATGGCGCAGATGAGCTGGAACCGGGCGGGGAGGCGCAGGGTACCCCCGGCCCGGGAGATGGTGACCTCCCCGTCCTCCAGGGGCTGGCGGAGAATCTCCAGGGCGTCCCGGCGGAACTCCGGCAGCTCGTCCAGGAAGAGGACCCCGTTGTGGGCCAGGGAGATTTCCCCGGGCCGCATGGCGGGCCCGCCGCCGGTGAGGGCGGAGGCGGAGACGGTGTGATGGGGGCTGCGGAAGGGACGGCGGGTCAGCAGGGGGTGCGCCGGGTCCGCCAGCCCCGCCACGGACCACACGCCGGAGGCCGCCAGGGCCTCCTCCCGGCTCATGTCCGGCAGGATGGAGGGCAGGCGTTTTGCCAGCATGGATTTCCCCGCCCCGGGAGAGCCGATCATCAAAAGGTTGTGTCCCCCGGCGGCGGCGATTTCCAGGGCCCGCTTCACGTTCTCCTGGCCCATCACGTCCCGGAGGTCCAAAAGGCCCGCCTCGTCCTCTCCCGGCGTCCAGGCCGGGGCGGGGGAGAGGGGCTTTTCTCCCCGGAGGTGGGCCGTCAGGGACGCCACATCCTCCACGCCGTAGACCGTCAGCCCCCCGGCAAGCGTCGCCTCGGCGGCGTTGCCCGCCGGGACGAAGAGCTGCCGCACCCCCGCCCGCTCCGCCGCCAGGGCCATGGGGAGAACCCCCGCCACGCTCCGCAGGGTCCCGGACAGGGACAGCTCGCCCACAAAGGCCGCATCCGCCGGGGGCTCCGGCAGGTCGCCGTTTGCCGCCAGGAGGCCCACGAAGATGGGCAGGTCGTAGAGGGTCCCCGCCTTCTTCTGCCCCGCCGGGGCCAGGTTCACGGTGATGCGGCTGACGGGGAACTTGGCCCCGCAGTTCTTCACCGCCGCCCGGACCCGCTCCCGGGCCTCCCGCACGGCGGCGTCCGGCAGGCCCACCACGTCGAAGGCGGGGAGCCCGCCGGAGAGAAAGCACTCGGCGCTGACCTCGTAGCCGGATACGCCGTTTAAGCCAAGGGAACGCACCGTGACCACCATAAGACTTACCTCCCGCAAGCGGAGCGGCGGAGCGCCGCTGTGTTTCTGTGGGATCATGATACCACAGATTGGGGGAAATGGAAAGCGGAGAATGAGGAGGACGGGAATTTTCCGCTGGGAGAACGGGAGAAATTGTGTTAGTGTTAAGTGAAGTTGACAAAATTCCAACAGAAGTTGGTTGCGGAATGTTTTGAAACGCGAGATGCTGGTCCCGGCTTGAAGGGCCCGTCAATATAAGGAGGACCGCAACATGAATTTCAACGAAAAACTGATTGACCTGCGGAAAAGCAGGGGCTTGTCCCAAGAGGAACTGGGAGCAGAGCTGCATGTATCCCGGCAGACGGTATCCAAATGGGAGTCCGCCCAGTCTTATCCCGACTTCCAGCGATTAGTGCTCCTGAGTGATTACTTCGGCTTGACGCTGGACGCGCTGGTTCGGGATGTGGATGTGCGGGAGGTCCGGGAAAAGAATTGGAACAGCGAAAAGCTGGACTCCATTTACCAGGACGTGAGCAAGGCGAAGCGGATTTTTAAGTGGTGGCTGATTGGCGCGGGGACGGCGGCGGGGATTGTACTGACCCTGCTGGTGAATTTCTTTCTCCACGCGATATTCGTCTGGTAAGAGGAATCGTTTGCCCGCCAAGAATCCCTGGGAAAATTTGTGCAAAAAATAACAAAGCGGCGGTTTACACCGGGAAACAGCCGTGTTATAATGGAACCGCATGGGGTCCGGCAAGAGAATGCTTCGGTCCCCTGTCTTGGAGAGATTGCCGTCCCCGGGCGGCAAATTTACAGGAGGTAAGTTTATGGCAAGAAAGTTCAAGTCCATGGACGGCAACAACGCGGCGGCATATGTCAGCTACGCGTTTACCGAGGTGGCGGGCATTTACCCCATCACCCCGTCTTCGCCCATGGCAGACTTGGTCGACCAGTGGGCAGCCGCCGGTCAGAAAAACATCTTCGGCACCACCGTGAAGGTCTGCGAGATGCAGTCCGAGGCCGGCGCCTCCGGCACCGTCCACGGCTCCCTGGCCACCGGCGCGATGACCACCACCTACACCGCCTCTCAGGGCCTGCTGCTGATGATCCCCAACATGTACAAGATCGCCGGCGAGCTGCTGCCCTGCGTGTTCCACGTGTCCGCCCGTACCGTGTCCAGCCACGCGCTGAACATCTTCGGCGACCACTCCGACGTCATGGCCTGCCGCCAGACGGGCTTCGCCCTGCTGTGCGAGGGCAATGTTCAGGAGGTCATGGACCTGGGTCCCGTGGCCCATCTGGCCTCCATTGAGGGCCGGGTTCCCTTCGTGAACTTCTTCGACGGCTTCCGCACCTCCCACGAGATTCAGAAGGTCGCCGTGTGGGATTACGACGACCTGAAGGAAATGTGCGACATGGACGCCGTGGACGCCTTCCGCAAGCACGCGCTGAACCCCGAGCGGCCCAACATGCGGGGCTCTCATGAGAACGGCGACATCTTCTTCCAGCACCGCGAGGCCTGCAACCCCTATTACGACGCCCTGCCCGACGTGGTGGAGAAGTATATGGGCAAGGTCAACGAGAAGCTGGGCACCGACTACCAGCTCTTCAACTACTACGGCGCTCCCGACGCGGATCGGGTCATCATCGCCATGGGCTCCATCTGCGACGTGGCCGAGGAAGTCATCGACTATATGAACGCCCACGGCGAAAAGGTTGGCCTTATCAAGGTCCGTCTGTACCGCCCCTGGCGCGCCGACAAGCTGATTTCCGCCATCCCCGCCACCTGCAAGAAGATCGCCGTGCTGGACCGCACCAAGGAGCCCGGCTCCCTGGGCGAGCCCCTGTACGTGGACGTGGTGGCCTCTCTCGCCAACGCCGGAAAGACCGACATTACCGTCATCGGCGGCCGGTACGGCCTGGGCAGCAAGGATACCCCGCCCCGGAGCGTCTTCGCCGTCTATGAGGAGCTGACCAAGGCGGAGCCCAAGCGCCAGTTCACCATCGGCATCGTGGACGACGTGACCCACCTGAGCCTGGAGGAGAAGCCCGCCCCCAACACCGCGGCGGAGGGCACCATCGAGTGCAAATTCTGGGGTCTCGGCGGCGACGGAACCGTGGGCGCCAACAAAAACTCCATCAAGATCATCGGCGACCACACGGACAAATACGTCCAGGCCTACTTCCAGTACGACTCCAAGAAAACCGGCGGCGTCACCGTCAGCCACCTGCGCTTCGGCGATCAGCCCATCCGCGCTCCTTATTATATCAACAAGGCCGACTTCGTGGCCTGCCATGTGCCCGCCTATATCGTCAAGGCCTTCCCCATGGTCCGTGACGTGAAGCCCGGCGGCACCTTCCTGATCAACTGCCAGTGGAGCGACGAGGAAGTCAACAAGCACATGCCCGCCGTGGCGAAACGGTATATCGCCCAAAATAACATCCAGGTCTATACCATCAACGCCATCGACCTGGCGAAAGAAATCGGCATGGGCAAGCGGACCAACACCATCCTTCAGTCCGCCTTCTTCTCCCTGGCGAAGGTCATGCCCGAGTCCGAGGCCATCCAGTATATGAAGGACGCCGCCACCCACTCCTACCTGAAAAAGGGACAGGACGTGGTGGATATGAACCACAAGGCCATCGACGCTGGAGCCACGGCTTACAAGAAGTTCGAGGTTCCCGCCGACTGGGCCGACGCCCAGGATACCCCCGACACCACCACGCTGACCGGCAAGCCGGAGCTGGTGGAGCAGGTCAAGACCATCCTGAACCCCGTGGGCAAGATGGACGGCGACAGCCTCCCCGTCTCCGCCTTTGTCAAGCACGCCGACGGCCAGTTCGAGCTGGGCGCCGCCGCTTATGAGAAGCGCGGCGTGGCCGTCTCCGTTCCCACCTGGATGCCCGAGAACTGCATCCAGTGCAACCAGTGCGCCTATGTCTGCCCCCATGCCACCATCCGTCCCTTCGCCATGACGGAGGAGGAAGCCGCCAAGCTCCCCGCCGCCGCCAAGGTCATCGACAAAACCGGAAAGGGCAAGGGCTACAAGTTCACCATCGCCGTCTCCCCGCTGGACTGCATGGGCTGCGGCGTCTGCGTGGGCGTCTGCCCGGGCCGCAAGGGCGAGAAGGCTCTGAAGATGGTGGCTCAGGAGCAGGAGGCCAAGCAGCAGGAGGTCTTCAACTACTGCGTGGCCGAGGTCTCCGAGAAGAAGGACCTCCAGGACAACACGGTCCCCGGCAGCCAGTTCCACAAGCCGCTGCTTGAATTCTCCGGCTCCTGCGCCGGCTGCGCCGAGACCAGCTATGCCCGTCTCGTCACCCAGCTCTTCGGTGACCGGATGTATATCTCCAACGCCACCGGCTGCTCCTCCATCTGGGGCGGTCCCGCGGCTACCTCTCCCTACTGCACCAACGCGGACGGCCACGGCCCCGCCTGGTCCAACTCCCTGTTCGAGGACAACGCCGAGCACGGCCTGGGCATGTATCTGGGCCAGAAGGCCATCCGCGACCGTCTGGCGGACCTGACCAAGCAGCTGATCGCGGTGCCTCACACCTACCAGGGCCTGAAGGACGCCGCCCAGAAGTGGCTGGACACCATGGAAGACGGCAAGGCCAACGCGGAAGCCACCACGGAGTATGTAAAGCTCCTGGAAGAGAGCATCATGACCGTGGACGGCATCGTGGCCTTCACCGGCAGCCCCGACGCGGCCAAGGTCTTCGGCGACCAGCTTCCCAAGTTCCAGGCCCACGCCAAGGAGCTCAAGGACAGCGGCGCGAAGTTCTGCGACTGCGACGCGTGCAAGCTGGTGGCGGAAATCCTCAAGGACAAGGAGTATCTCTCCAAGAAGTCTCTGTGGATCTTCGGCGGCGACGGCTGGGCCTACGACATCGGCTTCGGCGGCGTGGACCATGTCCTGGCCTCCGGCAACGATGTGAACATCTTCGTGTTTGATACCGAGGTCTATTCCAACACCGGCGGCCAGGCTTCCAAGGCCTCCAACATCGGCCAGGTGGCGCAGTTCGCCGCCGCCGGCAAGGAGATCAAAAAGAAGTCCCTCGCCGAAATCGCCATGAGCTACGGCTATATCTACGTGGCCCAGGTGGCCATGGGCGCCAACCCCGCCCAGACCCTCAAGGCCATCCAGGAGGCCGAGGCCTATCCCGGCCCGTCCCTGATCATCGCCTACTCTCCCTGCGAGATGCACAGCATCAAGGGCGGCATGATGAACTGCCAGGCGGAAATGAAGAAAGCGGTCGAGTGCGGCTACTGGAACCTGTTCCGCTTCAACCCCGCCGCCGAGGGCGCCAAGTTCACCCTGGATTCCAAGGAGCCCGCCGGCGGGTATCAGGAGTTCCTGATGAACGAGGCCCGTTACAGCCGCCTGACCCGCGAGTTCCCCGACCGGGCCAGCGAGCTGTTCCAGCGCAACGAGAAGGCGGCCATGGACCGCTATCAGCACCTGCTGAAGCTGAAAGAAATGTACGCCTGAGGCGTCGCAAAGTCCGCTAAGCTCCGTTCCCGCCGCCGGCCTGCGGCCTCTGGCGAGAACTGCGCCCGCTCCCTTGCTCCGCCTCTGTTCAAGGGGGAGCAGGCCCCCCCTTGAGCAACCCCCACCCCCTGCGGGGGGACGAGGGACGAAGGATAGGCGCTGGAGGTTTTCCGAAAAAAGAGGACCACGGGCATTGCCCGTGGTCCTTTTTTCGTCCATGCGTGCCGTAGAATGTTCCGCCCCTACATTCATTGTTTAATTAGAGCGCTCAACGCCGTCGCCAATTCCTCCCCCTGTGCCCGGGAGAGACCCTGGGAGAAGTCCGCGTCCGCCGGAAGAAGCCCCAGGTCCCAGGCCCGGGTCACGGTCTCCTGGCTTCCGCCCTGGGCCAGAGCTTCTGGGATGGGACCCGTGCGCTTCGTCGCCGGGTCCGGCTGGAGGTCCAGCGCCTCCGCCGTCCGGCCCAGGAATACGGCGGCTTCTTTCCAGGTCAGGGGCCTGGAGGCGGAGAAGGTTCCCTCCGCGCCGCCCTTGGCGATGCCCTGCTCCTTGGCCCAGGCCATAGCGGGGAGGTACCATTCAATGCCGAAGCTGTCTTTGAAAGGAGGCTCCTCCCCGATTTCCACGTCCGGGCTTCCCGCCGCCTCATAAAGCTGGCCGATGAACCGTCCCCGGGTCAGGGGCGCGTTGTCGTGGACGGCGGGGACCAGCTTCTGATCCGGGGCGGCAAGGCACCAGTCCGCCAGGGTGTCCTTGCCGTTCAGCGTGTCCTCCAGGGTTTGGTACACCAAAACGTCCGGCTCCAGGGCCACCACGCCCCGTCCCGCCGCCGCGTCCAGCAGGGTGTTCAAATCCAGGTACTTGCTGGAGAGCTGGCCCCGGACCTTGGAATTCGGCAGGGAGAAGGTCTGTACCGCGCCGAAGTGGCAGACGCTGCCCCCGGCGGGCTCTCCGGCCAGCACGCCGCCCATCTCCTGAATTTCCACGGCGTTGATGAGGGCGGAGGAGAAAGTAGCCTCCCCGATGAGGCCCACCAGCTTCGCCCCGCCGTCCATGGCCTCCCGCAGGACCTCAAACAGGGGCCAGATCACCCCGTCGGACCCGCCGCCGTTGTTCCGCAGGTCCAGCAGGACCCGGCTGTAGTCCCCCGCTTTCAAATCCTTGGCCACCAGGGCGGCGAAGTCCTCCATGGGAAGGTCCTCCGCCTCCCGGCAGGTGTTGTACTGAATGTAGTACGCGTCTTCCGTCAGGGGCTTGGCGAAGTAGTAGGCGTCCGCCGCCGCCGTCTCCGGCTGGCCCTTGATTTTGTCGGAGATGCGCACGGCCTCCAGCTTGTTCATCTTCTCCATGCCCACGGGCGCCAGGCTGAGGGCCTTCCCACCTTTCAACGTGACGGTCAGGGGTTTCCCGGCCTCTACAAGGCCCAGGTACTCATAGATATCGGCCACATTGCAGGCCTGCCGGAAGGACCGGCGGAGGTGCACCGGGTTGTCGGAGGCAAACAGGCTTCCGTAAGCCTCGATGACATCCTCAACCGGCTTCCCGGCCAGCTTTACGACCTCCTGGCACAGCAGGGCCTCGTCCTCCGAGACCGCGGCGGAGAGATACCAGCTCTCCCCTTGCCGGACCATGGCGAAGGGATAGGCCCGGAGCTCCGCCGCGCCTCCGATGGCAATGCTGGTGTGGGAATCCCCCACCAGGGCCGTCAGGCGCATCAGGTCCAGCAGAAACTGCGTATCCGTCTCCGCCGCCAGCCGCCCCTCGATCTCTGCCTTTACCTCTAAAAATTCCGCCTCCGGCGTGTTGGCGAAGGCGTCCGGGTGGTGCTCCACCAGGACCGTCTCATAGAGAAAGTCCAGGTCCTCCTGCCGCTGCCCGGCGCTCAGCGGCTCCGCCGCCAGGGCCGGGACCACCAGCAGCGCCGTGAGACACAGCCCCGCGGCCCGCCGAAGCAAATTGCTCCAAGGTTTCATAAAAATCGCCCTCCATTTCACTAGTTCAATAATACAACGATACACCAAAGGCCAGCCAAAGTCAAGCCCCAAATGTTAAAACGAAACAGGCGGGGAAAATTCTTCAAAAAAGGGACCGCCTGAAACAGGCGGTCCCATAAAGCTACAGCTCCCAAGGGGGCTTTTTATCCTGACCGGACCAGGGGTCCGGCCCGCTCCGGCGGAAGGTTTCCCGGCTCTCCTGGGAAGGGCGGGGGTCTTTGGCGTCCCGGCGGCGGCGCTCCGCCCGCTTCCGCCCGGCGCGCCGGAGGCGGAGCACAGCCCCCAGGGCGACAAGAACGAAGCAGAGAACCAGAAGAATTTCCTCAAAGCGCCCCGCCGTGCCGCCCCGCCGCTGGCCGTAAAAGACCGGCTCCCCGTCCAGATAAGCCTCCAGGGTCTCCGCCAGGGCGGGGACGGTCTCCGGCTCGAAGATATCCCGGAGGCCCACCTCCTCCACCGCCGCCATATAGGGCAGGGAGAGAGACAGGGCGGAGAGCTCCAGGTAGGTTTCCTTGGCCTCCCGGGGGCGGTCCAGGTAGAGGAACCACAGGTCCAGGGCGGAGAGGGCGGAGGTGGCGTAGCTGATGAAGTACAGGGGACTTTGAAAGTTGTGGGCGTTTTCCACCCAAGTGGGGTCCTTCTCCACACCGGGGCCGTAGGAATAGCCGTAGTCCTCCGACAGCTTTTTGAACAGGGTGTTCAGCTCCTCCACGGTCATCTCCGGATTTTGGTAAGCCACCGTCTGGAATTCGTCATAAAGACAGCCATCCAGAACAGAGTCCAGAATGTTGTAGAGGATGGTATCCCGGTAGACGGTTCCGTACCGCTCCCCGAAGAGCGCTTCGGCCCGTTCGGTAAACATCAGCTCCAGGGCCTGCGAGTCGATTTCCCCCACGTCAATGTTGAAGTCCGTCCAGAGGTCGCGCTGGGCGCAATGGAAGGTCTCGAAGAAGTGACCGAACTCGTGCACCGTGTCGCTGAGATCCTGGTAATCCCCATAGGGGCTGTTGAAAATAAAGGCGCTGCCGTAGGCGGGCAGGGCCACGGTGTAGCCGGTGGGCAGCTTGGTCTCCCCGTATTCGATGTCGTAGAGATGATGCTTCCGGAGGAAGCCGAAGGTCTTTCCCATCTCCCGGTCAAAGTCCCGGGCGAAGGGCTGAATGGCGTCCAGCACGGCCTCGCCATTCATGCGGCTTTGGACGCTGAGGGATCGGAGCTCTTGCTCACTGGTCTCCTCCAGCAGGCGGAGCTGGAGAGGGAGAATGTACTGCTTCGCCGCCTCCCGGAGGGCCGACGTATCCTCAAGACCGTAGTCCCGGGTGTAGAGGGCCTCGTAGGCGTATTCCGCGTAATCATCATAGCCCGCCCGCAGGGCCTGCGCCGTCCGCAGCCGGACTAGTTGGAGGTAGAGCTCCCCGGCGGCCCGGTAGCGCTCCGCCGCCAGAGCCTCCCGGACGGCCTGATAGGTCTCTGCGTCCACCTGGGCGCTTTCCAGGTCCTCCGCTGTCCAGACGCGCCCTTCCACCGAAACGGGGACGCCCTGCTCGATGATCTGGTCATAGGTCTGCGTGAGCCGGTCCTCCTCCTCATAGAGGGCGGCCTCCTCCTCTGTCAAGCCCCGGTAGCCCAGGAGGCTCCCGGCGACGCCTTCTCCCGCGTCCTCGTCCAGGATACCGGAGTAGGGGGAGGCGGCCATGGCGGACAATACCTGATAACAGCGGTCATAGAGCCGGGTTTGCTGGGCGGAGAGCTCCAGGTACAAGGCCGCCTCTGCCGGAGCGCCGCCGCTGGCGTCATATTGAACAGCGCTGAGGTTTGCTTTGGTGGCCAGCAGGTCCATTTCCTCCAGAACCTGCTTATAGAGGGCCTGAACCCGGCGGCGGGTCTCCCGGGTTCCCCGGTCCCGGCTGTGGCGGGAGCAGACTCCCTCCAGCTCCTTCAAGGCGGCCAGAAGGGCCGTCTCGTCAAAGCCGGTAACGGGAAGCATGTCGGCGTAATCCACCTCCGGGTGGGCGGAGACAGGATATTCCCAGGTCAGAGCCGCCGCCGAACCGGAGAGCAGGGCCAGGGCCAGCAGCAGGCAGAGGGTTTGTTTCAGCATAGAGAGACCTCCCATAAGGGTCAGGATGCGCCCTCCCTCTGCCGCCGGAGCAGAAGGAGGGTGCTGAGAACGTCCAGCACGGGAAGAAACTGGCAGACGCTGTGGAGGACGGCGGCGTCCTTCCCGGATTCCCGGAGACAGCGGATGTACAGCCAGCCGGTAAAGCCGCTTTGAATGACCATCAGCCAGGTGACGCCGATGGGAATGGGGATTAGCGGGAGAAAGATTCCCCGGGAGGCGGCCACAATGGCCCCCCAGGCCAGGAAGCTCCAGAGGAAGTTCAAAATGTAGAAGGGGATGGTCCCCAGCTTCAAGGTTCGCCAGCCGGATAGGAGCCGGGCCATATCGTTCCGCCGGTAGGCAAAGATGGAGGCCCCGGCGCTGACCCAGCCCAGGAGCTGAACCAGACCGATTGCGAGGAGATAGGCCAACAGCAGCATGCCGTTGGAGCGGCCCCACCCGACCCCGCCCCAGCCCAGGTACAAAATGCCAATGGGAGCGGCGACGCTGAGGACCAAGTGAACATACATGCCGGCGAGAAAGAGCTTGGCGGTTTTCATGCTTCCTCCCCGGCCAGGGCCTCTGGCTCCCGGGGCGGGCAGCCCTGGGCGGCCAGCACATCCGCCGCTGTCAGCTTCATCAGGTCCTCCCGGGTGACGGCCTCCTGTCCCGCCAGCCGGTTTGCCTGCGAGACCAAAATCCGCTCAAAGACATTCCGCACGCCCCGGGCGTTGCCAAAGGAGGCGGGGTCCCGGTTTTCCTCCCGGAGGAAGTCCCGGACAAGGCCCTCGGCCTCCTCCTCCAGCGCGTAGCAGCCCTTGTTGCAGCGCGTCTTGAAAATTTCCAGCAGCTCCTCCGGCGAGTAGTCCTCGAAATGGAGGAAGCGGTTGAACCGGGACTCCAGACCGGGGTTGGAGTGGATAAAGCGGTCCATCAAATCGTCGTACCCGGCGGCGATGACCACCAGGTCGTCCCGGTGATCCTCCATAGCCTTGAGGATGGTGTCAATGGCCTCCTGGCCGAAGTCGTTTCCGGAGGAGCCGTTGAGGGCATAGGCCTCGTCGATGAACAGCACGCCCCCCAGGGCCTTTTCCACAGCCTTTTTGGTTTTCAGGGCCGTCTGGCCCACGTAGCCCGCCACCAGTCCGGCCCGGTCCACCTCCACCAGCTGGCCCTTGGAGAGGATGCCCAGGGTGTGGAAGATGCGGGCCATCAGCCGGGCGATGGTGGTTTTGCCGGTGCCGGGGCTGCCGGAAAAGACCATGTGGAGGGACAGGTCCGTCACCGGCAGGCCGTTTTTCTCCCGAAGCTGGTGGACCTTCACCAGATCGATGAGGTTCCGGACCTCCTTTTTCACAGCGGCCAGGCCAATGTAGCCGTCCAGCTCCTTTTGCAGGTCCTCCAGCTTCTCCGGCGGAGGAGCCTCCTCCTGGGGCTCGGTACGCGCGTCTGCGGTCTGGGGGGCCTCCGGGGCGTCGGGTTTCCCATGGGGGGAGGCCGGGGGGGTGGGAGCATCCGGGGAGGAGACCTCCGGCGTTTTGACCTCCGGGGTCAGGGGGGAGCCCCAGAAATCCGTTCCCATCCGGCGGAGGTTGTGCTCCGTCAGGGTTTGGATGACCTCCAGCTGTTGGAGGATGATTTCGTCCTTTTTGTCCTTCTTGTCCATAGCCGTCAGCCTTTCATGAGATTGGTGGAGCGGAGTCCCTGAAACAGGCAGGCGGAGGCCAGCCCGGTCAATCCGCCGGTGAGCAGGGATACCGCCAGCAAAACGGGCAGATAATAGAGGGGAGCGGGGCTGCCCAGGGTCCACACGGCGGCGGCGATCTGCCCGCAGTTGTGGGCCGCCGCCCCGCCGGTGGACACGCCGTAAACGGACAGGCCCCGCCGCCGGGAGAGGAGAGTCATGGTTCCCAGGGCGGAGAGCCCCCCCAGCAGGGAGAAAATCAGCGCGTTCATGTTTCCGGCAAAGAGGGCCCCCAGAAAGCACCGGGCCAGGAGAATCAAAAGCGCCTCCCCCGGCCCCAGGGCGTAGAGCGCGAACACCGTGACAATGTTGGCCAGCCCCAGCTTCACACCGGGGACGGGAACGGCCAGGGAGAGGGGAAACAGGTTCTCCAGATAGCTCAGGGCCAGGGCCATGGCCGTCAGCAGGGCGCAGAGAGTCAGCTGCTTGGTGGTCAGTTTCATTCCCAGCCTCCTAACCTAACACGGCGTCCACGCCGTCCGGGTCCGCCGCGCCGCCCTCCAAATGAAGGATGAACCGGGCCGGGAGGCAGACGATGCTCTGCCCGCTTTCGGTGATGATCCCGGTGTGGACGCAGTCCTGAGTGGGACAGTCGGACCGGACTACGCAGAGACCGGACTTTCCAGAGGGCGGAAGGACGCTTGAAGCCGGGTGCTCGTAGTCGATCGACAAGGCCACCTCCAGCGTATAGCCGTTGTGTTCGTAGGTCCGGGACGACGCCGCCAGGTCCGCCGGGACGAAGCGGTCCACTTCCGTGCCGTCCACGGACACCACCGCCGTCAGGGCCTGGGAGGTCCCGCCCCGCCACTGGAAGAACGCGGTTCCCAGGGCCAGCGCCGCTACGCAAAGGACCACCAGCCCATCCCAGGCCGTGGGCCGGAGCTTGGGGGACGGCCTCATGGGGCGGCTACCTCCAGGGTATATCCGCTGCCCTCCTCCAGGGTGAACCGGTCCGCCAGTCCCTGGGTGACCACCACCCGGCCGTCCTCCGTTATCAGCACCAGGTCGAAAGGACATCCTTCCTCTCCCCACAGCGTTTCGTCCCGCCGGAAAGCCAAAGCCGCTTCCTCTCCCATAATAAAGAGGGCGGTAGAATAGGCGTCGCACATGGCCCCGGGGAAGCCGCTGCCGTCTCCCTCTCCAAGACCGGAAACGACGGTGACGGAGGCCAGCCCGCTGTCCGCCGGGTATCCCGTAGCCGGGTCGATAATATGATGATAGATTTTCCCGCCCTCCTCAAAATAGCGCTGATAGCCCCCGGAGGTGACGGCGTAGGAATCCGTCAGCTCCAGCACGCCCGCAAGGGCGTTCCGGTCGTCGGGATGGGCCGGGTCCTGGATGCCCACCCGCCAGGGAGCGCCGCCGGGCCGGTCGCCGTAGGCCAGGACATTGCCCCCCAGGCTGATGTTGGCCCGGGGCACCTCGTGCTCCCGGAGGACCTCCGCGATTTTGTCGGCGGCGTAGCCCTTGGCGATGGCTCCCAGGTCGATGGACTGCCCGGGGCCCAGAGAGTAGCGGTCCGCGCCGCCGCCAGAACGGGAGCCGTCGAAACTGGGGCCGTCTTGAGCCAGCTCCAAAAGCCCGTCCAGCTCCGCCTGGGAGGGGATGCGGAAGTGGTCCCCCGTGAAGCCCCAGGCAGAGGCCACCGGAGCTATGGCGATGTTGAACGCGCCCCCGGTGCTCCAGCGGTAGTATCTCGCAAGCTCTAAAAGGACCCCCAGGTCCTCCCCCACCTCCACCGGCTCTCCCCCGGCGGCGTTGAGCCGGGAGACCTCGCTGTCGGCCAAGGTCCGGGAGAGCTTGGCCTCCAGGTCCCGGATGACGTCCTCACAGGCGTAGGCGGCGGCGGGGGAGCGCTCCCCATAGGTGGTGATGAGCATGGCGGTGTCCATGGCGAGGACCTGGATGCTCTCTTGAGCCGTGTCCGGGTCCGCGGGTCCGCCGCAGCCGGTGAGCAGCAGGGCCAGCAGAAAAACATATGCGGTAAAACGTTTCATAGCAATCCTCTTGTCGGTCTGGTCGTGATTTCTATAGTATAGCACGGCTGGAAGCGCATCTCAACGAAAAACGAAAGTTTGGGCGAAAAAATAAAAAACCTGGCAGGAAGGGCCTTGCAAAAGAGGAAAAAGTCTGCTATACTATTTAAGCGTGTCGGCGGAGGTCTGTTTCGCCGGGCATTTTGAAAAGAAATAACACCTTGGAGGTCTTGATAAATGGCAAAGAATCCGAACGGAAAGTCTATGAAGCGGGACAATTCCCTGTATGGCGCCACCATTTTTTTCCTTGCGGCCTGCTTGGCTGAGTTCTATCTGCTGATCCTCCGCAAATATTACATCCACGGTGACGTGGTGACGGAGGCCCTGGTGTGGCATAGCCGGCTGCTGATTTTCGCGGGTCTGGGCGCGGCGGCGCTGGTTCTGGGCGTGGTTTTAAGCGTGCTTTGGAAGGCCGACCAGCGCAAACGCCTCATCGGCTGGTGCCTGATCGGCCTGGGTGTGTTCTTTGGCGGCGGCAGTATGCTCATCCGCCTGTATTTCGAGTCCGCCGTGACGCTTCTCAGCGTGGTGGTGCCGGTGACCATGGTTCTGACGGTCATTTGGGCCTTCTACGACCGGGAGTGCTCCGTGGCCATGACGGCCCTGAGCGGAACCCTGATTCTTCTGTGGATGTGCCGCCGCCTGTTCAATCACCTGACGCTGGGCCTGCCTGTGAAGGCGCTGGCCGTGGCGTATGTGCTGCTGCTGGCGGGACTGTGCTATCTGGCGAAGAACAAGAAGCTTGGAAATCTGCTTCCCCCGGAGGCGGATCTGCTGCCCATTTACGCCGCTGCCGGGCTGTCCGCCGCGGCGGTAGTGCTGGGGCTGTTCAGCGCCGCTGTGGCGTACTACGCCATGTGGGCCTTGGGCGTTGTAGTTTTTGCCTTGGCGGTATACTACACGGTGAAGCAGCTCTAAAGTACGGTTTCCTGCGGGATTATAAAAAGCCCGCCGTCTGCGGACGGCGGGCTTTTTGCGCTCTTTGGGGCCTTCACTGGAATTCCCCCAGCCGGATGTCCATACCGATCTCAAAGGCCCGGTCCCAGGGGAAGCGGTAGTTCTCCAGGGCGACGCCGCCCCAGTTTTTTTCCGCATAGGGTTCCAGCGACGTGATAAGACGGCTCCGCTCCAGGTTTTTGATTGCGGCGGAGGTCTCTTTTTTCATACCTTCTTCCAGGCGCTGGAGCAGGTCCTCCCGGTCTAAGTCCGGGGCCCAGAAGTTGTTGGGGTCCCCGCCCAGGTCGTTTCGGATATAGCCGAGCAGGTCGTTCCGCACCACGCCCTTGTAGCAAAAGTCCTTGAGCAGGCTGTCCGCCAGGGTACGGGCCCAGGCCCGGTCCATCGTGTCCGTGTTCTCCGCGTTTCTCAAAACGGCGTACCGGGCAACGCCGTGGCTCAGGGCGGTGCCGGTGACGATGGCCATGTCCAGCATCCCGGAGTAGGCGGTGAGATATCCCAGTTCCGTGTCCTTGGTCAGCGCCTCATAGACCGCCGTGCCGTAGGTCCCGTTGCTGGCGTCGATGAGGATGGTGGGCCGCTGGGCCTTCCTGTAGTCCCGCAGGGCCTCTATGAGATGCTTGCGGTAAGCGTTCATTTGGTCCGGGTCCTCCGGCTGGGTCAGCACCAGAATTTGCAGCTCCGCAATATCGGCCTCCCGCAAATCGAAGAAGGCCAGGTGTTCTTCCATGATTTCCGTCAGGGGCTGGAAGTCGTACTCACAGGCGGGCCGGTCCTCCGTTCCGCCGAGGTAAGTGACTGCCGCCCGCGCCCCCGTCCAGCCCGTCTCGTCCAGGTACAGCCGGGCCACGGCCTTGAAGGCCAGATCGTCCACCCCGGAGAGGAGCCAGTCCAGCTGCTTCCCCTCGCTGTCCGTTCGAAGCCCCTGACGGAGGTAGGCAATCTCGTTTTTCTGGATGCAGTCCTCCAGGGAGGAGTCGTCAATGCCGGTTAACAGCCGGAAGTTCTCATAGCCGGGCTTGCTCAGCGTATCCTGCACCACATAAGAGAGCGTCATTTTCCGGTCCCGGGAGCGTACGTGCCGGAGGGCGGCCTCATAGGCGCCCGCCTCCTTCGTCTGGGAGCGGAGGTTTTCCCCATTGGGCCCCCACCAGTAACTCTCGCCAATGTCCTCCAGATTCAGCGCGTCCCCCTCCAGTGTCCGCCGGGGCAGGGCTCCGAAGGCCCGGATGGCATTGTAGTCCTCCAGGGTTCCGCCCTCATAGCCCACGGTGGGGGCCAGCCGCATGACGGAATCCAGCAGCCAGACGACATTGTTTTCATCGGCGGAGAGGGCCGTCAAAAGCTTCTCCAGCATGGAGTGCACCTGAACGGTCCCGCCGCCGGGAAGCTCGATGTCGTACCCTGTCATAGACCGGGAGGCCACCAGCCCCCCGGAGTGCAGCTGGTCCAGGGAGAGAATATAGCGGTCGCACCCCGCCGCCTCCTGCTCCAGCACCCAGGTGAACAGGGACCAGGGCTCCCCCCGCTGGAGGCTGTCAAAGTTTTTCGGCTGGCCGTCCAGGGCCGTGCGGTACAGGACCTTCTCCGGCATGGCCAGGGCATAGCCCAGGGACTCCGCCAGATACACCACCCGCTCCACGTTGTCGGGCCGGTCGTCCAGGGGGACATAGGCGATGGTCTTCCCCGGCTCGGAGGCGGCGGGCTCCGGGTAGGGCAGGGGCTCCGTCCGTCCGGGGGCGCAGGCCGCCAGCAGGACCAGGGCCAGGACCGCCGCCCAAAGGCGTTTCACTCGTTTCATAAAACCTCCTTAAAAAAGGACGGAGCCGTCACGGCCCCGTCCTTCCCGCTCAAAGTCCCAGGCCCCCCAGGTTCAGCCCGCCGGTGATGCTGTCCATGGCCTTGTCCATGGCGTCCCCGGCCTGGCGCAGGGCCTCGTTGACGGCGGAGACCACCAGGTCCTGAAGCATCTCCACGTCCTCCGGGTCCACCGCCTCGGGCTTGATGGTGAGGGAGGTCAATTCCTTCTTGCCGCTGGCCACGGCCTCCACAGCCCCGCCGCCCACGCTGGCGGTGAAGGAGCGGTTTTCCACCTCCGTCTGGGCGGCGTTCATGGCCTCCTGCATTTGGGCGATCTGTTGCTGAACGGCGGCCTGGCGTTGTGCGCCGGTGGCCTTCATATTGCCGCTGGTGAATCCGCGGCGGGCGCTGTAACCCATAGTGATCTTCTCCTTTATTCTGTGATTTCAATGTTGTCAAACTGCCGGCCAAAGGCCACCAGATTTTTCAGGTTTTCCTCCGGGGAGGACTTGGGTGCTTCCCCCGCACGGAGCGTCAGCCGCACCGGACCTCCCACGAGGGCCTCCGCCTCCTGGGTGATGGTTTCCCGAACCCGGTCGTTGTCCAGACGGCCCAGGGTCAGATCGTCGGGGGCGCAGACTGTCAGCAGGTCTCCCTCCAAAAAGCCGGAGCACATACCCAGGAAGGGCCGGTACATAGGGGAAAGGCGGCCCTTGCAATTCTCTGCCAGAGTTCGCCACCAGCCGCCGCCCAACGTCTGTCCAGGTGAGGAGGGCGGCGCTTCGGCGGTAGGGGCCGCTGGCGGCGGAGGCGCCTTCGGGACCTGGAGAGGGGGCTCCTCGGGAATGTCATAAATCCGTTGACCCGGCTCCTCCATGGGGGGCGGCTCCTCTGGCGGGGGGAGCTCGTCCCAGGGGGGCGGGTCCGTGGTCGGCGATTTGGAAAGGGGGTCCGTCGGGGGCTCCGAGGCCGGCTTCACCGGCGACGCGGCGGAGGGCCGCCGGTGAAGCTCTGCCCGGGCGGACTGGTTGTCCTCCAGGCGGCGGACGCGGGCCTCCAGGGCTGTCAGGTCTCCGGAAAGGCTTTCGTCACAGAGACGCAGGAGGCAGAGCTCCGTGTCCAGGCGGCGGTTGACGCTGGCGTACAGCTCCGCCGAGGCCTTTTGCAGGGTGGCGGCCAGATGTAAAAAGCGCCCGGCGGGCACGCCCTTGCCCAAACGGTCCAGCGTGGCGGCGTCAAAGCCGCCGGAGAGCAGGGCCGCGCCGCCCTTGGGGGCGGTTTTTTGCAGCAGCAGGTCCCTTGTGAGGGTGGAGAGCTCCGAGAGCACCGCTCCCAGGTCCTTGCCGCCCTTGTAGAGCTCGTCCAGCAGGAGAAGGGCCCCCTGAGCGTCCCGGCTTAAGATCAGCTCCATCAGCCGGGCGGTTTGGAGATTTCCCGCCAGCCCCAGCACGTCCAGCACCGCGGCGGCGTCAATGGTACCTCCCCCGGCGGCGCACTGGTCCAATAGGCTCAGGCCGTCCCGCAGGGCCCCGTCCGCCAGGCGGCTGAGAACCTCCGCCCCGTCGGGCCGGAGATCAATGGCCTCCTGTTCCGCCACATAGCGCAGCCGCCGGGCTACGTCCTCCGGCCGGATGCGCCGGAAGGAGAACCGCTGACAGCGGGAGAGGATGGTGGCGGGGACCTTGTGAAGCTCCGTGGTGGCCAGAATGAACATCAGGTGCTCCGGCGGCTCCTCCAGGATTTTCAGCAACGCGTTGAAGGCGGCGGTGGAGAGCATGTGCACCTCGTCCACGATATAAACCCTCTTGCGGACGTTGGCGGGGGAATAGACCGCCTCGTCCCGGAGGGCCCGGACCTGGTCCACGCCGTTGTTGGAGGCGGCGTCCAGCTCCAAAACGTCCAGGAAGCCGCCGCTGTCGATGCCCGCGCAGGAGGGGCACTTCCCGCAGGGGTCCCCCTCCAGAGGCGCCTCACAGTTGACGGCTTTGGCGAGAATCTTGGCGCAGGTGGTTTTCCCGGTGCCCCGGGTGCCGGTGAAGAGGTAGGCGTGGGAGGTCCGTCCCTCAGCAACCTGACGGCGGAGGGTTTCGGTGATATGCTCCTGGCCGATGACGTCGGCAAAGGCCTTGGGCCGCCATTTTCGATAAAGAGCCTGATACATGGCCGAGTTCCCTCCTCCCCCCGTGGGAGTGTTTCAGCTGCCCGGCAGGGCATCGGTAAATTTCCGTTCAAAAGAAAAGGAAGTCCTCCCCACGCAGCTGCGGAGCCGGTTGCCTCGCGGCACATGAAACATTCCGCTTAATGCTGCTCGGTTCCCCGCCTGACATGGTTCGCAGAGCTTCATTGCGCGAGACCGGCTCCGCAGCTGCCTGCGGAGGACTGCTTTTGTTATTCTACTATATTCTTTCCCAAATGGCAACAAAAAATTTTCCAATCTTCAAAAAAGGTCCCGCCGTTCTGAAAACGGCGGGACCACATTCATCGCTTCGGCTTACTTGTTGTCCACGGAGAACATATAGGCGATCAGCTCCACCATCTTGTTGGCGTAGCCGGTCTCGTTGTCGTACCAGGAGACGACCTTGACAAAGTTGTCGGTCAGGCTGAGGCCGGCCTTCTTGTCGAAGATGGAGGTGAGGGGGCAGCCCAGGAAGTCGCTGGAGACCACGTCCTCGTCGGTGTAGCCGAGGATGCCCTTCAGCTCGCCCTCGCTGGCTTCCTTCATGGCCTTGCAGATGTCCTCATAGCTGGCGGGCTTTTCCAGACGGGCGGTCAGGTCCACCACGGACACGTCCAGGGTGGGAACGCGCATGGAGATGCCGGTCAGCTTGCCGTTCAGCTCGGGGATGACCTTGCCCACGGCCTTGGCCGCGCCGGTGGAGGAG
>CAQXTN010000027.1:0-24363 GCA_948916585.1 uncultured Oscillibacter sp. | reverse complement strand
CTTATGCAAGGTGCTATTCTTTCTTGTCTTTTGCAAATTTCTCTTGACTTTTAGCAAAGAGGGCAAAAGAGGGCAAAAGGGCGGAAGAGGGCCTCAACAGACAAAACCTCCGGCCAAGCCGGAGGTTTTGTCTTATAACCACGCCTTTTCGAAGCGTCTCCAGATTTTTCAATCGTCCGTGCGAACGCCGTGGCGAATTCCGCCGATGTCGTAGGGCGTTGTCTGATACACGCAGTAATTCAGCCAGTTGGCGTACAGCAGGTGCGCGCAGGAGCGCCAGCGAACCTTCGGCTCCCGGCTGGGATCGTCCTGGGGGAAATAGTGCCGGGGAAGCTGGATATCCACCCCGGCGGACACATCCCGCAGGTACTCCTTTTTCAGCGTATCCCGATCATACTCCGCGTGCCCCATAAGGAACACCTGCCGCCCCAAGGCGGTCTTGGCGGCGTAAACCCCCGCCTCCGGAGAGGCGGCCATGATTTTCAGCTCCGGCACAGCCTCTATATCCTCTCGCCGGACAGTGGTATTCCGGGAGTGGGGAACCCAGAAGGAGTCGTCAAACCCCCGGAAGAGGATGAAATTGGAGTCCTCCAGCGTGTGCTGAAATACGCCGAACAGCTTCTGTGGCAGGGCATGCTTGGGAATGCCGTAGTGATAGTACAGCCCCGCCTGCGCTCCCCAGCAGATATGGAGGGTGGAGTGGACGCTGCGCTTGCTCCACTCCATAATCTCGCAGAGCTCCGGCCAGTAGTCCACCTCCTCAAAAGGCAGGTGCTCCACCGGCGCTCCGGTGATAATCAAGCCGTCAAAGGTCCGGTTCTTCACCTCGGCAAAGGTCTTATAAAAGGTCAGTATATGCTGTTGGGAGGTATTTCGAGAGACATGCCCGGCGGGGGCTATAAGCTCCAGCTCAATTTGCAGCGGCGTGTTACCCAGAACCCGGGCCAGCTGCGTCTCCGTGTCCGCCTTGGTGGGCATCAGGTTCAGCAGCAGAATTTGCAAAGGCCGAATGTCCTGTGTGACGGCCCTGGTCTCCGTCATGACAAAGATGTTCTCCTGACGCAGGGTCCGGGTGGCGGGAAGTTTGTTTGGTATCTTGATGGGCATTTCAGTTCACAGCCTCCAGCGCCTGTTGGATGTCCTCTATGAGGTCCTCCTTGCTCTCCAGGCCGCAGGACATGCGGACAAGGCCCGCGGGAACTCCGGCGGCGGCAAGCTGCGCGTCATTCATCTGGCGATGGGTGGAGCTGGCGGGATTCAAGCAGCAGGTCCGGGCGTCCGCCACGTGGGTCTCAATGGCGGCCAGCTTCAATCGACTCATAAAAATCCCCGCGGCCTCCCGCCCGCCCTTCAGTTCGAAGGACACCACGCCGCAGGAGCCCTTGGGCAGGTATTTCCGCGCCAGGGCATGGTATTTGTCCCCAGGCAGGCCGCAGTAGCTCACATGGGCCACCTTGGGGTGCGCCGCCAGGAACTCCGCCACGGCCTGCCCGTTTTCACAGTGCCGCCGCATGCGTACATGCAGGCTCTCCAGCCCCAAATTCAGGTAGAAGGCGCTCTGGGGGGACTGGGTGCAGCCGAAGTCCCGCATAAGCTGGGCAGTGCATTTGGTGATGAAGGCCCCGGCCTGCCCGAACTTCTCCGCGTAGGTAATGCCATGATAGCTCTCATCCGGCGTGCAGAGACCGGGGAATTTGTCCTTGTGGGCCATCCAGTCGAATTTCCCGGAATCCACCACGGCTCCGCCTACCGCCACGCCATGGCCATCCATATATTTGGTGGTGGAGTGGGTCACGATATCCGCGCCCCAGTCGAAGGGCCGGCATCCCACGGGGGTGGCAAAGGTGTTGTCCACCACCAGAGGAACGCCGTGAGCATGGGCGGCGGCGGCGAACTTTTCAATGTCCAGCACCGTTAGGGCAGGGTTGGCGATGGTTTCGCCAAACACGGCTTTGGTATTGGACCGGAAGGCGGCGTTCAGCTCCTCCTCCGTGCAGTCCGGGGAAACGAAGGTGACCTCGACGCCCATTTTCGCCATGGTGACGGAGATCAGGTTGAAGGTGCCGCCGTAGATGGAGGAGGAGGAAACGATATGGTCCCCGCAGGAGGCGATGTTGAAGAGGGCGAAGAAATTGGCCGCCTGACCGGAGGAGGTGAGCATGGCGGCGGTTCCACCCTCCAGGGCGGCGATTTTCGCCGCCACATAATCGCAGGTGGGATTCTGGAGGCGGGAGTAGAAATAGCCGCTGGCCTCCAGGTCAAAGAGCTTGCCCATATCCTCGGAGGTGGCGTATTTGAAGGTGGTGGACTGGACAATGGGAATCTGCCGGGGTTCGCCGCTGCCGGGCGTATAGCCCCCCTGTACGCAGATGGTCTCGGGACGGTAGCTGTTCATAAATTGCGCTCCTTTCAGCATTGGGACGAAAAACGGCTTCCGTCCCAAAGGAATTTCCTTTGAGACGAAAGCCGGTAAAGCCTCCGCGGTACCACTCAAATTGCGCCGGCCTCACAGCCGGGCGCCCCTCACAGGGCCAAACAGCCCCTTTGCCCTAACGCGGCATACGGGACGCCCTACATTGTCGAACGTCCGGCTCAGGAGCCATAGGACTTGGGGACCATTCCTGCCGGCTCGCACCGTCCGCCGGCTCTCTGAAGGTCCGCATCCCCGTCCCTCTCCGTCATTGCTTTGGGAAATATTATAAAAAGTGAAAGCGGATTTGTCAACCGCAAATTTTTCCCGGAAGCCGGCGGCCTTCCAGCGCTCAGTGGGCCGCATCCACAAGCACGATGCTGGAGTCCCCCTTTCGGGCCTGTTCCAAAACCGCCCGCGCCAAGACTTGAAAGGTTCCATGAGAGGATGACGCACCTGTGATCGCGTCGATATCGCCCTCGCCCTGCCCCTCTAAAAGCTGGCTCGCGTAATACCGGGTATACTCATTGGGATAGGTGCCGTTGGCATGGAGCATATTCTGCATATATGCGTTATCCCAGCTTTTGATAAAGCCGCTGGCGTTTTCCGCGTTGTATTCTGCGGAGACAATCTTCCCGCCCTTTACCAAAATGGTGATATACTCCTTCCAGCCGTGGCTGAACTCGGATACCTGGGCGGTATAATATCCGTCCTGGAGCCCTGTTTGGTTTCCACAGGCCGTCAACAGCGGCACTGTCAGCAGCAGGCTCAAAAGTATGGCAAATATCCGTTTCATCCGTTGCACTTCTCCTTCAAAACAAATTTTCGAACCTGAGACTGGAGGGCTTCAGCTTCCTTCGCCAGTGAGCCGCTGGACTGTTCCGTTTCCCCGGCGTTTTGCAAATTGCGGTCCGCAACGCCAGAAATGGCCGCAATCCGCTCCTCCATAACGGTCAGAGCGGCCTCCTGCCCCCGCACCGCCGCTGCCAGCTGATCTGAAATTGTGCTGATCTGCACGGAAACATCGGAAATCGCGCGAAGGGACCCGGCGGTATCCGCCGTCAGCTCCACGCCGGTTTGGATGATCGCCTTGGTGTTGTTGACCATATCGGTGGCGCTTTGGGCAGCCTCCGCGCTTTTGGCCGCCAACTGCTTCACCTCATTTGCCACGACCGCAAAGCCCTTCCCCGCTGCCCCCGCCCGGGCCGCCTCCACAGAGGCGTTGAGGGACAGGATGTTGGTTTGGAAAGCAATGTCCTCGATGTCCTTTGCGATTTTTGTAATCTGTTGGGCGTTGGCACTGATATCGTCCATGGCGGAGGACAGGGCCGTCATCTGCTCGTTGGCACTTTGCACCCGCTGGGTGATCTTCTCGGTTTGTGTGCGGGTGCGGTCGCTGCTCTCCGTCACGTCGGCCAGCCGGTCTTTCACACGAGACACTTCCTGTACCAGCGCTTCGGTGGACTGATTTTGCTCCAAGGACGCCTGATGCAGCTGTACGGACTGCCCGCTCAACTGCTCCGCCATGCCGGTAAGCCGGTCCGCGGCGGCACGGAAGCCAAGAAGCGTTTCGTTCATAGACTCGGTGATTGTGCTCAGGCTGCTGCGGATGAGTGCGAAGTCACCCTTGTAGTCCACCTGGGGCTCCGTGCGCAGGTCTCCGTCCGCAACCCGCGTCAGTACCTGCTGGATATCGGATATGTAACGGTTCACGCTTTCCAGGGTGGCGTCCAATGTCTGCGTCATAACCTCCAGCTCATCTCCGGTGCTGACGGGGAGTACATCCGTATGCAGATCACCGTTGGAAAGGGCCACCATCCGGTCCGTCACACGCTTCACCGGGCGGGAAATGGAACGGGCAAGACGCAAAACCAGCAGTATGGAAACCACCAAAACCGCCAGTGTGGCCAGAATGGATACAAGCATCGCCCCGTTAATGAAATGGTTGTAATCCGCCTTGGGGATTTGAATGACCAAGGACCACTGGGTCCCCCGAATCGGAGAAAATGCCACCAGCATCCGCTCCCCATTGATAGGGAATTCCGTCGCCCCGGTTTCGCCGGTAGTCACCCGTTCCACCGCGTCCGCGTTGCCGCTGCTAAACTGCGCCAGCGTGCTCCGGCTGAGCGCCACGGACTGATCCGGGTGGCCGGTCACGATTCCCTCCTGGTTGACCATATAGGCCTTCCCGTTTCTTCCTATATTGATGCTGCTGATGACGTCGTTGAGCGCATCATATTTATATACGCCCATGACATAGAAAACGGTCTCGCCGTCCTCTTTCACCGGCATCCCCATCGTAATGCCCAGCCGGTCCTGATAGATGGTGGAGGAATCGGTGGTTAGATTATCGGTCTCCTTCAAAAGGGCAAGAAAGCCGCTCTCCAGGCTTTGCGGCGCTCCGTCAATTCCCTGTAGCAGACGCCCCTCCAGGTCGTAAAGAGCAATTGTATAAAACTCGTAAATCTCCGCCGCTTCCTCCAGCACCGCTCTGCGGTTCTCCTCCGTCGCCGCAGCATCTGGGAGAGCCGTTTCCGCTTCGTTCAATCCGGCAGTCATCACCGTATCCATGCGGGGATCACCAGCAATGGTCATCATCCGATCCGCCAGCATATGGATATTGGCCTCCACCGTCTTTGCCGACTGCCGGGCCATAGGCTGGAGGCTGTCCAACAAAATACTGTTGGCAAGCGACTGCAAGGAAAAGGCCATAATCACACAGCATATGACCACCAAAACCAGGATATTAAGCATCGTATTTCTCAATATCCTTCTATCCAGGCTCCGTTTGATCCCCCTGCTGATAAGGGAGTCCGCTTGCTTTCCCGTCACGTTCCCGTCGCTCCTTTTCATAATTTTCGATAGGCAGAAGAAAAAGCCGCTCGTCTCTTTGTTCACAGGCGTTGTCCCTTATGAACCACAGACGATAGACTTCATAAGGCAGTATACCATAACCCGTCAGGAAAGGGAAGTACTTTTTTTGCTGGGCGATACTGGATTCCATCCATGAAAAAAGCGCCGCCGGGAAGGTTTGTCCCGGCGGCACTTTGTTGTCTGGAAGAAAGCAGACCTCATTTTAAAAGCACGCGATTCCCTTCGACGCGAATATTGCAGTTTTCCTCCACCTCCGCAATTTCTATTGCCAACTTGCCAATCTGAACGTCCAAAAAGGGGTATATTTTTTCACACCGCACCCGCCCCTTGCTCTTTTTTTCCAGCACCTTATTCACTACTCTCAGCTCTGCCGCCAGCGTTTCCCGCTTTTCCACATAAAGATCCCGCTGCTCCACAAGCTGCTCCAGCAGCGACTTTTCGCTGTCGGACATATGAAGCCCCTTTTTCCGCAGCCTGGTAATCGATTTCCACAGCATATCAAGGGTGGACTGCGTTGCCGTCAATTCCGCCTTCATTCGGTCCCACGACTCCGGAATGTCCAGAGGATAGCCCACCGAAAAGCGGCTGCGGCCTCCGGCCAGATTGCCGGCCCGCAGGCACAGGATGCTGTCCTCCGCCTGAATCAGGCTGTTTACGATCATTCCCCGCCCGTTCATGACATAAACCGTACCGCCGCAGCGAATCACACTGTCGGAGATGGTCTCCGCGATCACGCTGGTTCCGGCGTCAATTTCCGCATGCTCCATGACAGGGGCCTGCGCCTGATAGGCCGCGGTTAAAAAGGTTTTCCCTTCCGTCCCATAAACGCCCTTTTGAACCCGGATGGTCCCTCCTGTGGAGGTTATCCGGGCCTGCCCCATTTTCCCGTTAATTACAACCTCGCCAGTGGCCTCTATGACAACTCCGCCATCCACATTTCCCCCTATATAGAGACTGCCGGAAATCTGGAGCGTCCCTTGGAAGTGGTTCAGGTCCCCGTCAATGATTTTCTGCTCATGTACGCAGAAACGGTCGTCCTCAATGTATAGAATCCCATCCGCGTCCGCCGTAAGCGCCTGGCCGCCCCTGCCGATAACGGTGTTTTTTCCCTGGGGCACATCGGCGGCGATGGCCTCCGGGCAGGGAAGTAGATTCCCTGTCACATCCATGCCATCCGCTCCCGGCTTTGGGGGGCGGATCAGGCAGATGACGGTCCCTTTTCGAATGGGCTGCAGCTGGGCGTCCTCTTCAAAATCCACCTGGCTTCCATTCTGTATCTCCAGGCACATATTTTTGCGTCTTTGAAGCAGCTCGGTTACTTTGCCGTCCTCTCCCGCCAGAGGCGCCTTTCCCCGCGCCACCGGGAATATGCGGAAATACCCAAGCCCGAACTCCCTCTCGATCTTCTCTTGCAGGATACCGTATTGTATGCCCTCGTAGCGCATATCCCCCAGAAACTCCTCCAGAGTCAGCTTCTCTCCACCGTTTTCCGGTGGGAAAAGACAGGCATAGGCACTCATGCGGTCCTCCGACAGGAAAAAGCGCGCCTCTGCCTTCATCGGCCGAAGCTCACCATTGATCGCCTCTTTATACCGGGCTCTGCTGGCTTCCTTTAGCGCCCGGATAAACGCGTCCACTGTTTTGCGCTCTTCCGGATACTCCTCTTTTAACTCGTCGCCGGTCATGTCCAGCTCGGAAAACATCCTCCTGTAGGGAGTGGGATGAATTAGTTTGCGCTCTTTTTCGCCTGTCTCTTTTGAGACAAGGCGATCAAAGATTGACACTCCCATTCCCCCTTCTCCTGAACTCCGGATTGGCAGCTATTTTTGCGGGCCGCCGCCGCACGCTTCAGTTTTTAATCCTTTACATTGTATCATTCCAATAACGAATTGGCAAGCATTATTCCGCCCTAACCGCAGCAATCCGGCGTTTTTTCCCTCTCTGCCGCTATGAGCCGCCGGTCCAGAGCGCCGAGGACCGGAGAGCCAAAAAAGCCGGGGACGCGCTGTTTCTGCACACCCCCGGCCTTTTTCAGTTTGAGCTCTTCCCAAAGATCAGGGAATCATCTGGAAAGCCCGGATACCTCCCGGCTCCCTCATGAAGGCTCACTCCTCCTCGTCGGTGACAATGAGACCATAACCCCCGCTCTTCCGGCGATAGACAATGCACAGGCTGTCATCCTCGCTGCTGCGGAAAACGAAGAAGCTGTGATCCAGCAGGTTCATCTGCAAAATTGCCTCTTCCGTGTTCATGGGCTTTACGGCGAAGCGCTTGGTCCGGACCACGGCGAACTCCTTCTCCTCCGCCACGTCGAATTCGCTGACGGGGGCGGGAGGCGGAAAGCCCTCGCTCCGCAGCCGCTTGGACAGCCGGGTCTTGTTCTTCAAAATCTGGCGCTCGATATAGCCCACAGCGGCGTCCACGGCGCCCCGCATATCGCCGTCCGGCGCCTCCGTCTGGGCCCGGAGCAGAGCGCCGCCGCTCCGAACGGTGATCTCCACTGTGCAGCGGTGGTCCTTCTCCACTGAGAATGTCACAAACGCGGTGGTGTCCTCCCGGAAATACTTTTCCAGCTTGGCGATTTTCTTTTCTGTGTAAGCCTTGATGGAATCGTTGAGGGAGACCTTTTTGCAAGCGTAGGTGTACTTCATCGAGATCGCTCCTTTCGTGTGAAAAAGGGCTGTTGCGGCTTTGCGAAAGCCCTTTTGTATAATATAACATATTTGTATTGAAATGGGAAGAGGAAAGCGGCGTTTTTTCAAAATATTCACAAAACTTTTTCCCCATCCCCGCCGGGTTCCGGATTTCGGCAAAAGAAGGCAAAAAACGACAAAACTTCCTATTTACAGAACCTGGAAAATATGGTACTTTGATATAGGAAGCTTTCCAATATCCCACCCGCTTGGGCCGCATGGCATCTGCTGTGCGGCTCCTTTTTATGCGAAGAAGAAAACCGCCCGTCTCTGGGCGGTTTTTCCTTATTTCCTTCTTCTCCCCCGCTTGCCGTCCATGCTGCGGTTCAAGTCCGCCATCTTCCCCTCGGAGGAGGAGAGGAAGCGCTTCAGCTTGTCCTCAAAGGCCTGATCCCCCGATGGCGGCAAGGGCTCCGGTCTGCCCCGGCCCGAAAACGGCTGGGGAGCGGGTCTGGTGGCCGCCGATGGCCGGGGACCGGCCGAATGAGAACCCGCGCCCTGCGTGGGAGGACGGGGGGCCCGCCGCTCCTGCTGAGGCAGGGCCTTTTTGATGGAGAGGTTCACTCTCCCGTTTTCCGCCGACAGGACCAGAACCTTCACGGCCTGCCCCGTCTGGAGGTGGTCGTGTACATCCTCCACAAAGGTATTGGCAATCTCCGAGATATGTACTAGCCCAGAGCCGCCTCCCTCCAACGCCACAAAGGCGCCAAATTTCATAATGCTGGTAACTTTGCCTTCCAGAATGCTCCCAACCTGAGGCTCCATACGGTTTCTAGTTTCTCCTTCCCTTGATTCGCTTGGTAAAACGGTCCGGCGTTCAACTGCCCACATCAAAGACATACTCTCCCGGCAGGACCCAGCCCAACTCCCGGCGGGCAATCTCCTGCATCTTCTCAGGCGTGCAGCCCTCCTCGATGTCCGCCGCCAGGGCGTCGTTCTCCTGGCGCTTGCCCTCCACCTCGGCGGCCACCCGCGCTTTCTCCTCCTCGGCGGCCGATACCTGCTCCCGCAGGGCGTATACCTCGCAGACCAGCGCGGCCAGCAGAATCACGATCAACAGCTTGGTCAGAAGGCCTGTGCGGAGCTTTACCGCCTTTGGCATTTTTCGCTGTTTTGTCATTTCTGCCGTCTCCTCTCCCGGGGCCGTGCCCACTTTTCTTTATTGTAAAGCATTTGCGCCAAAAATAAAAGAGGTTTTTTCCGTGTCGGAGCATTTTTTTATAAAAATTTCTCGTCCACCGCAGGGGGAGACACAGCAGACGCCACAAAAAAGCCAGCGTATCCGCCCAAAAGGCCCACAGGGGCCGCAGAAGCTCCGAAAATGCGCAGAAGAACAACACCGCGCCCCCCAGAGCTCCCACAATCACGAAACCGCGGAGCTGACCCTCGGCCCGGCGCAGCAGGAAGAGGAACATCGCTCCGCACACCGTCAGGCAATAGGCCCCGTCCAGCAAGCCGGTGGCCCGGGGAGCCCGGACGCGGAAGGGACGCAGCAAATCATACAGCAGCCCGGCGGACAGACCGAGAAGAATGGACTGCCCGAACATCAGCAGCTGCTGGGCCGCCCGGCTCTCCATGCTCAACCGAACAGGCGGCCCAGGAAGCCGCCCCGGCCGGGGCCCTGGTCCTCATAGGTCAGAGAGTCGATCCTCCCGTCCACGTGGAGCTCTCCCCCGTCCAGGGACAGCTTGCCGATGTGCAGGTCCTCTCCCGTGACAACCAGGGTTCCCACGGCGGTGGTCATGACGATGCCGGTCTCGTCAAAGCGCTCCACGTCCTCCACGCCGGAGACGGTCAGGCTCTCCCGCCCGTCCAGCTCCAGGCGGTGGGCGGCGGCTTGGGGCACAGAGTAATCGTTCATGGTTCGTCCCTCCCTGTCCACAGGATATGGCGGGAGCGGCCGGTTTAGAACTTGTATTCACCGCCAGAAAAGCAAGGCCCTTACAGCAGCTGCTTGTAAAGCGCGGCAGCGTCGGCCTGACGGACTGTCTCCTGGACGGACAGGACCTCCACCGTCACCTCCCTGACCCCCAGGCGGAGCGCAATCCGGTCCCCCACCTTCACCTCATAGGAGGCCCGGGCAGGCCGGCCATTGACAGACACCAGCCCGTTGTCGCAAGCTTCGTTGGCCATGGTCCGCCGTTTAATGAGGCGGGAAACCTTAAGATATTTGTCCAGGCGCATGGCGCGCCCTCCTTTCCTTGAAAAAGTAAACAGCCGGCAATCCTGCCGGCTGTTTAAAACGGACTGCTCCCCCAATCAGCCACCCACGGTGTCCTTCAGCACCTTGCCGGCCTTGAACACGGGCACGGTAGAGGCGGGAATCTCAATGGGCTCCTTGGTCTTGGGGTTCCGGCCCACCCGGGCCGCCCGCTTCTTCACCTCAAAGGAGCCAAAGCCCACCAGCTGGACCTTCTCGCCCTCTTTCAGCGCGTCGGTAATGGCGTCCAGCGTAGCGGTGATAACGGTCTCGGCGTCTTTTTTGGAAACCTCCGCGGCCTCGGAAACGACATTGATGAGTTCTGCTTTGTTCATGAATGGTAATCCTCCTGCAATCATTTGTGTTCTGGTATCCTATATTCTTAACGCAATCGCGTGTTAAGACTCCTCTTTTTTTGCGGATTTCCAAAGCTCCACCAGCTCCGCCTCCGCATATTCGCCCAGGGGCTTGTCCGCCAAAGCCTCCACCCGGCGGAAGCGCCCGTCGAACTTGTCGCAGGCCCGGTGGAGGGCGTCCTCCGGGTCCACGCCGGACATCTGGGCCACCTTGGCGGTGATGAAGAGCAGGTCCCCCAGCTCCTCTCGAACGCCGTGGGGCTCGTCCGCCGCCGCGCCGGCCTCCAAGGCCGCCCGCAGCTCTCGAACCTCCTCCTCCAGCTTCCCCAAAGCGCTGAGGGCGCTGGACCAGTCGAAGCCCGCCTTGGCGGTCTTGCTGCCGATCTTCTCCGCCCGCCAAAGGGCGGGCAGGGTATGGGGGACGGATTCAATGGCGTCGGCCGTGGTCGACTGGGATTTCTCCTTCCGTTTTAAAGCCTCCCAGTTCACCAGGACCTCCCGGCTGTCCTTCACCTCTGCAGTCCCAAAGACATGGGGATGGCGGTACACCAGCTTCTGGGCCACACCGTCGATCACGTCGTCCATGGTGAAGCGGTTCCGTTCCGTCTCAATCTGCGCATGGAAAGCCACCTGCATCAGCACGTCTCCCAGCTCCTCGCGCATGTCCACGGGGTCGTCCCGGTCAATGGCGTCCAGAGCCTCGTAGGTCTCCTCCAGGAAGTTCCGGCGGATGGAGCCGTGGGTCTGTTCCGCGTCCCAGGGGCAGCCTCCCGGAGCCCGGAGCAGCCGCATGATTTCCAGAAAATCCGCCCAGCCGTAACGGCGCTTACATTGAAAATCTACCATAGATTGCCCGCCTTTGCAAGAAATTTCGAGAAAAAAGTTGAGATGTTTCGATATTTTTTGCCATTTTTCCGAATCTTTTAGCGCAAATGCAACAGTTTTGCCAATTTTGCGCCATGGGGCACCGTTTTCAGGTCCTCCGCCCGCAAAATCCGCAGAGCCACCACCAAAACGGCGTAAACGATTACCCCTGCCAGGACGCCACAAAGGGTGGCAACGGCATTGGCCCCGTAGGCCGAGTGCTCCGACAGGGCACGGCTCACGAAGCCGTAGACCGCCCAGGCCCCGCCGCCCATAAGCGCGGAGGCGATGACTGGCTTGGCGAAAATCTGAAGATAACGGGGCTTCTCCGGAGAATACTTCCAAACGAAGAAGAGGTTTAAACCCACAATCACCATATAACACATGAGCGTAGAAACCGGTGCTCCATGGATATTGATAGAAGGATTTCCCACCAAGATATAGTTCATGACCACCTTTGTGACGCCGCCCGCAATCACCGTCCAAATGGGAATCAGCTCTTTGCCATAGGTTTGCAGAATCACGTTGGTCAGGTTCATCAGGCACATGAAAATGCAGGCAACGCCCAGCCAGCGCATATGGGGTCCGGCGGCCAAAGCGTCCGCCTGCCGCTTGGGGTAGAGCATCAGCAGCGCAGGACCGCCCACCACACTCAGTCCCACTCCAGCGGGGATGGTCAGCACCGCCACCAACCGGAATCCTGAGGAGACGATCCGCCCCGCCTCCGCATGGTCCCGGCGGGTCAGCGCCGCCGCCGCAAAGGGAATCAGGCTCATCGTGACAGGGAACACAAAAGAAGGCGGCAGGTTGATGAGGTTCATACCGAAGGTGTACTGGCCGAAAAGCTCCGCCGCCGAATCCGCCAGGGCGGGAATCTCCCGCAGACGCCCCAAGACAATCTTGGTATCCACCAGCGTGATGATGCTCATGGCGGAATTGCTAAGGGTAATCGGAATGCCGATAGCCAGAATTTGACGCATCAGCTTTCCTCCGCTGTCGGGCTTATCCAAGGAGGTTCTCCGGTCCCGATGGCGCAGAAGATAGAAGATCAGGTAGAGCAAAGACAAAAATGTTCCGGCAGTGACGCCTAAGATGGCTCCAGCCGCCGCAATATCCAGCCCCAATCCCAGCTTGAGGAAATACCAAGCCAGCATCAAACCCAGACCAAGCTTACAAAGGGCCTCCAAAATCTGAGAGACGGCGGTAGGGGTCATGTTCCCTTGGCCTTGGGTATAGCCCCTCATACAGGCAAGCAAACACACACAAAACACCGCCGGGGACAGGGCCCGGATGGGCCAGTATCCCAGAGGCTCGTTCATGAAGGCCGCCAGCCGCTCCGCGCCAAAAAACATCAACAGCGTACCCACTAGGCCCATGGCAAAAAAGAGCCAGATAGCCGTGCTGAAAATTTTCCGCTTCTGGTTCTCACGACCCTGGGTATGCGCCTGGCTGGTGAGCTTGGAAATGGCCAAGGGGAGACCGGCGGTGGAAATGGTCAGAAGAACGTTGTAGATGTTGTATGCCACATTGAAATAGGTCTGTCCCTCGGGGCCGACAATGTTCCCGAAGGGAATTTTATACACTGCGCCCAGAATCTTGACAATGGCCACCGCCGCCGCCAGAATGGCCGCGCCGCCCAGGAAGGACTGTTTTTTCTTAGTCGACATGGAAAGCATACCTCGAATACTTCAAAAAATGCGCGGACAGCCTCTGTCCGTGAGGGGCGGGCCCCATTGTCCACTCTATGGGACCGGGACCCGCCTTAGACCAGATTCCCTCCAGCGGCACAACCCGCTTTTTCAAAGGTTCACAGCCGCTTTAAGCACTCCTTCACCAGCGCGGTGAACTTGGGGCCAGCGGCCTCTCCCGCCGCGATAACCTCATCGCCGGAGAGGGGCTGCTCCAGTACGCCTGCCGCCATATTGGTGCAAAGGGTGAAGCCCAGGACCCTCATGCCGCAGTGGGCGGCGGTGATCGCCTCCGGCACCGTGGACATGCCCACGGCATCCGCCCCCAGCAGGCGGGCGGCCTTGACCTCCGCCGGGGTCTCGTACTGGGGACCGGGGAAGAACATGTAAACGCCCTCTTTCAGGTCCAGGCCCTGGGTCTGAGCCGCCTTCCGGGCGGCCTCCTGGAGAGACGGGGTGTAAACGTGGCTCATGTCCGGGAAACGGGGGCCAAGCTCCTCCATGTTGGGCCCGCAGAGGGGGCTGACGCCGAAGAGCTTGATGTGGTCCGTAATCAGCATGATATCCCCCGCCGTCCAGGCGGTATTCACCGCCCCGGCGGCGTTGGTCACAACCAGGGTCTCCATCCCCAGCGCCCGGGCCACCCGGACGGGATAGGCTGCGTCGGCGAAGGACCATCCCTCGTAGGTGTGAAGGCGGCCCTGCATGACGGCCACGTCCTTCCCCGCCAGCTTGCCGAAAAGAAACTGGCCCTTGTGGCCGGGGGCGGTGGAGCGCTTCATATGCGGCACCTCGGAATAGGGCACGGCAATGGGGCTTTCCACCTCATCCGCCAGGGCCCCCAGGCCGGAGCCCAGAATCAGCAGGGCTTCGGGCTGGAAGCCGCTTAGTTTTTCCCGGAGAGCCTGGGCGCTCTCCTGAACCTGTTGGTAAGTGTAAAATTCCATGGTTTCTCCTCCTCAATTCAGTTTTTCGCCGCAGAAGCGGCAGAAGCGGTCCCCTTCCTTCACGGCCTCGCCGCAGCCGGGGCACGCCGCGTCCTCCGGCTTCCGGCCCAGGGTTTCGTTGAGCTCCGCCAGCTGGGCTTTCAGCACGTCGATCTCCTGGAGCTTTTCCAGCAGCTCCCCGGATTCTGTAGGATTTCCGGTGTGGGTGGCATAGACCATCTCCCCGGCTTCCATCAGCTTCCCGTCCATCTCACCCTCTACCCGGGCGGCCTGATAGTGGAGCCGCACGGCCTCCACCGCCTTCTCCGCCCCCTCGCAGGCCAGGCCCAGGGCCCCCAGGGCCAGGGTACCCGCCGCCTCCGCGCCGGCGCGGAGGGTATCCAGCAGGTCATACAGCTTCTCCTGATAGCTCATAGTGCCGCTCCTTTCGTTTTCCGTTTAATGATTGTCATAGGGACTTCCGCCGATAAACTCCCGGGAGAGGGACTTGGCGGGGATATACGTCTCGTCCAGCGCTTCGATCTTTTCCAGGCCCTGGAGGATGTCCTCCACCACCTGGTATCTGCCCCGGGGAATCTCCTCCAGCAGGGGGACCACAAAGGGCTTCAAGGCGCTGGCGCTGAGAGCCAGAGAGGAATCAAACATGAGGTCCGCGTTCTCCTTATAGGGGGAGATGTACAGCCTCTCCCCTCGGCGGACATTTTCCCACAGCTTCAAGGTAAAGGCCGCGTCGCTGCCCCGGAACTTGAAGTCCCGGACGATGCGGCGGCAGAGACGAATCCAGGACTTGTCGAATACCATGGAGCCATCCTCGTCCAGAATGTCGCCGCGGGCGGCGATATAGAGCTTGAAGGCCCTGGGGTTTTTCCCCACAATGATGTCGTTCAGCGCGTGGATGCCCTCGAAGATTACCATGTCGTCCTTCCCCAGCCGCATGGGCCGGGCGAAGATGTCCGAGCGCATCTGCCGGGCAAACTCATACTTGGGAACGTGAATCAGCTCCCCCCGGTCCAGCATGGCGAAGTGCTGGTTCAGAAGGTCCACATCCAGACAGAAGGGGGACTCGTAGTCAATGGCCCCCTCCCGGTTCCGGGGGAAGGTCTCCGGGTCCATGGTCTTGAAATAGTTGTCCATGGAAACCGTGTGGGTCACAATGCCCATCTCCACCAGCTTTTCCTCGATTTTCAGCGCGGTGGTGGTCTTTCCGGAGCCGGAGGGACCGGAGAGCAAAATGATATGGGATTCCGCCCGGTGGTCCGCGATTTTCGCCGCGGCGGCCCCCACCTTTTTCTCAAACAGCGCGTCACACTCCTGGGCAAAGGCGGCGGGGTCCCGGCGGACGGCCTCGTTGATCCGCTTCAAGGAATACATGGATTCGGCTCCTTTCCGTTCATCTGGCATAGAAGGCGGCGAAGTCCGCCTGATTGGACCGCGGCTTGTCCGGGCGTTCCGTGTACTCCTTGGGGAACTTTGGGTTGAAACGCCGCTGGATCAGCCGCCGGGCCGGGTCCACCATTTTCGTGGACCCTCCCGCGCCGAAGGAGAGGATGGAGCAGAGCTCCGACATGATATAGATGTTATAAAGACATTCCCCACCGGGGCGGGTCCAGCCGATGTTCTCAAAGCTGCCGGACATGTATTTCTGCCGGTAGAGGTAATAGGGGGCGTAACCCGCGTTCCGCAGGGCGGGCTCCGCATAGTCCAGCATCTCCCCCACCGCCTCCGGGCCTGGGATGGTCAGGCCCTCCAGCAGGATGCGGCTGCCCTTTTTCAGCGCCAGGGTGTGAACGGTAACGTTGTCCGTTCCAAACGCCAAGCAGCGCTCCAGGGAGCGGCGGAAGCCCTCCGCCGTGTCCTCCGGCAGTCCCGCGATGAGGTCCATGTTCACATGGGGAAAACCGCACTTCGCCGCCAGCTCCATGGCTTCCTCAATGTCCCCAGGACTGTGGCGGCGGCCAATGGCCCGGAGGACGTTTTCTTCCATAGTCTGGGGGTTCACGGAGATGCGGTGAACGCCATGGGCCTTCAAAACCGCCAGCTTCTCCGCCGTGATGGTGTCGGGCCGTCCCGCCTCCACAGTAATCTCGCCGCAGGCGTCCAGGGCGGGGCCGAAGGCCGTCTCAAAGGCCGTCAGCACCCGGTCCAGCTGGGGGGCGGTCAGGGTGGTCGGCGTGCCCCCACCCATATACATGGCCCGGACGTTCAGGCCCGTCTCCCGGGCCATGCGGCCCCCGGCCTTAATCTCCGCCGCCAGGGCGTCCACATAGGGGTCCACCAGGGAAAAGCTCTTTTCCACCGACTGGCTGACAAAGGAACAATAGGCGCAGCGGGTGGGGCAGAAGGGTACGCCGATATAGACGGCGATATCCCGGGGACCCAGGCCCTTGGCCGCCTCAAAGGCCGCCGTCCCCGTCTCCAGGGCCAGGGCGGCCCGGCGGGGAGTGACGTAATAAATTTTCTCCAAAAGCTCCCGGGCCGCGCCGGGCGTCTTGCCCGCCGTCAGGGCTTCCGTCACCAGCTTGTCGGGCCGGACCCCGGTGAGCATCCCCCAGGGGGGCTGCCCGCCGGTGAGCATCTGATAGGCCCGGAAAAAAGCCGCGCCGATGGCGTAGCGCCTTTGGCCCTCCCGCTCGTAGGGTGTGCGGCCCTCCAGGGGCACTCCCATGCCGGAGGAAACGGCCTCTCCCTGCCAGCACAGCTCCACACAGGCGTGGCCCCGCTCTTCGTCCTCCCGCCAGGTGACGATGGCCCAGTTTTCCTCTCGGACAGGCCGGACCGGCTCATAGACGGGCAGCTCACCGGGGAAGAGATTTAAGAGGCTCTGCTCAACCGTGTAGCGCTCGTCGTGGCCGTGAAATTCCAGTTTCATGTCATCTCCCGCAGGGCCTGGCGGAGGTAGGGATTCTGCCGCCGCTCCTTCTCCAAGGTGCTGACATCCATGTGACCTGGAAGGATCTGGAGGTCCCCCTCCAGCTCTCCCAGGCGGCGCAGGGAGGCCAGCATCTTGGGTACGCTGCCGCCGGGGAAGTCTGTCCTCCCGCAGGACCCGGCAAAGAGGGTGTCCCCGCAAAAGAGCAAATCTCCGCAGCGGAGGGTGACGCTGCCCTCGGAGTGGCCGGGGGTGTGAAGAACCTGAATTTTTACGGCGTCTCCCCCAAAGGCGATCCAGGCCCCCTCGTCGTAGAAATTCGCGCCCTGGATTTGGGCGCGCAGCGGGAACAGGGACAGATCCACGTCCTCCAGATCCTTCCGGTGGATATAAAGCGCCGCCTGGGGAAAAGCCCGCTCCAGCTCCGCCGCGCCACCGGTGTGGTCGTAATGTCCGTGGGTCAGAAGAATGTAGCGAAGCTTTGCTCCCTCCAGAGCCTTGATAATCTCCGGCGCGTCCCCGCCTGGGTCAATCACCGCCGCCTCGCGGGTTTTCTCATCCTCCAGAATATAGCAGTTGGTGCCCAGAGAGCCCACCTGCATCATTTTCACATTCATCGGCGTCTCCTCCTCTCTTGGGTCCATGATCTCAAGATTCACCGGGAAGCTGGTCAGACTGATCCTCAAAGCCGGTAAAGTCCAGGGGCTTCCCCTGCCACGCGGCCCGGAACATATCCACGGCCCGCCCGGCTCCGCCGCAGCGCTCGATATAGTGCTTGCTCCGGCTGTCGTTCCAGCCCACACCCACCACATACTCGCCGGTATGGGGGCCCGCCAAGGCCACGGCGCTCTGGATGAACCAGTAGTCCTTCCCTTTCCTCTGTTCTAAAATCACAAAGCTGTCGTCATGAGGTCCCAGGCTGTCCAGGGCCCGAGCAACGTCCTCCCAGTCAAAATGCGCGGTAGGCACCCCGTTCACCGAAAGGCTCCAGCTCCAGCCGCTGTGGGGCTGTGCCCCCAGGGAACACTCTTTTTGAAAGAAATTGGAAAACATCCCCATGGGAAACACCCGTCCTTTCTTGATGCTCATTCTGCCCTTCAAGGCTTCTCCGTGTCAAAGAGGATGGTTACTGGGCCGTGGTTCAGGGAGTCCACTTCCATTTTCGCGCCGAACTCCCCGTGCTCCACGGTGAAGCCCCGTTCCCGGCAATGGGACATAAATTTTTCATAGAGGGGAATGGCCAAATCCGGCTTCGCCGCACCGGAGAAGCCCGGTCGGCGGGAGGATGTGTCCGCAAAGAGGGTAAACTGGGAGATCACCAATAGACTCCCTCCCACCTGCTCCAGATTGAGATTCATCTTCTCGTTCTCATCCTCAAATACCCGGAGATTGCAGATTTTCTCCGCCAGCTTCACAGCGGTTTCCTCCGTATCGGCCGGCGCCACCCCCAGGAGGACCAGATAGCCCTCCCCGATTTGGCCCGTCACGGCTCCCTCGATGGTAACCGACGCGTGTTTCACGCGGGTGACAACCGCGCGCATAGGCAATCCCTCCTTTTATCATTATACGCCATAGCCCCACACCCCAACCAAGCCCCCGTCCCTCGCTCCCCCGCAGGGAAGGGGGAATACTCAAGGGGGGGACGAAGTCCCCCTCTTGAAGGGAGGCGGAAGAAATGGAGCGGAATGGATGTCCAACAAAGCCGGACGGAATGGACGCAATTCTCGACGCCGCTATCCGGCGGGGCGCGTGACTTGCAGCACCCCGGAAATTTGGTTCAGCTTGTTCATGATGGCCTTCATCTGGGCACCGTCCCGGACCCGAATCTCCAGACGGATGACGGCGAAGCCATCCTCCGTGCTCCGGGAATTCAGGCCGCTGACAAAGGTGTTGGTACTTGAGAGGGCCGTGGAGATGTCCAGAATCAGGCCCATCCGGTCCTTGCTCATCACATCAATGGTGGTGGGATAGCTCTCATTGGTGTCTTTGCCCCAGGAGACTTTCAGCCAGCGGCCCTCCTGGCCCGCCCGGCGCTCCGGCGCGGCGTTGGGGCAGTCCGCCCGATGGACGGACACCCCGTAGCCCCGGGTGATAAAGCCCACGATCTCGTCCCCCGGAACGGGGGTACAGCAGCGGGAAAACTTCACAAGACAGTTGTCCAGGCCCTCTACAATAATGCCCTGCTCGCTCTTGCTCACAGACTTTGGGGGCGCCGGGATGAGGGGCTCCTCCGCTCTTTCCGTCATCAGCTCTTCCGCCTGGTGCTGGCGGGCAATGCGCAGCAGCTCCCCCTTCATCCGGCTGACTGCCTTCTGGGCCGTAAAGCCGCCATAGCCAATGGCGGCGTACATCTCCTCCAGGCTGCCGTAGGTGACCTTTTTCAGCAGCAGCGGCAGATTTTCCGGGGCCGTCACGTCCTTCATGGCGAGGCCCGCGTGCTTTAGCTCCTGCTCAAAGGAGGAGCGGCCATTGGCAATGTTCTCCTCCTTTTTCTCTTTTTTAAACCACTGGCGGATTTTGCTCCGGGCCTCGCTGGATTTGGCGATTTTCATCCAGTCCCGGCTGGGGCCCTTGGCGGACTTGGAGGTCATAATCTCCACAATGTCCCCGTTTTTTAAGATGTGGTCAAAGGTGACGATGCGGTTATTTACTTTGGCCCCCACCATGCGGTTGCCCACAGCGGAATGGATGGCATAGGCAAAGTCGATGGGCGTGGCCCCGGCGGGAAGGTTCTGCACGTCTCCATTGGGCGTGAAAACGAATACCTCGTCGGCGAACATGTCGACCTTTAAGGAGTGGATATACTCCTCCGCGTCGGCGCCCTCCTGATTCTCCAGCAGGCGGCGGACCCACTCGTATTTCCCCTCGGTGCCCGCCCCCTGGCCGTGCTGCTTGTACTTCCAGTGGGCCGCCACGCCGTATTCCGCCACCTCGTGCATCTTCCAGGTCCGAATCTGCACCTCGAAGGGCAGCCCGTCGGGTCCCATGACGGTGGTGTGGAGGGACTGGTAGCCGTTGGGCTTCTCGGTGCCGATATAGTCCTTGAACCGGCCCGGAATGGGCTTGTAGATGTCGTGAATCACGCCCAGGACGTTGTAGCAGTCCCCCACCGTGTCCACCAGCACCCGGAAGGCAAAGAGGTCGAAAATCTCGTCCAGGGACTTATTCTGGTTGAACATCTTCCGGTAGATGGAATAAGGGTGCTTGATTCTCCCGTAAACCATGTGCTGGATGCCCAGCTCCGTCAGCCGGTCGTCCATCTGGGTCTGGGTGCGGAGGAGGAAGGCGTCGTACTCCGGCTTTTTGGCGTCCAGCCGGGTGATGATCTCCTCATAGCCCACCGGGTCCAGATATTTAAGGGAAAGGTCCTCCAGCTCCCACTTGATGCGCTGCATACCCAAACGATGGGAGATGGGGGCATAAATTTCCATGGTCTCCAGTGACTTTTGCTTCTGCTTCTCCGGGGACTGGTATTCCATGGTCCGCATGTTGTGGAGCCGGTCGGAAACCTTGATGAGGATGACCCGGATATCCTTGCTCATGGCCATGAGCATCTTCCGGAGGTTCTCCATCTGCTCGTCTTCCTTGGTGGCGTACTGGATGCGGGTCAGCTTGCTGACCCCCTCCACCAGATTGGCGATGGTGGGCGAGAACATCCGGGCCACGTCCTCGTGGGTGGCGGGGGTATCCTCAATCACGTCGTGGAGCAAGGCGGCCTCGATGGACTCGGAGTCCAGCTTCAGCTCCTCCGCCACGATTTGGGCCACAGCCAGGGGATGGATGATATAGGGCTCGCCGCTCTTGCGCTTTTGCCCCTCGTGGCAGCGGTCGGCGTACTCAAACGCGGACCGGATATGGTCGAAGTCGGCGGCGGGGTTGTAGCCGCGGACGGTTTTTTCCAAAAGCTCGTACTGTTCCTGTACGGTCATCTCAGGTTGCCTCCTTTTCCTCCAGGCGGAGAAGATACGGGCAGTCGTCCCAGCTCGCGTGCTCCGGGTCTCCCATCAGGTGCATCGCCAGCCAGTCTCCCTCCCTGGTCAGGGAGACCAGACCCCGCTCTTTGAAAACCGCCAGAGCGAGATAGGCGCGCAGAAAGCTCTCGTTTCCTCCCATTTGGGCGGCGACACTCCGCAAAAAGGGCAGGCGCTCCTTCCTCGCCTTCCCCTGGCGGAGAAGGTCCGTCAGGGCGTTCCAGCAGTCCTGATACTGGCTGGGGCTGGCCTTCAGCCGGGCCAGCTCCTGCCGGGTCAGGCTCTCTCCCCGCACCAGGCGGCCCACAAGGGCCTGGGCCGCCGCCTCGCTGCGGCTGGGACTGAAAGAGGGGCGCACGTCCACCAGCTGCAATTGCAGCGTCGTGTTCCCCCGGAAGGTATTGGCCTGGAGATAAAAGGCGGCGTCCACCCGGCTGCCGGGAACAATACCGCACTCCTCCGCCGTGACGGAGAAGAAAATCGCGTCAAACCGGCTCACGCCCTTGCTGAGTCGGAGCTTCAAATGCTTTCCCTGCCCCACGGGCTGAACGGTCTCCGCCGTGGCCCCCAGCAGGGCGAATACCGGACGGGGATTTCCCGCGCCATAAGGCTCCAGCCGCTCCAGCTGCTCCGCCTCCTCCAGGATCAGCTCACCGGGTGAAACCACCGCCGCGTCCACGTCCAAAGAGCTCACCGGCGGTTCTCCTCCCGTGGCGGAGCGCACATAGCGGTTCATTCGTGCCCGGAAGCTCTCAATTTTATCTTCGGAAATGGTAAATCCGGCGGCCAGCTCGTGGCCTCCAAAGCCGTCCAGCAGATCCGCGCAGGACTCCAGCGCGGCGAAGAGGTTAAACCCGCCGTAAGACCGGCAGGACCCCCGGCCCGTGCCGTCCTTCAGGTGAATCATAAAGCTGGGGCAGGAGTACTTTTCGCTGAGGCGGGAGGCCACAATGCCCACCACTCCCTGGTGCCATTCCTCGCTGGCCAGGACCAGAGCGCTGCGCTCCTCCTGCCGCAGCGCCTGGATTTGCCGCACCGCGTCGGCGCAGATGGCCTGCTCCACCGCCTGCCGCTCCCGGTTCAGCTCGCAGAGCTCCCGGGCCAGCTCCTCCGCCCGGGCAAGGTCCCGGGTCTCCAGCAGATCCGCCGCCAAATCCGCCGCCCCCATGCGCCCCGCGGCGTTGATCCGGGGGGATAAGACAAAGCCGATTTGAATGGAGGTGATGGGCTTTTCCTCCAGGCCCGCCTCCCGCAAAAGGGCCCGGACGCCCACAAAGTCCGTGTGGGGCAGGGCCTCCAGCCCGCAGGCCACAATGGCCCGGTTCTCTCCCTCCATCCGCATCACGTCGGCCACGGTGCCGATGGCGGCCAAAGCGGAATAGCGGGCGAAGAGGGCGTCCTCCCGGTTCTCACCCCCCAGGGCCAGCACCAGCTTCAATGCCACGCCGCAGCCCGCCAGGAATTTGAAAGGATAGGGGCAGTCGGGCCGGTGGGGGTCCACCACGGCCACGGCCTTGGGCAGCTCCGCCTTGCACTCATGATGATCCGTCACCACCACGTCCAGCCCGATAGAGCTCGCGAAGTCCACCTCCTCGTTGCCGGTGATGCCGCAGTCCACGGTAATCATCAGCGTGGCGCCCTGGTCCCGGAGGCTTTGAATGGCGGGCTTGGACAGGCCGTAGCCGTCCTCAATCCGCCGGGGGATATAGCGCAGGCACTTGGCCCCACAGCTTTTCAGGTAGTCCATCAGCAGCACGGTGGAGGTGATGCCGTCCACATCGTAGTCCCCAAAGATGGCTATGATCTCCCCCGCGGCGATGGCCTTTTGAATCCGGGCCACCGCCTTATCCATATCCCGCATGAGCATGGGCGACAACGACAGCTTCCGGTCCCGGTCCAGGAACTCCGCCGCCGTCTCCGGGGAGACAATGCCCCGGGCCGCCAGCACCAGGGCCATCAGATAGGGGTAGCCTGCCTCCCGCAGCGCCGCCACGTCCTCTTCCCTGGGGGCGCCGATGTTCCATTTTTGGTATTTCACAAAAGCGCCCTCCTTTCGCACCCGACATGCGGGCAGAATGTAACTTGTATATTATAGCAGAAACCCCCTGCTAGGTAAAGGGAAATTCTCTTGATTTCCCTATATTTTTCCCTGTAGCCGGTTTTCTGAAAAAAGTCTCTGGAAAACTCCGCAAATCGCTCTTGCAGTTTTCCCGCATTTGTGGGATAATGGCCGTAATGCTTGCGGGCAAGCTCAGAGGCTCTTCCTTCCAGCCGGGCGGAACGGGCCCTCTACAAAAAAGGAGTTGGGAACACGTGGCCCCTCAAAAAATCGCGCTGCTGACGGATTCCTGCGCGGACCTGTCCCCCCGTCTGGCGGCGGAGAACCACATCTACATCGTCCCCCTGCGCATCCTCTGCGCCGACGGGGAGTATTCCGACGGCGTGGACATCCACAGCGCCGACATCTACCGCCGCCTCAAGGCCGGGGAGCTGCCCCAAACCTCCCTGCCCTCCGCCGAGAGCGCGGGGGCCGTGCTGGAGGAAATCCGGGACGCGGGCTATGACGGCGTGATCGCCGTCATGCTCTCCAGCGGCCTCTCCGGCACCTACAACCTGCTGCGCCTCATCGCCGAGGAAAGCGGAGACGCCTTCCCCATTCGGGTCTTTGACTCCGTAAGCGGCTCCCTGGGACAGGGGCTGACGGTGCTCCAGCTGGCGGAGGACCTTCAAAACGGCATGGACTGGGACACCTTGGTGGAGCGCCGGGCTCCCCAGCTCATCGCAAACACCTTCCCCTTCTTCTCCGTGGACACCCTGGAATACCTGATGAAGGGCGGGCGCATTGGCAAGGTCACCGCCACAGCGGGGACCCTGCTCCAGATCAAGCCCATCATCACCTTCGCCCCCGACGGGCAGCTCCAGTCCATCGCCAAGGTCCGGGGCCGGAATCAGGTCATCGACAAGCTGGTGGCCATAACGGCGGACCGCCGCGGCAGCCACAAGCGGTACAACCTGGCCGTTGCCAATGGCGGGGCTCCCGCTGAGATGGAGCTGGTCCGGCAGAAGCTCACCGCCGCCCTGCCCCATTATGACCATATCTGGGATGGTGAGATCGACGGAACCCTCAGCGTTTACATTGGCGACGGCGTTTTGGGCGCGGCGGTGCAGGTTTTGGACTAACTTTTCTTGAAAGAAAAGTTAGCAAAAGAACTTTATCGCGCTCTATAGTCCGGCAATCATCCAGGCCGAAGCGACGGCAACGCAGTCTATGCTATCTGTAAATACAAGGCCCCCGGCGTAACCAACACGCCGGGGGCCTCGTTTTATCTTCTTCTTCCGCCGCCCCGGCCCGCGCCTCCGCCAAAGGAGCCGCCGCCAAAGCCGCCGGACCGTCCGCCGCCTCTTCTGGCGCCGCCGCCGAAGGAACCTCCGCCGAAACCGCCGCCGAAGCTGCCCGGCCCGCCGAAACCGCCGCCCCGTCTCGCGCCTGT
>CAQXTN010000026.1:0-25226 GCA_948916585.1 uncultured Oscillibacter sp. | reverse complement strand
TCTCGGAAATAGCGAGGCCCGCGGCGTCGTCGCCGGCGCGGTTGATCTTATAGCCGGAGGAGAGCTTTTCCAGGTTCTTAGAAAGAGCGCTGGTGTTGGTGTTGTAGTTGCGGTAGGCGTTCATCGCCATAATGTTGTGTTGAATCCTCATTTTAATGCTTCCTTTCAATAAAATGTTTTAGGGGGAACGCTGTGTCGGCGCGCCGGGGACTCCTTTCCCCCGCGCTGGGTGGTGTGCGCCACACCGTCCAGGCTCCGTGGCCTTTGGGCGCGTGAACGGCTTGGCGCTGGAACTATCATTTCACCGGTTCGCGCAACCGGGTGAAACCAAGGGGTTGGCTCTGTTCCGCCGTGGAAGGACGGGCTTTTTAAAAAGCATACATTTTCTGCGTACACCCTTTATTTCGGCAGCACCGGAGAAAAAGTTAAGGGGGTGGGAAAAAATTTTTTTTGGGCTTTTCCAATAAAAGCCTACCCATCCCAAAGAAAGGGGACACACCAGCGCAGCTTTCGCGCGGGTGTGTCCCAAAATTTTCTTTGTGAGAACGCGGCTGGAGCTAGCTTACTCCGTTGCCCGCCGCTTCCAGCATACGATCAATTAAAATTCCATACCCTTTCTGTGGGTCGTTCAGGAGGACATGGGTCACCGCTCCCACCATCCGCCCATTTTGGAGGATGGGAGAGCCGCTCATCCCCTGCACAATGCCCCCGGTTGTCTCCAGCAGCGCCGGGTCCGCGACGGAAAGAACCAAGTCCCGTCCGTCCGCCGAGGCGGAGGATACCTTTAAAATTTCGATTTCATACTCCCGAACCGTGTCCCCCTGGACGTTTGCCAAAATCTTGGCCGGGCCCGGCAGGGCCATCCCGGTGGGAACGGCCTCCCCCGCCTGGGGAGCCTGGTCCAGCTTTCCGAATATGCCGCTTTTGGTGTTGGCGTACAGCGGCCCCAGGTCTCCGGTCAAGTCAAAATCGCCCCGCAGCTCTCCGGCGGAGCCCACCTCGCCCCGCTTCACCGCCTTGACGGTGGAGGGCAGAATGGAACCGTTGGAGAAGGGCATCAGCAGCGCCGTGTCCGTGTCGGTGACGCCATGACCCAGCGCTCCAAAGACGCCGGTAGCCGGGTCGTACCAGGTCATGGTGCCAATGCCCGCCATGCTGTCTCGAACCCAGGCTCCGATACAGTAAACACCCTGATCGTTTTGGGAGGGCTCCACCGACAGCGTTACGCTGTCTCCCGCCCGGTCAATCTGCAAATTCGAGACGTTTCCCCCGCTCTTTTGCAGGAGGGATTGGAACTGCTCCGTGGAGGTCACGGCGTCTCCGCCGCATTTGACGATAACGTCTCCGGTACGGAGGCCGCACTCCCGAGCGGGCGTTCCGCCGTCGGTGAGCTTCACCACCACCACGCCTCGGGAGAAGAGCTTAATGCCCACCGTATGCCCCACCGGGACCAGCATCCGGGGCTCCACCGCCTTTACCCTTCCCCCGGCGCACAGCAAAAACGCAAGCGCCAGCGCCGCCCCGGCGCCCAACGCCCGCTTCGCGAATCGTGAAGGTCCATACAAAAAAACCACCCCTTTCTCTTTTCATTTCAAGCGCCGTTTCCGGCCCGCTTATCATTTGCGAAAAACGCCGCTTCACCACAAGCAAAAAGCGGCAGCGCGCCCATGGCGGCGCTTACCTGTTCCGGCGTTTCAGGGCGAAAAAAGGACCCCGGAGGCAAACGCCTCCAAGGTCCTTCAATTTTTCCCTGTGTCTCCGTCAATCTTTTTTATTGAAAATCTGGAAAATCGCTTCAAAGGGATCGTCCTCGGGCGCCTCCGGCTTGGGCACGTCCTCCTCACCCAGAGGCTCGGGGCCCGCCGGAGCCGCCTCTCCCGCCGGCTCGCCCTCCTCGACTATCTTGTTTGGAAGCTCGCCCGGGGCCTTTTCAAAGCCGGTGGCGATGACGGTGACCCGGATTTCATCGTCCAGGGTATCGTCAAAAATCGCGCCAAAGATGACGTTTGCGTCGGGATGGACGGCGGCCTGAACCAGTCCGGCGGCCTGCTCGATCTCCTCCAGGCCGATATCCGGGGAACCGGCGATGTTGATGAGGATGCCCCGCGCTCCGTTGATGCTGGTCTCCAGCAAAGGACTGGAAATCGCCATTTTGGCGGCCTCCTCGGCCTTTCCCTTTCCGGCGGCCCGGCCCACGCCCATGTGGGCAAGACCCGCGTCCCGCATAATCGAGGTGACGTCGGCAAAGTCCAGATTGATAAAGCCGGTATTACGAATCAGGTCGGAAATGGACTGCACCGCCTGACGCAGCACATCGTCGGCAATTTCAAAGGCATTGGCAAATGTAATTTTCTGGTCCGTCGCGTGCTTGAGGCGCTCGTTGGGGATGATCACCAGGGAGTCCACCTTGTTCCGCAGCTCCTCGATGCCGCCCTCGGCCTGCTGCATCCGGCGGCGGCCCTCGAAGCCGAAGGGCTTCGTCACCACGCCCACCGTGAGGATGTCCAGCTCCTTAGCCAGCTCCGCCACGATGGGAGCCGCGCCGGTGCCGGTGCCGCCGCCCATTCCGGCGGTGATGAAAACCATGTCCGTCTCCTCCAGGGCCTTGGCAATCTGGTTCCGGCTCTCCTCGGCGGACTTGCGGCCCACCTCCGGGTCGGAGCCCGCGCCCTGTCCATGGGTCAGCTTCTCACCGATTTGAATTTTATAGGCGGCGCTGGAGACATTCAGCGCCTGCTTGTCCGTGTTGACCGCCACAAAATCCACTCCCTTGGTCCCGGAGCTGACCATGCGGTTTACCACATTATTTCCAGCGCCCCCGACGCCGATCACTTTGATGTTGACAACGGTATCGGGACTGCTTTCCAAACCAAATGCCATAGTGCTGCCTCCTGCTATCATTTGTGCAACCGTCCTCATAGGACGCCGCGATTCACCGTCTCCGAACTTGAGGCCGTGAAACTTCGTTCATTTTCCTATTGTAAGCCACTTTTTCCCTCCGGTCAAGTGCCTGTTTCGCTTTCGACGCAAATTCTCAAAAAAACATGGCATGGATTCCGGCTCTACCGCTCTCCCGGTATGAGAAACACCCGGTCACTCTCCAGGCGAAGGTCGATGGTCCCGGTCATATTGCTTTGAATCTTCTCATCCGCCAGAGTCAGGGCCAGCTTCTTCAACTCCCACGCATAGTCCGCGCCATAGGCTATCCGCACGGTGAAGCGCCCGATGTAATCCATTTTCAGGTAGCCAAGATCGTCCAGGCGGATTCCGTCCACGTTCTCCGTCAAGCCCGCGTCATCCAGCGCCGCAATAAGATCCAGAAGGCTGGCCTGCTGGGAGGCATACTCCGTGGCCAGGGCCAGGGAGGTCCCCACCGAGGGGGCCAGAAGCTGGCAGCCGGAAATCAAACCGTACTGCCGCGCCTCCTTCTCCGGAAGCTGCTCCACAATCTTGCCCCCGGCGCTGATCAGCCAAGCGCTGCCGTCCTGCACCAAGGCGAAGGGCCGCCCGCTTTCGCGAACCTCGATGAGCAGGGTGTCCGGCAGCTTTCGGTTCACCCGAATATCCTCGATATATGGCAGCTCCCTGGTGATGGCCCGGACAATATCGTACTTATTCAAAAGGTACATATTCGACCCCAGCTCCACGCCGGTAGCCTCTCGGATTTCCTCCTCCGTATAGCGTTTCTGCCCGGTGACGACAATTTTATCCACCCGGAAAAACAGCGTCATGGCGACGATGATGGCCGAACAGATCAGCAAAACAGACAGCAGCTTATAGAGGAAGCCGAAGCCCCCCCGCCCTCTTCGCCGCTTTGTATGTTTCCGTCTCGCCATGACCGCGCTCCACTTCTATCATCTATCTGCCCGGGAGGCCGTTTCCGCGCCTCCTTGTTTTCTTGTTTAACGTTTTCCTCGGAATGCCTCTGCCCCCAGTTCCCGGAGATCCCGGACAAGGTCCTCATAGCCCCGGTCAATGTGGCCGGTTTCGGAGACTTCCGTCTCTCCTTCCGCCGTCAGGGCCGCCACGCACAGCGCCGCCCCGCCACGGAGGTCCGTACAGCGCACCGGCGCGCCGTGGAGGCGTTCCACCCCCGTCACCACCGCCGCACGGCCGGATACCCGAACGCTGGCTCCCATGCGGGCCAGCTCATCAACATGGCGGTAGCGGTTTTCAAACATGTTCTCCTCAAACACCGCCGCGCCCCGGCATTTCAGCAGGGCGGCCATCAAAATGGACTGCGCGTCGGTGGGGAAGCCGGGATAGGGGGCCGTCCGCACCGGACGCACCGCTGCCGGGCGATCCCGGCAGGCACAAGCTATGCCCCGTTTGTCGGAACGAATGGTGCAGCCCGCCTCCCGCAGCACGGCGGTAACCGTGGACAAGTGCTCCTCCCGGGCCCGGCGGAGAAAAATTTCTCCCCCGGCGGAGACCGCCGCGCAGAGATAAGTAGCCGCCACAATCCGGTCCGGCATGACGGTGTAAGTACAGCCATGGAGCGTCCTCCCTCCCTCCACGGACACCGTAGAGGTCCCCGCCCCCGATACCCTGGCCCCGCAGGCGGTGAGGAAGTTTTGCAGGTCCACAATCTCCGGCTCCCGGGCGGCGTTTGCGATGGTGGTGACGCCGGGGGCGCCGCAGGCCGCCAGCATCAGATTCTCCGTAGCGCCCACGGAGGGAAAGCTCAGCACGATCTCCCGCCCCCGGAGCCGGGGGGCCTTGCAGTGCAGGACGCCGCCTGCGTCGTCAATCTCCGCCCCCAGGTCTCGAAGGCCGGAGAGGTGCAGGTCTATGGGCCGGGGGCCCAGCTCGCAACCGCCGGGGTAGCTTAATTCCGCCTGACCGCACCGGGCCAGGATAGCCCCCAGGAAGATGGCGGAGGAGCGCATCTCCCGCATCAGCGCCTCGGATATGGCGCAGCCGCTGAGACTACGGGTATCCACCACCAGGGTGTCCTCCCCCTCCCAGTGGGCCGCGCAGCCCAGCCCCTCTAGAATGCGGACCGAAGCGTCCACATCCCGCAGCCGGGGACAGCCCCGCAGCTCCACCTGGTCCGCCGTCAGCAGCGTGGCCGCCAGAATGGGCAGGACGCTGTTTTTCGCTCCCTGGATCTCCGTCTCGCCCTTCAGGCGGCGGCCGCCTCTTATGATAAAATGGCTCATGTCCGTCCCTCCGCTCCAAGAATGGTGTAACGCTCCATCCTATGGAAGAAGGGGGCTTCTGGTTACTTTTGCACCGTCAATACCGTCTGGTAAATGCGTTCCGCCGCGTCTCGGATGCCCAGGGAGGCCATGGCCTCCTCCATGGTCCGGAGACGGGCCTCGTCGCGGAGAATCCCGCAGGCCGCCTGGAACAGGGCTTGGCCGGAGCCCTCCGGCTCCAGCAGCACCACCGCGCCTCCAGCCTCTTCCAGGGCACGGGCGTTCTTCTCCTGGTGGTTGTTGGTGACATAGGGCGAGGGAACCATCAGCGCCGGGGTTCCCAGGGCCGTCAGCTCGCTGATGGTGGAGGCCCCGGCCCGGCAGATCACCAGGTCCGCAGCCCGCATTACAGGGGCCATATCGTAAATGTACTCCCGCAATTGCAGGGCAGGACAGTTCTCCAGATCCACGCCCTTTTCCCGCAGCAGCTCCCGCATCATAGGCAGCCCCGGCTTCCCCGCGCCGTGGATGTGGTGGAAGGGCTGCCTCCCCGCCTCCAAGGCCAGAAAATCCGCCATCTGGCGGTTCATGCCCGAGGCTCCCAAAGACCCCCAGAAGGAGACGATCAGGGGCCGCCCGTCGTCCACTCCCAGGGCCTTTTTGGCCTCTGGCTTGGTCATCGAAAAGAAGTCGTTTCGCACCGGCGTGCCCGTAACCACCACCTTCTCCGGACGGCGGTAGTGCTTCCGGCAGGACTCGAAGCCCACCAAAATCCGGTCGGCATAGGTCTCCAGCATCTGCGTTGTCAGACCGGGCACGGCGTTGGATTCGTGAACTACCGTGGGAATTCTCATCTTGGCGGCAGCTTTCACCAGCGGATAGCTGGCGTAGCCCCCGGTGCCCACCACCGCGTCGGGCCGGAAGGCCCGGAGAATGGCCTTGGCCTCTCCGGGAGCGCGGATGAGGTTGCCCACAGAGATGAGGTTATGCTTAATCTCGGCGGGCTTGAAGGAGCGGTGAAAGCTGGAAATGTGAACCGTCTTAAAGTCGTACCCCGCCTTGGGCACCAGGTCCTTTTCCAGTCCCCGCTCTGCGCCCACAAATAAAATCCGCGCCTCGGGATTCTTTTCCAGCGCCAGCTGTGCCAGGGCAATGGCGGGATTCACATGACCGGCCGTCCCACCGCAGGTGAAAATGATGCGCCGCAAGGGTTGCGTCATTCAAAGCACCTCCTCTATCCGGCTCTCGTGGGTTTCATCTGTCTCGATACCGACAGCACCACGCCCATTTCCGCCAACTGGATGGACAGGGCCGTGCCTCCGTAGCTGAAAAAGGGCAGGGAGATGCCGGTGGTGGGCAGCAGCCCCGTCACCACACCAATGTTCAGGAAGGTTTGCATCGCGATCAACGTCGTAACGCCGATGACCAGGAGACTGCCGAAGCGGTCCCGGGCGTGGAGGGCGATCCAATAGCCCCGAAGAATCAGCGCCGCAAAAAGAAGCATGATGACGCTGGCCCCGATGAGCCCCAGCTCCTCACAGATGATGGCAAAGATGAAATCATTATGCTCCTCCGGGAGGAACAAAAACTTCTGGCGGCTTTTTCCCAGGCCCACTCCCAGAAGGCCGCCGGAACCGATGGTAATAAGGCTCTGGGAGAGCTGATAGCCTTTGTCCTTCATGTCCGCCCAGGGATTCAGCCAATACTGGATGCGGGAGGTGTTGTAGCCCACCACAAACAGGGCAAAGTACAACATTCCGGCCGCTCCACCCAGGGCGCCGAACACCCAGGCCCAGTTGATGCCGCCCACCAGCATCAGCGCCGCGCCTACGCCTAAAATCAGGAGCGCGCCGGAGAGGTGGGGCTCAATGGCCACCAGTCCCGCCGTTACCACCAGCAGGGCGGCATAGGGCAGAACACCGTAGCGGAAGGAGCGCATGAGGTCCTTTTTCCGGGAAATACTGTCGGAAAAATAGATGACAATGGCCATCTTCGCAATTTCCGAGGGCTGGAAGCTGAACAGCTCGCCCACGCCGATCCAGCGTGTCGCGCCCTTGACGGTAACGGCCACGGGGTTCCCGGGAATCGCCACGAAAACTAGGAGGAAAATGGACGCATACAACAGCGGCTTTGCAAGGCCCCGCAAGCGGCGGTAGTTAATTTTCCCGATGAACAGCATACCGGCGATGCCCATAACGGCGAAAACGCCCTGACGGACAAACCAGTAAGTCGGGTCGTTGTTTTTCGTGTTGTAATAGGCGGAGGGGAAGCTGGCAGACAGCAGCATCACCAAGCCAATAGACATCATCAGCAGCACCAAAAGGCAGAAGGGCAGATCAATGGGACCCTTGGCCAACTCCTTGCCCTCCTCCTCCAGCGCCTGCTGGCGAAGGCGGAATTCGTGGCGGCGCTGGGCCTCCTCCCGGCTTAGGGGACGGCGGCGGGGACGCTTCACCGGCTGGCGCTCCGGAACAGGAAAGGGAATTACCACGCTCTGCCGGGCCGGAGCCGGCCGCCGGACCTGGGCCGGCTTCCGCTTCTGCTGGGCGGGTCTCCGCCGAGGCTCCGGGCGGCGCTGGGGCTCCCGCCGTGCCGCTGAATTTCCATGTGCCGCCATGCTCCTCCCCCTTTCTCAAACCTTTAAACCTCTAAAATTCAATATCTCCCCTGGATGCCCAGCCAGGCCAGGATGCAGCACAGGGCGGTCACACTGGAAAACACCGTCACCAGCTTCGCCTCGCTCCAGCCGGAGAGCTCCAAATGGTGGTGCAGCGGGGCCATCTTGAAAAACCGCTTGCCGTGGGTGGCCTTGAAGTAAACCACCTGGATAATGTCGGACAGGGTTTCCAGAATATAGATGATGCCCACAAGAATCAAAATCAAGGGCATATCCATGGCGAAGGCCAGGGCGGCCACCGCGCCGCCCATGAAGAGGCTGCCGGTATCCCCCATAAAAACCTTGGCGGGATGGTGGTTGTAGCAGAAGAAGGCCGCCAGCCCCCCCGCCAGAGCGGCGGGAAACAGCGCCAGAGGCATCAGCTCCCACTTGGCCGCAGCGGCGGTGAAAAAGACCATCACTACGAAGGTCACGCTGGAAGATTGCCCGTCGATGCCGTCTGTGATATTCACCGCATTGACACAGCCCACAATGACAAAGGCGGCAAAAATCAAGTAGAGAATCCAATTGATTTCCAGGGTAATGTTGAGGAAGGGAACGTACAGTGCGTTGGTCAGCAGTCCCTCATAGCGCATCAGCGTGAGAAACATCACGGCGGCGGCCAGCTGGAGAATAAACTTTTGCTTGGCCGTCAACCCCTCGTTCTGATGCTGGCGGATTTTCCGGTAATCGTCCACCACGCCGATCAGGCCGAAAATCAGGGCAAAGAAGTACACGTAAAGATGGGTGCACTCCCCGCGCAGCATGGCCTCCCAGCCCATGAGGAAAGCCACTACCCCGGACCCGACGATAAACATGACGCCGCCCATGGTGGGCGTACCCGCCTTTCCGGCGTGCCAGGAGGGGCCCTCTTTCCGAATCTCCTGCCCCGCTTTCAGCTTCCGCAGCTCCGCGATGACAAATTTCCCCAGGACCAAGGTCAGCAGGAAGCTTGCTCCCATGGCCAGCAATAATGTAACGATCATAGCTTTCCCTCTCCCCCGTCCGTCTCTCCCGGACGGTTTTTTCACTCAGCGCAAATGCTCCGCGACGATCTCCCGCTCGTCCATGTGGCGCTTTTCATGGCCTACCTCCTGGTAGGTCTCGTGACCCTTTCCGCAGAGGACAATCACATCCCCTGCCTGGGCATGGTCCATTGCCCAATGGACGGCCTCCACCCGGTCCTCAATGATCTCATAGGGCGTTCCGGTCCCCTCCAGCCCCGGCAGGATATCGGCGATGATGTCCGCCGGGCGCTCCGTCCGGGGGTTGTCGGTAGTGACGATGGCAAAATCCGCAATCTCGGCGACGGCCCGGCCCATCTTGGGCCGCTTGGCCTTATCCCGGTCTCCGCCGCAGCCGAAGAGGGCCACGGTCCGGCCCTTGGCAAAGCCCTTGACGGTAGTCAAAACGTTCACCAGGCTGTCGGGGCTATGGGCGTAATCAATGAGAACGGTATAGTCCTTCCCCGGTGTGGGCACCACCTCCACCCGGCCCTTCACATGGGGCACCCGGGCCAGAACAGCGGCGCTCTCCTCCAGGGGGATCCCCAGGGCCAGGGCTGCCCCCAGCACATCCAGAGTGTTGTCAACCATAAAATGCCCGGGAATGTTCACCCGGACGGGAACCCGCTCCCCGCCGTGAACGGCGGTAAACGCCACATGGTCCTCCGCCAGCAAAACGTCCTCCGGCCAGAGGTCCGCCGCGCCGGCGCTGGAAAAGGTAACGACCTTGCAGGTTGCGTCCTTCAAAAGCCGGGGCGTCCAGGGGTCCCCGGCGTTGACTACGCCGGTTTTGCAGTTTTGAAACAGGAGGGCCTTGGCGTCACAGTAGTCCTCCATGGTCTTGTGGAAATCCAGATGGTCCTGGGTCAGGTTTGTAAAAACCCCCACCTCATAGGACACGCCGTAAACCCGATCCAGGAACAGCGCGTGGGAGGAAACCTCCATTACCACATAGGCGCAGCCCGCGTCCCGCATCCGGGCAAAGAGCTTCTGGAGCTCAAAGGACTCGGGAGTAGTCCGCTCCGTGGGAAGGACCTCCTCCCCAATCATATTCTGGTTTGTGCCAATCAAGCCCACCTTTTCGCCCCGGGCCTCTAAAATAGCCTTGAGGAGATAGGTGGAGGTGGTCTTTCCATTGGTTCCGGTCATGCCCACCATGGTCATGGTATCCGCCGGGCGGCCAAAGAAGTTGGCCCCCGTCACCGCCAGAGCCCGGCGGGAATCCGCCACCTGGACATAGGGAGTTTCTCCGTTCTCCGGCAGAACCTGACAGAGAACCGCCGCCGCACCGGAGGCTATGGCCTGGGGGATGAAGCGGTGACCGTCTACCGTATAGCCGCTGAGGGCCACAAATAGGTCCCCAGGCTTCACCTGCCGGGAGTCATAGCAGACCTGGGCGATTTCCGTCTCCAAATTCACGTTGGCGGAGAGGATTTCCAGCCCCTCCAGCAATTCTTGAAGCTTCATACTTGGTAAACCTCCATCCAGTAAATACGTTCTGGATGATTATAACCTGAACAAAACGCAATGTATACAGTATATTCTGCCAGAAATTAGGCAAAACCTGCTCTCAGTCTCTCACCGAGCTGTCGCCGAAGCGGACTGTGACCACACTGCCGGGAACCAGCTCGGTTCCCTCCCCCCGGTCCTGGGAGATGGCCTTGACATTGCCGGACTCCGTGCTGGTGGCTCCCGTCACCCGCATGATAAAGCCCGCATTGGTCAGGGCCTGATTGGCCTCGGCCGCGGTCATGCCTATGACATTGGGCACCGCCCGGAGATCGTTGTTTTTCTCCTCCCCCAGGTACAGAACGATGGAGGCGTTGTTGGGCACAATCGCGCCGCCCTCCGGGGTCTGGGCGGTAACCGTCTCGCCGCTGCCCACGGTGCGGAAGGTGAAGCCCGCATTTTCCAGCTTTGACCTGGCGGTCTCCAGCTCCTGGCCCACCACGTTGGGTACGGCGGCGTCAGCGCCTGCCAGCTGATCGGCGGTGTAGTCCGGTTCCACCCCCAGAACCGGGAGAATCTCACTCATAATCTGGCTGGCCGTGGGGGCCACCATGTTGCCGCCGGAGGGGAAGGTCCCCGTGGTACGGCTGGGGGTATCCATGGTGATAAGCATGATATACTGAGGGTCGTCCGCCGGTGCGAAGCACATGAAGGAGACCACGATGTCGCCCTTGGGATTGCTGGCGGTTTTGGTTCCGGTTTTGTCGGCGGTGCCGGTTTTGCCGCCCACCCGATAACCCATCACCTGACCGTTCCGCCCGGTGCCCTCCGCCACCACGTATTCCAGGCACTCCCGGACCTTGGCGGAGGTCTCCTCGCTGACCACCTGGCGGACACACTTGGTCTCGTGCTGGCGCAGGATGTTCCCCTCCTCGTCCAGCACCTGCTCCACCACATAGGGCTCGTAGAGATAGCCGCCGTTGACGCAGGCCGCCTGGGCCCGAATCAGCTCGATGGGGGTGACGTTGAAGGTCTGGCCGAAGGCGTAGGAGGACAGGGAGACGATGTTGGAGTTGAAGCTCTTTTCGTCCGTAAAGATGCCCTGGGCCTCGCCGATCATGTCCACGCCGGTCTTTTCCATCAGGCCGAAGGACTTGAGATATTCGTAAAACTTGCTGGTACCAAGGGTCTGGCCGATTTTAATGAAGGCCGGGTTGCAGGAGTTGCCCACCGCCTCTTTCAAAATCTGGTGGCCGTGTCCGGTCTGCCGGGAGCAGTAGAAGGGCTTATCCCAGCCCTTGACCATAACGGAGCCGGAGCACTCATAGGTGGAGTTCATGTTGATGACCCCCTCCTCCAGCGCCGCCGCCAGGGTGATGGGCTTGAAGGTGGAGCCGGGCTCGTAGGTGGAGTCGATGCACTTGTTCCGCCACTGACTTTGAAGAGTGTCGTCCTTGGCCTTGGTTACCGCCTTTTCATAGGCGCTCACTCTCTCTTCTCCGTCGTCCTCTATGCCCGCCTCCGCTCTTGCGGCGGCCTCCGCGGCGTCCTGCGTCGCGTATTTGTCCCGGTCCTTCTCGATGTCCTCCAGCTGTTTTTCCAGCTTGGCTTTCAGTTTCTCGTCGTAGAGGACGCCGGACTGGTTGGAATCGTAATTGGGATAGGACGCCATGCCCAGGAGGGCCCCGGAATTCACGTCCATGACAATGCCCGTGCCGCCCTTGGCGGCGTCAAATTTGCTGAGCATGGACTCCATGCCCTTTTCCAGGGCGATCTGGACGTTGATGTCCAGGGTCAGCACCAGGTCGCTGCCATTCTCGGCGTCAAAATACTGCTCGTACTGGAACAGCATAGGCTGGCCCTTGTTGTTTTTGGCGGAGACGGTCATGCCCGCGTCACCAGAGAGGTCGCTGTCGTATTTGACCTCCAGGCCCACGGCACCCTCGTTTTCGCTGTTGACAAAGCCCAGCACGTTGGCCGCCATGGCGTTGTAGGGATAATACCGCTTGGAATCCGGCTCCAGATACACGCCGGTGACGCCGCGCTGCTGGCCCTCGGGAATCTCATTTCCCTCCTCGTCAATCTGGCCGTTGATAAATTTCCGAACCTCGTCGGCCAGCTCCTTTTCCACCTTCTGCCGCAAAACTACATATTCGGATTTGGTATTTCCCATCTTCTTTTCAATGGACTCCTGGTCGATATCCAGAATCCGGCTTAGCCCCCGGGCAATGTAGCTCTGGTCCCGGATGGGCTGCCGGGTATAGGTCTCCCCTTTTTCCCGGGCTCTGTCGGCGGCCTCATCCTGGGCCTTCTCCTGGCTTTCAACGTACTGGCCGATGCGCAGAGGGTCTAGGATGACCTTCTCCGCCGTGGTGGAGCTGGCCAGGATGTTGTGGTTCTTGTCGTAGATGGTCCCCCGGGAGGCATTGACGGAAACCTCCCGGGTCTGCTGGTGGACAGCCCGGGCCGTCATTTCGTCATACTGGTTGATCTGGAGGTCGTAAAGCTTCCAAAACAGCAGCAGGAATGTGCCCACGCCCAGAAGCAGCATCATCAGCAGCGTCCGGCCACGGATGATCTGATTGGCCCGGCGAGCGGACTCGCTCTTGCGGTGAAGGGCTGGAATTTTTGGGGAACGGTTCGCCATGCTGCCGCCTCCTAGTTGGAAATCTGGAAAAATTTATGAAGCGGGGGAGCAAGAAGACTTGGCTTCCCGCTCCCCGCCGTCAGGGTTGAAGAATCATGTCAGCTCATTATAGTGCGCCGGTCAGTCGAAATATTCCACCACCGCGTAGACCCCGCCGTGGAGAGACGCGAGAATACGGCTAAACAGCCCCGGTTCCTTCTGCTGGTAGGCTACGGCGGAATCCCCCGCCGACAGGTCCAGGCGGCCCAGCTGCGTGCCGCTGGGCTTGGACATCCCAGCGGCCTCCGCCGCCTCCTTCACGGAGGCCATGTCAAACATGCGCTGGTATTGGGCGGTGAGGCTCACATTCTCCGTCTCCAGCTCCTCCAGCTGGCCTTGCAGCTTCACGGTCTCTGCGGACAGCATGGTCAGCTGTACATAGCTCATCAGCACCAGCAAAGCCAGTCCCATAATGGCCGCCACACTTAAAAGCGCCAGAGGCGAAACATACTGCCGGGCCCGGACCAAGACATGGGGCATTTCCCGGACCTTCGCCTTGGTTTTCTTCCGCGCCTTGGGGGCCTCCCCCGCATGGCGCAGTTCCCATTCCCGGGCCGCATAGTCTAGATCGTACGCCAGGCTGCCGTTTACTGACCGCTTCCCGCGATACCGCATGTCCCGCGCCGCCGCCGCCATGGAGCCGCCCCCTTTCAACTGTTCTTACGTACTATCCGATATCGAATCCGTCCAGCTTTTCCGCCGTGCGGAGCCGGGCGCTTCTGGCCCGGGGATTCTCCTCCACCTCTGCCGCCGTGGGCGTCACAGGCTTGTCCAGCCGCACCAGCGGCTTTTTTCCACAGACGCACACCGGAAAATCCGGCGGGCAGGTACAGCCCTGAGCCAGCTCCCGAAGGGTCCGCTTGACGATGCGGTCCTCCAGAGAGTGAAAGGTAATCACCGCCAGACGTCCCCCCGGCCGGAGCCTGTCCACCGCCGCCCGTAGCATGGGTGGCAGAACGTCCAGTTCGCCGTTAACGGCAATGCGGATGGCCTGAAAGCTCCGCTTGGCGGGGTGCTGCTTCTCTCGCAGGGCCGCCGGGGGCATGGCGGATTTGATGACGTCCACCAGCTCCAACGTGGTCTCAATTGGACGCTGCTCCCGCTGCCGCACAATGGCGCGGGCAATAGCCGGGGCATACCGTTCTTCCCCAAACTCAAATAAAACGCGCCGAAGCTCCTCTAAACTCCAGGAGTTGACCGCCTCCCGCGCCGTCAGGGGGGAGGTTTGGTCCATCCTCATATCCAGCGAAGCGTCCTGCATATAGGAAAATCCCCGCTCCGGATCGTCCAACTGGGGGGAAGAAACGCCCAAATCAAAGAGCATCCCGTCCACATCCGGCTCCTCCGCCAAGACGCTTCCCAGCTCCACAAAGTTGCTGTGGACCAGCCGCACCCGATCCATCCAGGGAGCCAGCCGTTCCTGCGCCGCCTCAATGGCGTCGGAATCCTGGTCGATGCAGATGAGACGGCCGGTGGTCAGCCTCTTGGCGATCTCACGAGAGTGCCCCGCCCGACCCAGGGTTCCGTCTACATAGACTCCCTCCGGGCGAATACGCAGGGCTTTCATGCACTCGTCCAGCATGACGGACTTGTGTGTGTATCCCATAGGAGCTCACCCCCGATTCCGGCGGGCTCGGGCCAGGGCGTCCATGGCTGCGGCCATGTCCTCCTCCTCCAGCATCTTCCGCTCCCGCTCTGTCCAGGTTTCCTCATCCCAAATCTCGGCAAAGGTATTCAAGCCCACGATGGTACAGGTCTTTTGCAGCCCCGCGTACTTTCGCAGGGTGGCGGGAATCAGCACCCGGCCCTGGCCGTCCGGCTCGCACTGAACCGCGTTGGCGTAAAGCAAGGTCAGCGCCCGCGCCTCCGTGTAGGGCAGCTCGTCCATCTCATCAGACATCTGCTCCCACTTGGCCTGGGGGTAAATGGTCAGACAATGCTCGGCGCCAATGGTGATGAAAAAGGTGTCGCCCAGCGCTTCCCGCATCGCAGAGGGAATGACCAGACGGCCCTTCGTATCAATGCTGTTATTCGATTTACCCAGCAGTCGCACCATCGGGCCGCCCCCTTTCCCCCTTTTTTGGGATGTAATGGGGAAACCCTCCACTTATCTGCTTCAAATCCCCACTTCTCCCCACCTGTGCTACCTAGTATACGGAAATCAGCACCGAAAAGCAAGGATTTTTTTTCGACAGAAAACAGGCACTATTCTCAAAAATCCTCTGTTTTTCGCCAAAATCCTAAAGAATAAAACGCACGTTCTACTTTTTTCGATCTGGCTTTCGCGCAAAAAAAAGCACCCGCCGCCGCAACATCTTGCGACCGTGAGCGCTCTTTCCCCGTCTTTTCTCAACATTTAGCGGTTTTGGATTTTATTTCAGAAAAAGTTTCGTCAATTTAGCCAAATTTTTGTTAGTTATATGTAACTCATCCTTCGCCTTCCGCATTCTGCTTTTCCAATTTCTGCCTTTGCTCCTGCATCTTAGCGGCCGAGGTGGTACGGAACCGAACCCGGGATTGCTTCACCTCATCCAAGGCGGCCTGGACCGCCTCCTCCGTCCGGGCCAGGGCATCCTCGGCATAGCTGTTGGCCACCTGATAGAGCTGGCGGGAGCGTTCCTCGGCCCGGGTAACGATCTGCCGGGCCTTCTCCCGGGCAGCGTACATGACCTCGCTTTCGGAAATCTTCGTCTTAGCCTCCAGCTCCGCCTGGCGCATCATGCGCTCCACGTCCCGCTTGGCGTCCTCCACAAACTTCTCCCGGGCGCCCAGCAGCTCCTGCGCCCGCTTGATCTCCGCCGGAAGCTGTGCCCGGAGCTCGTCCAAAAGATCCAACAGCTCGTCCCGGTCCACAATGCTCATGCTGGGCTTCAAGGCGGGGGCCTTGGCATCCTCGATTCGCTCATAGATCATGTCGATCAGGCGGTTGATATCATTGGCCATGGTTTGATCCTCCCTCTTTCTCTGCAAGTTCCTCCACAAGCGGGATGACGGGCCCGGGCAGATACCGCCCCAGCGGCTGGCGGTAGCGAATCATCTCCCGGGCCATGGAGGAACTGAAATGCTGGTACGGGGCGCTGGCAGGCAGGAGCAGCGTCTCCAGCCCCGGGCAGATTCCCCGGTTGATCTGGGCCATCTGGTACTCGCCGTCGAAGTCCGTCACACAGCGGACCCCCCGGACGATGGCGCAAGCCCTGTGATTTTTGGCGAAATCCGCCAGCAGTCCAGGCCAGAGCTCCGCCTCCACGTTGGGCAGCTCCTCGATGGCGGCCCGGACCATTTGGAGCTTTTGTTCCGGGGTAAACATCTGGTTGCGCTTCTCGGCGTTGGGGCTGACGCAGACCCAAACCTGATCAAAGCATCCGGCGGCCCGGCGGATCACGTCCAGGTGACCCAGGGTGATGGGGTCGAAGCTGCCGGAGCAGATGGCTGTTCTCATGAGCGGTTTCCTCGTTCTATTCATTTCCCTCCCGGCGAAAGAGGGTGACGTCAATCTTGCCGTAGCGATAAGTCTTTCGCAGGCGGCACCCCGCCGGGATGGCCAGGCGGCGGTCCGCCGGGTGTTCCGCTACGATTATACCATAAGGAGCCAGAATGTCAAATCCAGGGGCGGTCAGCCTCTCCAGCGCCTGCTCCAGCAGGCCGGAGGCGTAGGGCGGGTCCAAAAACACTAGATCAAAGGATTCCTTCGCCCCGGCCAGAAATTCCAAAGAATCCCCATGGACCACCTGGGCCCGGTTCTGAAGGTCCGTCAGAGTCAAATTCTTCTTTACCAACGCAAAGGCATCCTTCCGCCGGTCCACGAAGACAGCGGAGGCGGCCCCCCGGCTCAAGCACTCAATGCCCATCTGGCCGGTGCCGGCGAAGAGGTCCAGCACCCTCCGGCCCTCGATGTCAAATTGCAGGGCGCTGAACACGCCCTCCTTCACCCGGTCAGTGGTGGGGCGGGTCTCCAGCCCCTCCAGCTCCAACAGGCGGCGGCCCCCGGCGGAGCCCGTGATCACACGCATGGCGGTTCCTCCTGAACGACGGCGGTTTATACGGCGTTTATTGTACGGCAAAGTTCCCCAGTTTTCAAGAGCATTTCCAAGAAAAACAAGAAAAAACTCCGCCGCGCGGCGGAGCTCTTCCTTATGATTTCCCCAGACGCAGCAGCGGCGCGTCCTCCAGTCCTGTCAGGTCGTGGGTGGCCAGCAGCACCGGCTTCCCCATCCCCCTCTCCCGGAGCAGCTCCAGACACCGGGTCCGGCTCTCCCCGTCCAGTCCGGTGAAGGGTTCGTCCAAGGCCAAGGCATCCCCCGGAGCCAAGAGGGCCCGGGCCAGGGCCAAGCGCCGCCTCATGCCCCCGGACCACGCCCGGACGGGCTTGGCGTCCGAAAGCTCCAACCCCAGGCGGGCCAGCAGCTCTCCCGCCCCGCCGGGGACCTCCCCCAGAGCAAAGCGAAGGTTCGCCGCGGCGGACAGGTCCTCCAGCAGACGGTCCTCCTGAAACACGGCGGCCCAGCGGCAGTCCGCCCCACGAATCGTCCCGGCGTCGGCCTGCTCCAGACCCAACAGGAGACGAAGCAGAGTGGTTTTCCCCGTCCCGGAGGGGGCGGCAATGCAGGTGATACCGGGCTGGAAAACGGCGGTCAAATGGGTCAGTACAGGCTTGCCGCCGTAGGATTTGCAAAGTCCCTCCACGCAAATTTCCATCATGCCCCCACCTTTCCCGCCAAGCTGTCTATCGCCGCCAGGAACAGCCGCTCGAAAACCGCCGACAGCGCCAGGATCACGGCGGTCCAGGCGAAGAGGTCCGGGGTTTGCAGGTAAATCTTCGCGGTGTACAGCCGCTCACCGATGGTCCCCGCCGGGAGGCCGATGACCTCCGCCGCCACTCCCGCCTTCCAGCACAGACCCAGGGCCAGGGAGGCGGCGGAGCGGAAATAGGGCAGCGCCTGGGGCAGGTAAACGCCCCATACCCGCCGCCGGAAGGGAATACGGTAGACTCGGGCCAGCTCCAGGAGCTTCGGGTCTGTCTGCCGGAGACCCTCCAGCACGTTGAGGTACACCGGCGGGAAGACCATCAGGGCGGAAATGAACAGGGACAGCGCTTCCGCGTCCAGCCACACCAGGGCCAGGATGATGAAGGAGGCCACGGGGACCGCCTTCACCACCGCCACTGGCGGGGCCAGCAGGTCCCGGAGCCAGGGCCGGCCCGCCGCCAAAGACGCCAGCAGAAGAGCCAGCGCGCAGGAGAGGAGAAAGCCCCCGAAGATGCGCAGAGACGAGTTCCCCACCGCCCGCCAGAAGGCGGAGGACGGCAGCAGCTCCAGGAGGTGGAGGGCCGCCTGAACCGGCGAGGCCAGCAGCAGTCCCCCATGGGGGTAAGCCGCCGCCAAGGCCATGCTTCCCCCCTGCCAAATCAGTAGCCAGAGGGCCGCGGACCAAGGGCGGAGCTTAGGCGCCATAGTAGAAGTCGTCGCCGGGCAGCTTGCCGCCCACGGACTCTGGAGCCGCCTCCGCCAACACCTGGAGATAGCCGGAGAGCTTTTCATACATCGCCTGCCCGGTGAGACAGACGATGTTGCAGCGGGGCAGGGCCTTTTCCGCGACGGCGGGGCTTTCGATGATGCCGTTTTGGGCCACCAGCTTCGCCGCTTCGGCGGTGTTTTCATTCACCCACTCCACAGATCCGGCGTATTCCATCAGGAACTTATCCACCAGCTCCGGGCGCTCCTCCACCAGGTCCCGCCGGGCCACGGCCACGCCGGTAATCATGGCGGAGCCGTTGTCCAGGGCGTCCCACTCTTCCGTCAGGTCCAGGGCCACCCGGAGGTTTTCCAGCTTCCCCTGGGCCACGGTGACGAAGGGCTGGGGCAGCAGGGCGATGTCCGCCGTTCCCGCCGCCAGGGCGGCGACGCACTCGGCGTGTTCCGATTTCCAGTCGACGGTGACGTCCCGGTCCGGGTCCAGGCCGTTTTGCTCCAGGAGATACTGGAGGCCGAACTCCGGGGTAGACCCCTTCCCGGCGGCGACGATGGTTTTGCCCTTGAGGTCCTCCATGGACTGAACGCTCTCCCCGCCGTTTTCCACAATGTAGAGCACGCCCAGGGTGTTGACGGCCAGGGTGACGATTTGGCCCTCGGTCTTGTTGTAGAGAACCGCCGCCAGGTTGGCGGGGACACAGATGATATCCAGGTCCCCCTTGATGAAGGCGGGGGTCAGCTCATCGGCGGAGCCCGACAGAGCAAACTCCCAGAAATAAATGGACGCCGTGGGCCCCCGCCGCTCCATCATCTGCACAAGGCCCATAGCAGTTGGCCCTTTCAGCGCCCCTATCTGGAGCAGATAGAGTTCATCCGGCATTTCTTCCGGGGGCAAAGAACCCTCTGCCGGGCCGCTCTCCTCCCCCGGGGCGGAGCCGCCCGCCGCTTGAGCGGGGCCGTCGCCGCCGCGAATCACGCCGCAGGCGGAAAGGGCCAGCAGCAGGGCTAAGGCAAGGGCAAGGGTCTTCAAGATTTTCATCCGTTGTTTCCTCCCATAATGTGTTCTTTTTTGCAAGGCTCAGGCATTCTCAGGGGCGTAAACGGTCTTGGCCGTCACGCCGGGCAGCCGGCCGATTTTCCCGGACAGGGCGGAGATCACATCCGCCGGAGCGTCCAGGGCCACGCTGATTAAGCGTATCCCCCGATCCCGGCAGGGAATTCCCATCCGCCCGAGGACGGCGCTTTCATACTGGTGCAGCAGGGCGTTCAGTGCCGCCACGGAGTCCGCCTCCCGGACAATGACCGCCAGGACGGCGACACGAGTTTCCATATATGTTTCCCCCCTTTTTCGAAAAACACAAAGCCCCTCCGCCTGTCTGGCGGAGGGACCGTAAAAGCGCGGCTTACCAAGACCCGGAGGAATTACTCCTCCACGTCTGCTTTTCTCTCCTCTTACGGCTCGGAACCACCTTGCCGCCAGACCGACAGATATGAAATCCAAGTCCTCCGGTCAGAAACACTTTCCAGGGACAGAGCTGTAAACGATGATAGCATGGAAGGGCCTGGATGTCAAGGCCGGCCTTTTCCAAGGCTCCGGCATTGGCGAGGCGTTCACTCCTTATCCAGGTAGTCCAGAACCTCCACCACTTCTCCCCCCCGGAGGTAGACCCGGGGCACCCGGCGAGCCACAGCGCAGAGAAGCTCGTAGGTGATGGTCCCCGCCTTTTCCGCCGCCTGGGCAAAGCCGTCCGCCGGAGCGGCGCCCAGCAGCACGGCCTCGTCCCCGGCGGAGACCTCCGGCGCCTGGGAGGCGTCCAGAACAATCTGGTCCATGCTCACCCGGCCAATCACCGGGGCGGGATGGCCGTGAATGGAGGCCGTGCCCAGATTGGACAGGCACCGGGGGTAGCCGTCGGCGTAGCCGCAGCAGACGGTGGCCGCCCGCAGGGGCCGGTCCGCCGTGTAGGTCCGCCCGTAGCCCACGCAGTCCCCGGGGGCCAGGTCCTTCACCTGGCTGACCACGGTTTTCAAGGCCATGACGGGCCGAAGGCCGGGGAAGGCCACCTCCGCGCTGGGGTCCTGGCCGTAGAGGATGACCCCGGCCCGGACCATGTCGCCGCTCCACTCCGGGTGGGCCGTCAGCCCGGCGGAGTTGGAGCAGTGGACGGTTCTCAGGGGCCCCGCCGCCTCCAGGCGCTCTACCACCCGGCGGAAGAGGGCGTACTGCTTTTCCGTATAGCGGCGGTCCTCCTCCGACAGGGAGTCCGCCACGGGAAAGTGCTGGAACGCGCCGGTGATGGAAAGGCCGCGCAGCCTCCGGCACTCCAGAAGGCCGGACACCGCCCCCTCAAAGTCCCGGCAGGCCCCGAAGCCGATGCGGCCCATGCCGGTGTCGATTTTCAGGTGGCCCTCCACCGTCACCCCGGCGGCCTCCGCCGCCTGGGACAGGGCCCGGGCGTATTCCAGGCTGTAAACCGCCTGGGTTATCCCCTCCGCCGCCAGCGCCCCGGCGCACTCCGGGCGGGTCATGCCCAGAATCAAAATGGGCTGCTTGATGCCGCTGCGGCGCAGGTGCCGGGCCTCCGCCAGGGAGGATACGGCGAACCACGCCGCCCCCGCCTCCGCCAGGGTCCGGGCCGCCATGCGGTCCCCGTGGCCGTAGGCGTCGGCCTTTACCACGGCGCAGACCGCGGCGGGCGACGCCTTTTCCCGAATCAGATGGAAGTTATGGACCAGGGCGTCCAAATCGATTTCCGCCCAGCAGTGGGCGTCAAACGCTGTTTTCATGGGGAGTCCCCTCCTGTCTCTTGGAATGCCGCATCTATCTTACTCCGTTTCCGCCTGGGGCGCAACGGCGTTTTCTGCTGAGTAACAGGCGTTTTGTGCAGCCGGGAACCGGCGCTTTTCCATGTGGTAATTGGTCAGGGGCACTCCATGCCGGAGTACCCGCCGCTCCCGGAGGGTCCGATAGCCCCGCTTCTCAAAAAACGGCCGGGCGGTGATGGCGGCGTGGGTGACGATCCGCTCCGCCTCCACCGCCGCTTCCAGAGCATCGCAGAGGGCGGAGGCAATGCCCCGGCGCTGGAAGTCCTTGTGGACATACAGGCGGTCCAGATAACCAGAGCGGTCCATGTCTCCAAAGCCCGCGAGAGTCTCCCCCTCCACCGCCACAAGGGCGGTTCGCGCCAGGAGGGTCCGGCCCCACTCCTCTAAGTCCGGGGCTCCGTCCGCCCAGGCGTCCAGCTGCTCCGCCGTGTAGTCCCCGGCATTCACCGTATGCACCGTGTCATAAAACAATTCCGCAAGCTCCCGGAGATCGGAGGGGCGGTAAGGCCGGAGGATCATACCCCCTCCGCCCCAATGCCCTTCTCGGCGAAAGCCGCCAGCAGCCGGTTCATATCGGAGGGAATCGTAATGGGGTCCCCGCAGGCGGCGATGGCGTTGGCCACGTCCTTCAATCCGTTGCCCGTCACCACAGAGACCACCGTGTCGTCTCTGCCGATTTTTCCGGCCTCGCAGAGCTTTTTCACCCCCGCCGTGCCGGTGACCCCGGCGGGCTCGCCGAAGACGCCGCAGGTCCGCCCCAGCAGCTGCTGGGCGGCCATGATTTCCCCGTCGGTGACGTTCACCGTCAGGCCGCCCGACTCCCGGATGGCCATGAGGGCCTTTTCCGCGTTCCGGGGCACGCCCACGGCGATGGAGTCCGCCAGGGTATTCTCCTCCATGGGCTCCCAAGGCGTGCCGCTCTCAATGGCCCGGTTCAGCGGGCAGCAGCCCGCCGCCTGGGCGGAGATAAGCCGGGGCAGGCGGTCAATGAAGCCGATGGCGTGCAGGTCCTTAAGGCCCTTCCACAGCCCCGCGATGGTGCAGCCGTCCCCCACGGAGATGGCGATGTAATCCGGCACTTCCCAGTTCAGCTGTTCCATAATCTCCAGGGCCACGGTCTTCTTGCCCTCGGAGAGATAGGGGTTGATGGCGGCGTTGCGGTTGTACCAGCCCCATTTGTCAATGGCCTGTTTGGAAAGCTCGAAGGTCTCCTCATAGCTGCCCTGGACGGAGATCACCGTGGCCCCGAAAGTCATGAGCTGGGCCACCTTCCCCTTGGGGGCCCGGGAGGGAACGAAGATGTACGTGGAAAGCCCCGCCGCCGCCGCGTTGCCCGCGAGAGACGAGGCGGCGTTTCCCGTGGAGGAACAGGCAATTACCCTGGCCCCGGCCTCCCGGGCCTTGGCCACCGCCATGGCGCTGGCCCGGTCCTTCAGGGAGGCCGTGGGGTTCTGGCCGTCGTCCTTTACAAAGAGCCGGCCCAGTCCCAGTTGTCGCGCAAGGCGCGGCTCCTCGTAGAGGGGGGACCAGCCCACCCGCAGGGGCGTGGGGACGGTGCCCTCCTCGATGGGCAGCAGCTCCCGGTAGCGCCACATGGACCGCTCGGCCCGGTTCGCCAGGACCTCCTTGGTCAGACGGGCTTTGATGGCCTCGTAGTCATAGATGATATCCAAAATGCCGCCGCACTCGCAGGTAGTCAGGTCCGGCGCGGCCGCGTAGGTTTTGCCGCAGCGGACGCATTTTCCGTATTTCACATATTTCATGGTCCCGCTCCTCTCTCAAATGATGGTTCCATCATAGCAAATAGGTTGGCCTTTGTCAAAGGGAGAAACCGCCGCCAGCCGTACAGGGCGGGTTGAATTGGCCTGGGAACGGTGCTATAATATGTGAAACATCCATTTGCAGGAGGAAGACGGCCATGAGAGAAATGATCGCCTATTGCGGCCTGGACTGTGAGAAATGCGACGCGTACCTCGCGACCATCCATGACGACCAGGCGCTGCGTGAGAAAACCGCAAAATTGTGGGCAGAGCTAAACAACGCCCCTATTCTGCCCGAACATATCAACTGCCGGGGCTGCCGGGCCGCGGGAGTGAAAACGGTGTTTTGCGAACAGCTCTGCGAGATTCGTCAATGCGCTTTGAAAAAGGGCGTAACCACATGCGGCGGCTGCCCGGACCTGGAAGAATGCCAAACCCTTAGGATGATTACCGCAGATTATCCCGACGCTCTGGAAAATTTAAAAGGGGGAGGCTGAAACGCCTCCCCCTTTCCAATTCCTCCTGTTCAAATCCGGGCCCGGATCTCCGCCCCCATGGTCTTGCAGCCCAGGAGCTTCCCGCCCTCGTTCAGAATGTCCCCGCAGCGGAAGCCCGCTTTCAGCGTCCGATCCACCGCGGCTTCCACCGCGCCGGCCTCGGCGCTCATGTCGAAGCTGTAGCGCAGCATCATGGCCGCCGCCAGAATGGTGCCGATGGGGTTGGCCTTGTCCTGCCCGGCGATGTCCGGGGCGGAGCCGTGGATGGGCTCATAAAGGCCCCTTGTCCCCTCCCCCATGCTGGAGGACGGAATCATGCCGATGGAGCCGATGATCTGGCTGGCCTCGTCGGAGAGGATGTCCCCGAAGAGATTCTCCGTCACAATCACGTCAAACTGGCTGGGGTCCCGGACCAGCTGCATGGCGGCGTTGTCCACATACATGTGGAGGAGCTCCACGTCCGGGTAGTCCTTGCTGACCTCCTCCACCGTCTTCCGCCACAGGCGGGAGGTGTCCAGCACGTTGGCCTTGTCAATGGAGGTCACCCGTCCCCGGCGCTTCCGGGCCATGTCAAAGGCCACCCGGGCCACCCGGCGGACCTCGTGCTCACTGTAAGAGCACACGTCCACGGCCTTCTGCTCCCCGTCCACCTGGGAGGTGGTGTGCTCGCCGAAGTACATGCCGCCGATGAGCTCCCGGACCACCACGAAGTCGATGCCCTTCGCCGCGATGTCCGCCCGGAGGGGGCAGGCGGCGGCAAGGTCGGAGAACATCCGGGCGGGCCGGATATTCGTGTACAGGCCCATGGCGGAGCGGAGCTTCAAAAGCCCCCGCTCGGGGCGGTTGGCGGAGGGCTGGGCGTCCCACTTGGGGCCCCCCACCGCCCCCAGCAGCACGCTGTCGGAGCGCAGGCAGGTTTCCAGGCTGGAATCCGGCAGGGGCACGCCGAAGGCGTCAATGGCGCAGCCGCCCATGGGGGCCTCCTGATAGGTGAAGGCATGTCCGAACTTCTCCGCCACGGCGTCCAGCACGCCGATGGCCTCGCTTACGATCTCGGGGCCGATTCCGTCGCCCCGGATGACGGCAATGGTCTTGTTCATTTGTCCGCCTTTCCGGCCTTCAAGGAGGCCATAAGCCCGCCCTTTTCGATCATGTCCTTGATAAACGGCGGGAAGGGCTCCGCCTGATAGGTCTCATGTTTCGTCACGTTGGTGATAACGCCCGTGTCGAAGTCCACCGCCACCTGGTCCCCATCGGAGATGCCGCCGCTTGCCGCGGGGCACTCCAAAATGGCCAGGCCGATGTTGATGGCGTTCCGGTAAAAAATCCGGGCAAAGGTGGCCGCGATGACGCAGCTCACTCCGCTGGCCTTGATGGCGATGGGGGCGTGCTCCCGGGAGGAGCCGCAGCCGAAGTTGACCCCGGCCACCATCACGTCCCCGGGCTTTACCTTATGGATAAAGTCCTTGTCGATGTCCTCCATGCAGTGGGCGGCCAGCTCCTTGTGGTCCGGGGTGTTCAGATAGCGGGCGGGGATGATGACGTCCGTGTCTACGTGATCCCCGTATTTATGGACGGTACCCTGTACGTTCATATTCAAACCTCCTCAGGATGGCAGATGTGGCCCGCGACGCCGGACGCGGCGGCCACGGCGGGAGAGGCCAGGTAGACCTCGCTGTCCACGTGGCCCATGCGGCCCACGAAGTTGCGGTTGGTGGTGGAGACGCAGCGCTCCCCGG
>CAQXTN010000025.1:0-25829 GCA_948916585.1 uncultured Oscillibacter sp. | reverse complement strand
TTTCTGCCATACATCGTTAAATTTTCTTGCCATCCGTCAGGATGCCCGCGAAAATGTGCCTTGTCCGGCAAAAAAATCCTCGCTGTTGGGCATATCGCTAATTATTAAACAAGCCCTAGTAAAAAATAGCCCCTCGATTTTGCCAGCTCCAAAATGATACCTGAGACTTACGGCTCTCAACAGGGACTGCGCGGATTCCCGCTTGTGTTTTTCGGGCGGGCGTGCTAAAATGGGCACATTCTGACGAAACGCGCCCCCGGGCGCGAGGAGGTCCACATGTTGCCCACCACACGCCTAAAAAATCTCTACGCCGGGCCCCTGCCGCCTATGGCGCTGACGGACTATGAGTCCATGAGCAAGTTCTTAAACCAGGGGGCCCAGCGGTGCAAGGTCTCCGGGCGGAACTTCGATCTGTTCCTGGATTGGATCATCCACGCCCTGACCATGAGCCTCACCTCCGACAGCGCGTCCCGGATTTTTCTGCCCAAGACCAAGACGGGACCCTTTGTGCTGGATGATCTAATCCCCATTTCCAGCCTTCCTCCGGCGGGGGAGAAGCGGGTTAAGCTCAATGAGTGCGGCCTCATTGCTCCGGTATGGAACAATGGAAGCCTGGAGTCGGCCCTGGAATCCTTATACGACAGCGGCTTTGCCAGCTTGGACGTGGAACAGCCCTTCGGCGGGGCCTATTTCCCGGAATTCCGCCTGGCGGTGATCGACTCCCCGTCGGACGTGGATATCCCCAACGTGCTGCGGGTGTGGAGCCGGGGCAGCGTTCGCCTCCCCGTTTACTCCTTGAAGGAGCTGGAGCCTCTGCTGAATACCGACGGGGAGACATGGTTTCTCCAATATGAGGGAATCGAGCGGGAGGAGCCCGTACAGGACCCCCGGATGGCGGCTTTGTACAACTGCGGCCTACGCCGCTACTGCGGCAGGAGATAGGCGAAGAGGCCCTGCCGTCTCTTGGCGCGAAATGGAATGCGGACCGCGGGTCCGCCTGATACCTTCTCCCCTGGGCGGATACAGAGGGGCCTTATAGCCGCCCCTCCAGGAACCGCTCAATTTTAAGGGTGATTTCCTCCAGCTCCCTCCGCAGCGCCTCCTGGGTCTCCGTGTCCCGGAGCTGAACGGCCAGCAGCATCCGCATGTTCAAAGACTGCCGCTCTTCCAGTAAGCTGTTCAGCGTAACGCTGTGGTGTGACAATAGGTCCTTTTCCATGGGGTTCTCCTCCTGCGGGGTGATCTTATGCGGAGTGATTATATGGGAAAAAACTGAAAGAATTCTGAAATGCAGGGACGGCCTCCGGGCCGCCTTTTTTATAGTCGGCGCAGTTGAAAAGAATCCCATGAATTCTTTTCAATGAACCGCCGCTGGAGTGGCGGTTTGAGCCGCAAAGCGGCTGCCTGCGCATGGCTTCATAAGAAACGCAACTGCGTTGACGATATCCCTGAAAATGGGGGAAAAACAGGGGCGGGAGCATCGCTTGGATGTTCCCGCCCCTTGAGGCGTTTTGCAATTCGAAAGGGCTTGCCGCTTCCCTTACAGCCGGGTCACAACGGGGATGACCATGGGGCTGCGCTTGGTGGTTTTGAACAGGTAGCTGCTGACAGCGGATTTCACCACGCCCCGGAGCTCCCCGTCGTCCCGCCCGCGCTTGCGGGTGACGGACTCCGCCGCATCCATGGCGATGCCCTGGAGCTCCTTCATCAAATCTCCGGACTCCTTCACGTAGATGAAGCCCCGGGTGACGATTTCCGGCGGGCTCAGCAGGCCGCCGTCGTGGCTGGAGGTGGGCAGGACCACGACGACCATGCCGTCCTCGGCCAGGCGCTTGCGGTCCCGCATGACCACGGCTCCCACGTCGCCCACGCCGGAGCCGTCCACATAAACTTCCCCGGCGGGAACGGCCCCGCCTAGCTTCAAGGTCTTGGCGGTGAGCTCGATGATGGAGCCGTTTTCCGCAATGGCGATGTGGTTCCGGTCCAGGCCCATCTGCTGGGCCACCTGGCTGTGAATTTGGAGCATCCGCTGCTCGCCGTGGAGGGGGATGAAGAACCGGGGCCGGGTGAGGGCATGGATGATTTTCAGCTCCTCCTGGCAGGCGTGGCCAGAGACGTGGAGCATGTCCGCCCGGTCATAGATGACCTTCACGCCCTTGCGGAACAGCTCGTTGATGACCCGGCTCACCGTCACCTCGTTGCCAGGGATGGCGGAGGCGGAGATGATCACCTTGTCCCCGGGGCCCACCTCCACCTGCTTGTGGGTGGAAAAGGCCATGCGGTACAGGGCGCTCATCTCCTCGCCCTGGGAGCCGGTGGTGACGATGACCTGCTTATTTTTCGGCAGGCTCTTGATTTTGTTGATGTCCACCAGGGTGTTCTTGGGCACCTTCATATAGCCCAGCTCCGTGGACACCCGCATGATGTTCTCCATGGACCGGCCCGTGACGGCCACCTTCCGCCCATGGGCGGCGGCGGCGTCTAAGACCTGCTGGATGCGGTGGACGTTGGAGGCGAAGGTGGTGACGATGATCCGCTCCTCGCAGCCCTGGAATTGGCGCATAAAGGTCTGGCCCACCGCCCGCTCGCTCATGGTGTAGCCGGGGCGCTCCACGTTGGTGGAGTCGGCGCACAGGGCGAGAACCCCGCCCTTGCCCAGCTCGCCCAGGCGGGCCAGGTCGATGACCTCCCCGTCGATGGGGGTGGAGTCGATTTTAAAGTCGCCGGTATGGACCACGGTGCCCATGTGGGTGTGAATCGCGAAGGCCACGGAGTCGGCGATGGAGTGGTTCACGTGGATGAACTCCACGGTGAATTTCCCCGCCCGGACGGACTTGCCCGGTTCCACGGTGATGAGCTTGGTGGACTTTGCCAAACCGTGCTCATCCAGCTTTAGCTGGATGAGGCCGGCGGTGAACCGGGTGCAGTAAATGGGCATGTTCACCTGCTTGAGGACATAGGGAATGGCTCCCACGTGGTCCTCGTGGCCGTGGGTGATAAAAAGGCCCCGGATGCGGGCGCGGTTTTTGATGAGGTAGGTCACGTCGGGGATGATGCAGTCGATGCCGTACATATCGTCCCCGGGGAAGGCCATGCCGCAGTCCACCACGATGATTTCCCCGCCGTACTCATAGGCGGTCATGTTTTTGCCAATTTCGTTAAGACCGCCCAGAGGGATGATTTTTAGTTTTTCTGCCATAGATCATAGAACTCCTTACCAATATAAAAAGATGTATCGGCGGCCTTGTACCCGGAATTTGGGCATAGCAAAGAAGAGACGCCCTCTGTCCACCTGGCCCCGTTACGCCGGCGGAGGTTTGGCAGCGTCCTGTCGCAACCGAATATGAAAGCCGCTTGGGCCCATGCTCTGGGTTGGAGCGCGGGCATTTATTTATTTGACCAGCCGGGAAGCGCGTCCCATCCTGGAAAAATACCATCATCAGCGCCGGGAAAACCGCCCGGCGGAACCGCTTCGGGGGCTCTAGGTGGGCCGCCGAAACGTTAACTCGGTATAGTATAGCACAGGAAAACCCGTTTGTATACAAAAACTTTTCGAAATTCCTGTTTGCCCCATTCGAAGATTTTGCGTAGGGGACGGGACAGGGCCCGCCCCCTGCAACGCGTCTCGCCTTTTGATAACATGCGTCAACGGATACGCCCCAAATTCGCCGGAAGATTGACGGCTCCGGGAAAATATGCTATCATAACTTCCGAATGTCACAATCGGTTTCCACCGCCTCCGGCGGAGGGACAGAGCTTGCGGGAGGTGAGGCCATGGGCGTTCACGATGGGCACCGGGAGCGGGTGCGTAGGCGGTTTTTGGACAATGAGCTGAACGGCTTTGCCGGCCATGAGGCATTGGAGCTGCTGCTGTATTACGCCATTCCCCGGGGAGACGTGAATCCCCTGGCCCATGCCCTGATGGACCGGTTTGGGAGCCTCTCCGGCGTGTTTTCCGCCCCGGTGGAACTGCTGACCCAGGTGGAGGGCGTGGGAGAGCGGACAGCCATGCTGCTGCGCCTGGTTCCCCAGATTGCGCAGAAGGCCCGGCTGGCGGAGCTGGAGCGGGAGCTGGCCCTGAACACCCGGGAGCGGGTGGGGGAGTATTTGCTGGAGCTCTTCTCCCAGGAGCGAAACGAGGTGGTGTACCAGCTCTGTCTGGACGGAAAGGGGAAGTTGCTGGCCTGCCGCCGCCTGGGGGAGGGCAGCGCCTCGGCGGTGAATCTGGACATCCGCAAGATTGTGCAGAACGCCATCGCCTTCTGCGCCAGCTCCGTGATTCTGGCCCACAACCACCCCAGCGGCGTGGCCCTGCCCTCTCAGGAGGATCACGCGGCTACCCTTCGGGTCAAGGCGGCGCTGGAGGCGGTCGAGGTGCGGCTGGAGGACCACATTGTGGTGGCTGATTACGATTTTATATCCTTCTCCCAATCAGGGTTCCTCGACTGAGGAGCCCGTAGGAGAATTTTTGCAAATATATCGAACAAATGTTGCGATCTGGCCGGCTTCGTGGTATGATATGGTTCACGAAGCTGAAACAGCGCGGATGGTACAGGTTCAATCAGCGGGCCAACCGCCGACAGGAGGTCTCCATGCCAAAATTCCAAGTTGTATCCGAATACCAGCCCTCCGGCGACCAGCCGGAGGCCATCGCCGCCCTGGCGACAGGCATCGAGAGCGGGCTGAAGGAGCAGGTTCTCCTGGGCGTTACCGGCTCCGGCAAGACCTTCACCATGGCCAAGGTCATCGAGGCCGTCCAGCGGCCCACCCTGGTGCTGGCCCACAACAAGACCCTGGCGGCACAGCTCTGCGCGGAGTTCAAGGAGTTTTTCCCCAATAACGCCGTGGAGTACTTTGTCTCCTACTACGATTACTACCAGCCGGAGGCCTATATCCCCCACACGGACACCTATATCGCCAAGGACGCCTCCACCAACGACGAAATTGACCGCCTCCGCCTCTCCGCCACCTGCGCCCTGCTGGAACGGCGGGACGTGATTGTGGTCTCCTCCGTCTCCTGCATTTACGGCTTGGGGGAGCCCGACGACTTTGCCAAGATGGTGGTCTCCCTCCGGGCGGGGGCGGAGTGGGATCGGGACGAGCTCCTCCGGCGGCTGGTGGAGATTCGCTATGAGCGGAACGACATCGCCTTTGAGCGGAACATGTTTCGGGTCCGGGGGGACACGGTGGAGATCTACCCCGCCTATTATAAGGACAAGGCCATCCGGGTGGAGTTCTTCGGGGACGAGATCGAGCGGGTCAGCGAGTTCAACCCCATCACCGGCTCCGTGAACCGGGTGCTGAACCACATCGCCATCTACCCCGCCAGCCACTATGTCACCACCAAGGACAAGATGGACCGGGCCATCGGGGAAATCCGCCGGGAGATGGAGGAGCAGGTCCAGGCCTTTACGGAGAACAACCAGCTGGTGGAGGCCCAGCGCGTCCGCCAGCGGACGGAATACGACATGGAGATGATGGCGGAGCTGGGGTATTGCTCCGGCATTGAGAACTACTCCCGCATCATCTCCGAGCGGCCCCAGGGCTCCGCCCCCATGACGCTGCTGGACTTCTTCCCCGACGATTTCGTGCTGTTCGTGGACGAGAGCCACGTCACGCTGCCCCAGGTCCGGGCCATGTACAACGGGGACCACGCCCGGAAGGATTCCCTGGTGAAATACGGCTTCCGCCTCCCCTGCGCCTATGACAACCGGCCGTTGAAGTTCGAGGAGTTCGAGGGCCGCATTGGACAGGCCGTCTTTGTCTCCGCCACCCCCGGCCCCTATGAGCGGGAGCGGGCGGACCAGGTGGTGGAGCAGGTGATCCGCCCCACGGGACTGCTGGACCCCCGGGTGGAGGTCCGGCCCGTCACCGGGCAGATCGACGATTTGATGGAAGAGATCAACGCCCGGGCGGCCAGGGACGAGCGGGTGCTGGTGACCACGCTGACGAAAAAAATGGCGGAGGACCTGACGGAGTATTTCAAAAACGTCGGCATCAAGGTCCGCTATATGCACTCCGATGTGGAGACCATCGAGCGGATGGAGATTATCCGGGATCTGCGGCTGGGGAAGTTCGACGTGCTCATCGGCATCAACCTTCTGCGGGAGGGCCTGGACCTTCCCGAGGTCAGCCTAGTCGCCGTGCTGGACGCGGACAAGGAGGGCTTCCTCCGGTCCGAGACGTCCCTGATTCAGACCATCGGCCGGGCGGCCCGGAACGCGGAGGGCCTGGTTATCCTCTACGCGGATACCATCACCCCCTCCATGCGGGCGGCCATGGACGAGACGGAGCGCCGCCGGGGGATTCAGGACCGCTTCAACCAGGAGCACGGCATCGTTCCCAAGACCATCATCAAGGGGGTCCGGGAGGTGCTGGAAATCTCCACCACCGCCGAGGACGAGACCACCCGGGCACGCCACCACCGCAAGCTGAACAAGCAGGAGCGGGACGCGGAGATCAAGCGCCTGGAAAAGGAAATGAAGGAAGCCAGCAAGATGCTGGAATTCGAATACGCCGCGGTTCTGCGGGACCGGATCATCGAATTGCGGGGTGAAACGGGATGAAATACGACTGGCTGGACGAATACCTCCTCTCCCTCCCCGGGGCGGAGAAGGACTATAAGCCCGAATGGGCCTGGTTTCGGTATATGATTCGGGGCAAGCTCTTTGCCGCCGTCTGCTCCCCCCAGGGGATGAAGGACGAGGCGTACAACGGGCACGATCTGGTGAACCTGAAATGCGAGCCCGCCCGGAGTGAAATTCTCCGGGCGGCCCACCCCGAAATCCTGCCGGGGTTCTACTGCGACAAGCGGAACTGGATCGCCTGCCTTTTGGATGGAAGCCTGCCGGATGAAACCCTCCGGGAGCTCTGCGCGGAGTCCCACGGGCTGGTTTTGAGGAAGCTGCCCAAGTATGCGCGGCGGGAGATTTTGGGAGAATAGATGGAGACGCAAAAAAGAGCCCCGGCCAGCGCCGCGATTCTGGCGGCGGCGGCCCTGTGGGGCATCATCGGGTTATGGAACCGGACGCTGATGGCGGCGGGCCTTTCGCCTCTTTCCATCGTCGTGGTGCGGAACCTGGGGGGAATGCTTCTCCTGGCGGCGTTCTTCGCCGTGAAGGACCGGAGCGTCTTCCGGGTGGAGCGGCGGCACCTCAAATATTTTCTCGGCACCGGCGTGGTCAGCGTGGTGTTTTTCACCGTGTGCTACTTCTCCTGCCAGAAGCTCTGCTCCCTGGCGGCGGCCTCCATTTTGCTCTACACCGCCCCCTCCTTCGTGGTGATTCTGTCCGCCGTTTTGTGGAAGGAGCCGGTGGGCGGGAAAAAGCTCCTGGCCCTACTGCTGACCCTGCTGGGCTGCGCGTGCGTCTGCGGCGTGTTTAGCAGCGGGCTGTCCGTCACGATCCCCGGCATCCTCCTGGGCCTGGGGTCCGGGTTCTTCTACGCGCTGTACAGCATTTTCGGCCGCTACGCCTTGGCCCACTACCCGCCCCTGACGGTGACGGTCTGGACCTTCCTCTTCGCGGGCCCGGCCTCCCTGGTCCTGATCCGCCCGGCGGAGCTGGCGGGAGTTTTCGGGGGGAACCCCGGCCTCTGGGGGACGGCCCTGGCTCTGGCGGTGTTCTCCACCGCCATACCCTACCTTCTTTATACCTGGGGCCTTGCCCGGACGGAACCGGGGAAAGCCTCCATCCTGGCCAGCCTGGAGCCGGTGGCGGCCACTCTGACGGGCGTGCTGGCCTTCGGCGAGCCCCTGGGGCCGCTGACGGTTCTGGGGATTCTCTGCGTCCTGGCGGGCGTGATCATTTTGAGGTGAACCATGGCAAAGAAAAAGGACGAGAAAACCAATGTAATGCGCATCCTGGACCAGAAAAAGGTCCCCTATACCCCCCATTTCTATGAGGAGGAAGAGGGCCCGGAGGGCACCCGGGACTATGGCGTCCACGTGGCCCAGGCCCTGGGGCAGGACCCAAAGCGGGCCTTTAAGACCTTGGTAGCAAAGGGGGCTTCCGGGACCTACCACGTCTTTGACATCCCCACAACCGACAGCCTGGACCTGAAAAAGGCGGCGAAGGCGGCGGGGGAGAAGTCCATCGACCTTCTGCCGGTGAAGGATATCACCGCCGTGACGGGGTACATCCGGGGCGGGTGCAGTCCGGTGGGCATGAAGAAGCAGTATCCCACCATTTTCCACCAGACGGCCCTGGAGTTTGAGACCATCTACGTCTCCGCCGGGAAGATCGGCGCCCAGGTAGAGGTGGAGCCCCGGGCACTGCTAGACCTTCTCCGGGCGGAAACGGCGGATATCATTATTTAAAAAGGAAAGGCCCAGATGGAGACCGGCGGCGAAGGCGGCGGCGGACCATTGATAATAGTAGTGACTGACCTGATCGTAAATGTGGATTCGGCGGCGTTCCTCTATCGGGAGGGCGTTCAAAAGGTCGACCAGTTCCCCATGGGGAAAATTGTTCAGCTCTTTCAGAACGGACTCGCCATAGGTGTCGAAAAGTCTTTGGATGGTTGGGTCCATGACAGCACCTCGTTCAACATTTTATGTTATATAATATATAACATAAAATGTGGTTTGTCAAGGGGGGATTATGGATACTTTGCAGATTTTAGGGACAAGGCTTTGCTCTTTAAGAAAAGAAAGAAGGCTTCGCCAAGTGGATATAGCAGAGATGCTCAACGTTACACAAACGCACTATCAGCGAGTGGAAAAAGGGAAAATTAACATTCCAACCTTGACATTATGCACCCTGGCGGATTATTTTGGAGTGAGTACCGATTATCTGCTGGGGCGGTCCGAGGAGAGATAGGGGGAAGCCTGGGGAAATGGCCTACCGATAAAAGGGTGGACCCGGGGGAACGGGCCGTGGGTAGCATGGAGGTTCCGGGGAAACGGGCCGCCGAGGGCGGCGGCCCCTACGAGGTGGCCTATCGATAGAAAGGCAGTCCCGGAAAAGGCGGACATCCACCCCCTACCACCAGATGAGCGGCAGCGAAAAGAGGAGGGAGTCCATTCGATAATCTCCAAAACCCCCGCTCAAACTACGCCGCGGGCAAAAGACATTCATACCCGGAGGAAGCGCTTTTTGCGCGTCCCCCGTCCCTCGTCCCCCCGCAGGGGCGATACTTCTTTTTCTCTTTTGGACCGTGCACGGCCCGTTTTCTCTTTTTCTTCTGGCAAGAAAAAGAGAAAATGGGGGGTGCAATGCACCAGCCATCGCTGGTCACCATTCCTCCCCGCCCGAAGGGCGAGAACAACCCTCCCCCCTGGCAGGGGGAAAAACAAGGAGCCCCCTTATGCAAGATAAAATCATCGTAAAAGGCGCCCGCGCCAACAATCTCAAGAACATCGACGTGACCATCCCAAGGGACAAGCTGGTGGTCATGACGGGCCTCAGCGGCAGCGGCAAATCCTCCCTGGCCTTCGACACCATCTACGCCGAGGGCCAGCGGCGCTATGTGGAATCCCTGTCCTCCTATGCCCGGATGTTCCTGGGCCAGATGGAAAAGCCGGACGTGGACTACATCGAGGGCCTGAGCCCCGCCATCTCCATCGACCAGAAAACCACCTCGAAAAACCCCCGGTCCACCGTGGGCACCGTCACCGAGGTCTATGACTACCTCCGCCTCCTCTGGGCCCGGGTGGGCACCCCCCACTGCCCCAAGTGCGGCAAGGTGATCCGCCAGCAGACCATCGACCAGATCATCGACCAGGTGCTCTCCCTTCCCGAGGGGACCCGCGTCCAGGTGATGGCCCCCGTCATCCGAGGCAAAAAGGGCGAGCACGCCAAGGTCTTCGAGGACGCCAAGCGCTCCGGCTACGTCCGGGTCCGGGCCGACGGGAACCTCTATGAGCTGGACGAGGAGATCAAGCTGGAAAAAAATAAAAAGCATAACATCGAGGTCATCATCGACCGCCTCATCATCCGCCCCGACATCCAGCAGAGATTGACGGACAGCGTGGAAACCGCCTCCGCCCTCTCCGGCGGGCTGGTGGTGGTGAACCTCCTGCGGGAGGAACAGGACCTGATGTTCTCCCAGAACTACGCCTGTGAGGACTGCGGCGTCTCCATCGAGGAGCTGACCCCCCGGATGTTCTCCTTTAACAACCCCTTTGGGGCCTGCCCCACCTGTACGGGACTGGGCAGCCAGTTGAAGGTGGACGTGTCCCTGGTGGTCCCGGAGCCGAAAAAGTCCATTCTGGAGGGGGCCATCCAGGCCAGCGGCTGGGGAAATATCCGCTCCGACGGCATCTCCCGGATGTACTTCGACGCGTTGTCAAAAAAATACCGCTTCTCCCTGGAGGAGCCCTGGGAAACCCTGTCCGATGAGGCCAAGGACATCATCCTCTACGGCACCAAGGGGGAGAAGCTGGAGCTCCACTATGACCAGCCCCGGGGAAAGGGCGTGCTGTACCAGCCCTTCGAGGGCATCTGCAACAACGTGGAGCGCCGCTATCAGGAGACTCAGAGCGACGCCAGCAAGCGGGAGCTGGAGGAGCTGATGACCGAGTGCCCCTGCCCCGCCTGCAAGGGCCGGAGGCTGAAAAAGGAGTCCCTGGCGGTCACCGTGGGAGAAAAGGATATCGACGCCCTGACCCGTTTGTCCGTGGTGGACGAATTGGCCTGGGTGGAGCGGCTGGAGCTGACGGAGCAGCAGCATTTGATCGCCGACCGGATCTTGAAGGAAATCAAGTCCCGCCTGGGCTTCCTCCAATCCGTGGGCCTGGGCTACCTGACGTTGAGCCGGGCCGCCGGGACCCTCTCCGGCGGCGAGAGCCAGCGCATCCGCCTGGCAACCCAGATCGGCTCCAGCCTCATGGGAGTGCTGTATATCCTGGACGAGCCCTCCATCGGCCTCCACCAGCGGGACAACGACAAGCTGCTGGCGACCCTCCGGAACCTCCAGAGCCTGGGAAACACCCTCCTGGTGGTGGAGCACGACGAGGACACCATGCGGGAAGCGGACTACCTCATCGACATCGGCCCCGGAGCGGGCGTCCACGGCGGGCAGGTGGTGGCGGCGGGCACGCCGGAGGAGGTCATGGCCAATCCGGATTCCCTGACGGGCCAGTACCTCTCCGGGAAGAAACGGGTGCCCATTCCCGATGTCCGCCGTCCCGGAAACGGGAAATTCCTCCGCGTCCGGGGGGCGGAGGAGAATAACCTGCGGAAGGTGGACGTGGACTTCCCCCTGGGGACCTTCACCGTGGTCACCGGTGTGTCCGGCAGCGGCAAGTCCTCCCTGGTGAACGAGGTGCTCTTCAAGCGCCTGGGGGCGGAGCTGATGCGTATGAAGGTCCACCCGGGCAAATGCGCCGGGATCGACGGGCTGGAATACCTGGACAAGGTGGTCAGCATCGACCAGAGCCCCATCGGGCGGACGCCCCGGTCCAACCCCGCCACCTATACGAATCTCTTCAACGATATCCGGGACCTTTACGCCTCCACCCAGGAGGCCAAGAGCCGGGGCTACGGCCCGGGCCGGTTCAGCTTCAACGTTCGGGGAGGCCGCTGCGAGGCCTGCTCCGGCGACGGCGTGCTGAAAATCGAGATGCACTTCCTGCCGGACATCTTCGTCCCCTGCGAGGTGTGCAAGGGCCGCCGGTACAACCGGGAGACCTTGGAGGTCCATTATAAGGGGAAAAATATCTCCGAGGTGCTGGGCATGACGGTGGACGAGGCGCTGGAGTTCTTCGCCCCCCTGCCGAAGCTCCGCAACCGCCTCCAGACCCTCCAGGACGTGGGCCTGGGGTATGTGAAGCTGGGCCAGCCCTCCACGGAGCTCTCCGGCGGCGAGGCCCAGCGGGTGAAGCTGGCCACGGAGCTTTCTAAGCAGGCCACGGGAAAAACCATCTATATTCTGGATGAGCCCACCACGGGCCTCCATACCGACGATGTGCGCAAGCTTTTGGAGGTCCTCCAGCGGCTGGTGGACAGCGGAAACACGGTGGTGGTCATCGAGCACAACCTGGACGTTATCAAGTCCGCCGACTGGATCATCGATCTGGGCCCCGAGGGGGGCGACGGCGGGGGAAACATCGTCTGCACCGGCACGCCGGAAAATGTGGCCGCCTGTAAGGAATCGTATACCGGGCAGTATCTGAAAAAGGTCCTGGTACGATAAAAAAAGCCGGACCACGGTTATAAAAATACTTTTAAAAAGTAATATTGCTCAAAGAAAGTTGAGGATCACCTATGAACATTCAAAAAACCGCCATGATCACCGTCTGCGGACGGCCCAACGTGGGCAAGTCCAGCCTGACCAACGCCCTGGTGGGGGAGAAAATCGCCATCGTATCCAACAAGGCCCAAACCACCCGGAACCGCATCTACGGCGTGGTCAACCGGGAGGACACCCAGTTCATCCTCCTGGACACCCCGGGCCTCCACCGGCCCAAGTCCGCCCTGGGGGACTACATGGTCAAGGTCGTCACCGCCAGCCTCTCCGACGTGGACTGCGCTCTGCTCCTGGTGGAGCCCATCCCCCATGTGGGCGGGCCGGAAAAGGCCCTCATCGACCGGGTGCGGGAGGAACGGCTTCACTGCATCCTGGCCGTCAACAAAATCGACACCGTGGAGCCCGCGGAGCTCCTCCCCGTCATCGCCGCCTACAGCGAGGCCTGGGACGGCTTCGACGCCATCATCCCCATTTCCGCCCGCACCGGCGACGGCCTGGAGGAGCTGATGGCGGAGCTGGGGAAATACGCCCAGGAGGGGCCCCAGCTCTTCCCTGACGGGCAGACCTCCGACCAGCCGGAGCGGCAGGTCATGGGAGAGCTGCTCCGGGAGAAGCTGCTTTTGTGCCTGGACAAGGAAATTCCCCACGGCACCGCCGTGGAGATTACGAAATTTTCCGAGCGGGACTCCGGTGTCGTGGATGTGGGAGCCACCATCTACTGCGAAAAGGCCAGCCACAAGGGCATTATCATTGGAAAACAGGGGGCCATGCTGAAAAAAATCAGTTCCCTGGCCCGGCACGACATGGAGAAATTCATGGGCACCCAGATTTATCTGGAAACCTGGGTGAAGGTCAAGGAAAACTGGCGGGACAACGTGAACTACGTCCGCAGCCTGGGCTACCGGGAGGACTAAAATTTTCATTCCAGAATGACCGGAACTTTCCACGTATCCTTTTCGACAGCAATCGCAGACTATTCCCAAAAGGAGGTCTGCGACATGGACCATATGGAACCCGCGCCCCTCTGGGAGCTGTTCTGCCTTACCGGCGAGCCCCTGGCCTATATGCTCTATCGGTCGGCGGAGGGCGAAACCGATAACATTTTGTCATAAACGGAGAGATGATTCCTCTCCGTACATAAAGGAGGGAGGCCGCCGTGGCGGGAACGCCCTATGCCGTGGACCGCGGCGTGGTCCTGCGGGAGACGGAGACCAAGGAGACGGATAAAATCCTGACTCTCCTGACCTGGGAGGCGGGGAAAATCGGGGTCATCGCCCGGGGGGCCCGGCGGAAAAACTGCAAGTTTGCCGCCGCCGCCCAGCCCCTGGCCTACGCCGAGTGGACCCTGTACCAGCGCAAGGACTGGCACTACGCCAGCGACGCGTCCACCCTGGATTTGTTTGACGGCCTCCGGGGCGACCTGACGGCCCTGGCCCTGGGCTGCTACATGGCGGAGCTGACGGAGGCCGTCTGCCCGGAGGACGTGCCCGCCCCGGAGCTGCTGCGGCACCTCCTCAACGGGCTGTATGCCCTTTCCGCTTTACACAAGCCCCCCGCCCTGGTGAAGCCCGCCTTTGAGCTGCGGCTTCTGTGCCTTGCGGGCTATGAGCCCCTGGCGGACGCCTGCGCCCTCTGCGGAAGGGAAGACCCGGCGGAGCCGGTGCTGGACACGGTCCAGGGGGTGCTCCGCTGCCGGGACTGCGGCGGGGGAGGCGGGCGGCCTCTTTGCCGGGACTCCCTGGCGGCCCTGCGGCATATCGTCTATGGGGACCCCAAGCGGCTGTATTCCTTCCGCCTGGGGGAGGAGCCCCTGGGCCGCCTGGCGGCGGCGGCGGAAGCCTTCCTCTGCGCTCAGCTGGAGCGGGGCTTCGGAACGCTGGACTTTTACAAAAGCATGATATGAGACGGATTCCTTCCGGCCCTGCTGCCCTGGAGCGGGGAGCTTTGCGCCGGAAGGGAGCGAAAGCGGATTCCCTTGACAGGAGGAATTTCTATGAGCGAGCTGTTTGAAAAATCCCTCCGCACCCTGGAGCTGCCCCGGGTGCTGCAACTGCTGTCCGGCGCGGCCGTCAGCGCCGAGGCCAAGGAGCGGGCCCTCCGGGTCTCCCCGGAGACGGAAGCGGAGGAGGTCCTGCGCCTCCTGGACCAGACCGACGCCGCCCGGCAGATGATCGGCCGGCGGGGGGCCCCCTCTTTCTCCGGCGTGAAGCCGGTGGGAGAGGCCCTGGACCGGGCGGACCGGGGGGGCAGCCTGAACACCCGGGAGCTGCTGCGGATCGCGGACCTGCTCACCGCCGCCCGGCGGGCCAAGGAGTACTTTAATGACGACGCGGCGGAAAAAACCGCCATTGACCACCTGTTTCTCTCCCTCCACGGCAACCGCTTCCTGGAGGACAAGATCAAGCGCTGCGTTCCCGACGAGGACACCATCGCCGACGCGGCTTCCCCGGAGCTGGCGGACATCCGCCGCCACATGCGGGCCGCCCAGGCCAAAAGCCGCCAGATTCTCCAACGGATCATCTCCTCCCCCAGCTACGCCAAGGTGCTTCAGGAGACCATCATCACCCAGCGGGACGGGCGTTTCGTGGTCCCCGTGAAGGCGGAGCAGAAGGGGAACCTCCCGGGCCTGGTTCACGACATCTCCTCTTCCGGAGCCACGGTATTCGTGGAGCCCATGGGGGTGGTCCAGGCCAACAACGAGTACGTGGAGCTGGAGGCCAAGGAGCGGAAGGAGATTGAGCGCGTCCTGGCGGAGCTCTCCGCCGAGGCCGCCGCCCACCGGGAGGATATCCAGTGGGATTATGACACCCTGGTCCACCTGGATTTGATCTTTGCCCGGGGAGAGCTCAGCTACAAGATGGACGGCGTGCGGCCGGAGATCCGCCGGGACGGGGCCATTCACCTGCGGAAGGCCCGGCACCCCCTGCTGGACCCCAAGACGGCGGTGCCCATCGATTTAGAGCTGGGGGAGGCCTTTGACACCCTGGTAATCACCGGCCCCAACACCGGCGGCAAGACCGTGTCCCTGAAAACCCTGGGCCTCTTGACCCTGATGACCCAGTGCGGCCTCCACATTCCGGCGGCGGACCGCAGCGCCGTGGCGGTCTACGACCGGGTGCTGGCGGACATTGGCGACGAGCAGAGCATTGAGCAGAGCCTGTCCACCTTCTCCGCCCACATGACCAACATTGTGGGGATTCTAAAGGAGGCGGACGGGAAGAGCCTCATCCTCTTCGACGAGCTGGGGGCGGGCACGGACCCGGTGGAGGGCGCGGCCCTGGCCATCGCCGTTATCCAGCACGTCCGCTCCGCCGGGGCGAAAATCGCCGCTACCACCCACTACGCGGAGCTGAAAACCTTTGCCATGACCACCGCCGGGGTGGAGAATGCCTCCTGCGAGTTCAATGTGGAGACCCTGAGCCCCACCTACCGGCTCCTCATCGGTATCCCCGGCAAGTCCAACGCCTTCGCCATCTCCCGGCGGCTGGGGCTTCCCGAGGAGGTCATTGAAGCCGCCCAGACCCAAATGAGCGGGGACAGCGTCCGGTTTGAGGACGTGCTGACCCAGCTGGAGGCCAAGCGCCAGGCCCTGGAAAAGCGGGACGCGGAGTCGGACCGCCTTTTCCGCCAGCGGGAGGAGGACGCCCGCAAGGCCCGGGAATTCCGGGAGCAGATGGAGCGGGCCAAGGAAAACGCCCGGAGCAGGGGCGAGGCGGAGGCCAAGCGCATCCTCCGGGACGCGAAAGCGGCGGCGGACCAAACCTTCAACGAGCTGGCGGAGCTCCGGCGGCGGCAGGCTGCGGCGGATTCCGCCCAGAACATCAACGACGCCCAAGCCGCCATCCGGGCGGGACTCCACCAGGCGGAGGACCGCCTCCGCTTGGAGAAGGACCGCCCCGAGCCCATCCCCAAGCCCAGCCGCCCCATTCAAAAGGGGGACCTGGTGGAATTCCCCGGCGTGCGCCAGCCCGCCGAGGTCATCTCCGTGGGGAAGGACGGCACCCTGCAATTGAAGGCGGGGGTGCTGAAAATGAAAGCCAAGGCGGAGGAGGTCCGGCTGATCGAGGACGACGAGCGAGCCGCCCGGAAGCCGAAAACCCCTGTCCATTCCAGCGGGACCCGGCCTCTTCGTACCGCCGCCAGCCGGGAGCTGGACATCCGGGGGATGGAAACTCTGGAGGCGGAGAGCGTGGTGGAGGGCTTCCTGTCCGCCGCCGTCATGGGCAAGCTGGAGACCGTCACCATCATCCACGGCAAGGGCACCGGAGCCCTCCGTAAGGCCGTCCACGACATCCTCCGCCGGAGCAAGGCGGTGAAGAGCTTCCGCCTGGGGGTCTACGGCGAGGGTGAGAGCGGGGTTACGGTGGTGACGATGAAGTGAGTTTCATAAAGTAGCTATATAATCAAAAAGCCTGCAAGGATCCACCTAAAATAGGTGGACCCTTGAAAAATTTTCCGTCACATTGTTGCGAAGTCCACCAATATTTGCTATACTGTTTCTACAATATCACAATAGAGGTGGTTGTTATGCAAAAATTGGAAAAACAATTTCATATTGCCTGTACCGCCGACGACATCGGCCGCTACTGCATTCTCCCCGGCGATCCCGGCCGGGTCCCCGCCATTGCCGCCTACTTTGACGACGCGAAGCAGGTGGCCTATAACCGGGAGTACAACGTCTGGACCGGCACGCTGCTGGGGGAGAAGGTGACGGCCTGCTCCACCGGCATCGGCGGGCCCTCCGCCTCCATCGCCATGGAGGAGCTCCACAAGTGCGGCGCGGATACCTTCATCCGCACGGGCACCTGCGGCGGCATCGACGTAAACGTCCAGTCCGGGGACATCGTGGTGGCCACCGGCGCCGTCCGGTTTGAGCACACCAGCCTGGAATACGCCCCCCTGGAGTTCCCCGCCGTGGCGGACTTCGGCATCGTGGACTGCCTGGTTCAGGCCACTAAGGCCTTGGGCTATCCCCTCCACACCGGCATCGTCCAGTGCAAGGACAGCTTCTACGGCCAGCACGACCCCGCCGCCTCCCCGGTGTACTATGAGCTCCAGCAGAAGTGGGAGAGCTGGAAGCGCCTGGGGGTGAAGGCCAGCGAGATGGAGAGCGCAGCCCTGTTTGTGGTGGCCTCCGCCCTGGGCTGCCGCTGCGGAAGCTGCTTCCACGTGGTCTGGAACCAGGAGCGGGAGGCCGCGGGCCTGGACCAGAAGATGAGCGAGGACACCTCTACCTCCGTCCGGGTGGCGGTGGAGGCCCTGAAGCTCCAGATCGAAAAGGACCGGGCCGCAGGAATCTAAGAAGAGGGAACGCCCCTGCCGGGCGGCAGAGGATTCCACTTTAGAGATGAAAAAATTTCATTATAATTTTCTCTCTAAGATACTTATTTTTTCCGAAAACCGGTCGACATTCCAAATGAAGGGAATCAAGACCGGGCGCTTCCATTGAACGGATTCAAGGACGGGACGCTCGAAACCGACTGAATTTGTGAAGTGGAGGAAAGACCATGATTTCAGCGACAAGCACACAAAGAACGCAAGGCTTCCGGCCCGAATGGTTTGAGGTGAGGGGCCCGTATGGCTTCGTCAAAACGGAGTACTCGGACCTGGTCCATGAGGTCTTGAGGCAGCAGCAGAAGGAGGCTGCCGAGAGCTTGGCGGACAGGCTGAAAGACAGCGGGACAAAGGCAGAGCTCACCGAGGAGCAGAAGAAGTACCTGTCGGAGAACTTTGACCCCGAAAACATGTCCCAGCTGGAGTATCAGGCGTTCGTCGACAAGCTCTGCGAGTTCGGCGTTCTGGACGAGGCGGACAAGGATTACGTGGGCTACGGCGTCAAGGGCTACGGTCTGGATCTGACGCCCCTCAGCCATGTGAGAACCGGGGCAAGTATAGTCCCGGCCCGGGGAAATCCGATGGGCTATACACAGTTCTTCTCCTCCAGCAGAGGCAATGTTGCCGACTGGTCGAAATACATGGCCGGTATCATGAGCTGGAGCGAAAAGGCCGGCTCCTGGGAAAAGGGGCCGGAGACCATCCTGTTTGGGAAGATTCGGGATGTTCTGGACGCGATCGCCTGACGGGCTTTCAAACCAATCGAAAGGGAGGCTGGACGATGATTTCAGCGGCAAAGGGCCCGGGCTGGCCCAAAGCGCCCCGGCCCTCCTCCTTCTGCGGAATGGGGAATCCAGACCTGATGGGAAAGTTTATGGAGGCATTCTGGAAAGCCCAGGCCAAGGCCAGCCAGCAGGACGTGGAGGAGATCAAGCGGGCCGGGATGTCAGACCGGCTGGCCGGGAAAGAGAAAGAGGACCGAAGAGAAGAGACCGAAAAATTCACGTTCTAAAAGAGTTATCAAAAGGCGGACCGCCCATCGGCGGTCCGCTTTCGGCTTATTGGATGTCCAGCACCTTGTAGTCCTGGTCCTCCACGGCCTTTTTCAACGCCTCGTCGGTGAGGGCCCCGGAGAGGGTCACCACCGCCGTGCCGCTTTCGCGGCTGACGTTGGCGGCGCTGACCTCCGGCAGGGCCTCCAGGGCCTTCTTAACTCTGGCCTCGCAGTGCCCGCACATCATGCCCTCGATTTTCATGGTCTTTTCCATAGCCGTTACCTCCTCGGAATGTTTGGAATGTTTGGATTTCAGGGGTTTATCTTTTCTCGCGTCCCGCAGGTTGAACAGGTTCAGCCGCAGGGCGTTGGAAACCACGCAGAAGCTGGAGAGGCTCATGGCCGCCGCGCCGAACATGGGGTTCAGCGTCAGGCCGAAGGGGATGAAGAGCCCCGCCGCGAGAGGAATGCCGATGGTGTTGTAGAAGAAGGCCCAGAACAGGTTCTGGTGAATGTTCCGCAGGGTGGCCCGGCTGAGCCGGATGGCGGCGGGCACGTCCAAGAGACGGCTTTTCATCAGCACCACATCCGCCGCGTCAATCGCCACGTCCGCCCCTGCGCCGATGGCGACGCCGGTGTCCGCCCGGGTCAGGGCCGGAGCGTCGTTGATGCCGTCCCCTACCATGGCGACCCGGCCCTGCTCTTTGAGCCTCCGGATAACGCTCTCCTTGCCGTCGGGCAGGACTCCGGCGATGACCTCGTCCACCCCGGCCTGTTTCCCGATGGCCTGGGCGGTGCGCTGGTTGTCGCCGGTGAGCATCACCACCCGGATGCCCATGTTCTGAAGCTCTCTTACCGCCTGGGGACTGTCCTCCTTGATAACGTCCGCCACGGCGATCACGCCCAGCAGCGCCCCGTTTTGGCTGAAAAACAGCGGGGTCTTACCCTGGCCCGCCAGGGCCTCGGCCTTGGCCTGGAGGTCCTGGGGGACCGCGGCCTGGGTGCTGATAAAGCTGAGATTGCCGCCGCTGAGGGCCGCGCCGTTCAGCCGGGCGGTGAGGCCGTTCCCCGGCAGGGCCTGGAAGTCCGTGACCTCCTCCGTCGGGATTTGCTCCTCCTCCGCTCTTTGCAAAATGGCCTTCGCCAAGGGATGCTCACTCTTTTGCTCCAGGGCGCGGGCCAGCCGGAGCAGTTCCGTTTCCGTAAGTCCTTGGACCGGGAGAATGTCCGTTACCTTGGGCTCTCCCTGGGTGATGGTGCCGGTCTTGTCCAGGGCCACGATTTCCGTCCGGCCCGCGGCCTCCAGAGAGGCGGCGGCTTTAAAGAGGATGCCGTTTTTCGCCCCCATACCGTTGCCCACCATAATGGCCACGGGAGTTGCCAGCCCCAAGGCGCAGGGGCAGGAGATCACCAGCACGGAGATGCCCCTTGCCAGGGCGAAGCCGACGGTCTGCCCCAGCAGCAGCCACACCAAGGTGGTCGCCAGGGCCACGCCAATGACCGCCGGGACAAAGACGCCGGAAACCCTGTCGGCAATTTTGGCGATGGGAGCCTTTGTCGCCGCCGCGTCGCTGACCATCTGGATGATCTGGGAGAGGGTGGTGTCCTCTCCCACCCGGGTGGCCCGGCACTTGAGGAAGCCGGACTGGTTTACCGTGGCGGCGGACACGCCGTCCCCCGGAGCCTTGTCCACGGGGATGCTCTCCCCGGTGAGGGCGGACTCGTTGACGGCGCTGGAGCCCTCCACCACCACCCCGTCCACCGGGATGTTCTCGCCGGGGCGGACCAGGAAGATATCGTCCTTTTGGACCTGCTCGATGGGGACGGTGATTTCGTTCCCGTCCCGTTCCAGCACGGCGGTCTTGGGGGCCAGCTTCATGAGGCTTTTCAGCGCGTCGGTGGTCTTCCCCTTGGAGCGGGCCTCCAGCATCTTGCCCACGGTGATGAGGGCCAGGATCATGGCGGCGGACTCGAAGTAAAACTCCATCATGTAGTCCATCACCGCGCCCATGTCCCCCCGGACCTGGGCGCCCGTCATGGCGAAGAGGGCATAGGTGCTGTAAACAAAGGCCGCCGAGGCCCCCAGGGCCACCAGGGTGTCCATATTCGGGGCCCGGTGCCAGAGGCTCTTGAAGCCGCTGACGAAGAATTTCTGGTTGATGACCATGACGGCCACCGTCAGAAGAAGCTGGATCAGGCCCATGGCAATGTGGTTCCCTTGGAGGAAGGCGGGGACGGGCCAATTCCACATCATATGGCCCATGGAGAAGTACATAAGCACCGCCAGGAAAATCAGGGAGGACCACAGACGCTTTTTCAGCAGGGGGGTCTCATGGTCCGCCAGAGCCTCCTCGGGATTGGCGGCGGGTCCGGCGGAGGCGGCTTTTACCCCGCCCTTTTGGGACGCGCCGTAGCCCGCGCTTTCCACGGCGGCGATGACCTCGGCGGCGGAGGCGCTGCCCTCCACGCCCATGGAGTTGGTCAGGAGGCTGACGGAGCAGGACGTGACGCCCGGCACCTTGCCCACGGCCTTTTCCACCCGGGCGGAGCAGGCGGCGCAGCTCATGCCGGTGACGTTGTATTGTTCCATAAAAGAACCTCCTTTATTTCATCAGCTTCTGGAGGGTGCACAGCAGCTCCTCCACCGTTTCGTCCTTCCCCTCCCGGATGTCCCGGGTGACGCAGGTGCGGATATGCTCGCTGAGCAGCTCCTTGGAAAAGGCGTTCAACGCCGCGTTGGCGGCGGCTACCTGGGCCAGGATGTCGGGGCAGTAGGCGCTGCGCTCCACCATGCCCCGGATACCCCGTATCTGGCCCTCCACCCGGTTCAGGCGATTTACCAGCCGCCTGACCTCCTCTTCGGAGCGTTCCTTGGTCTTGTGGCAGTCGCAGGTTTCCATAGTGGACGCCTCCTTCGTCAAAATACCCCCCTGGGGTATTTTTATCATATACCCCAGGGGAGTATTTGTCAAGCCCTGATTTAAAAAGAAAACCCGGCACAGGGAGCACATCACGCTCCAGAGGGCTTTTCCTTATCCGAACAGGCAGCTTTCCGGCCCGACGGGGTGAAACTGCCGGGCCACGGCCTGAGGGCCGTAGGCCGCTTCCAGCTCTCTCCACTCCGCCGTGGAGAGAAGGCGGAAGTCGATGGTATCATTCTCCGCAGAGGGGAGGAAGCGGCGGAGCTGGTAATCCGTAAGCGTACCCATACGCGCCTCCTGCCCGTCAGGGAAGCTGATACTTCTTCAAATCCCTGTCCAGGCTCTCGGTAAACTCCCCGGCGGCCTTGAAGTCATGGAGGAAGGCGTGGCGCTGCTCGGCGTGGTCCTCCCGCTCCTCCATGACGCAGACGGCGATGTTGGAGCAGTGGTCGCTGACCCGCTCCAGGTTCGTCAGCAGGTCGTTCAGGATAAAGCCCAGCTGGATGGTGCACTCCCCGCTCTGGAGGCGGTGGATGTGCCGGGCCCGAATCTCGTCGGTGAGACGGTCGATGGTCTCCTCCAGGGGCTCCACCAGCTTGGCGGCGGCGGGGTCGTCGGCCTGGAAGCAGCTTACCGCCGCAGTCAAAATATCCTCCAGGGCCTGCTCCAGCACTCGGAGCTCCGCCTCCGCCGCGCCGGAGAAGCTAAGGCCCTTCTCGTGGAGCTCCCGGGCGGACTCCTGGATGTTCAGGGCGTGGTCCCCGATGCGCTCGAAGTCTCCGATGGCGTGAAGCAGCCGGGAGACGGTGTGGATGTCCTCCATGGAGAGGCCATGCTGGGAAATCTGCACCAAATAGCCGCTAAGGCGGTCCTCGTAGACATCCAGCTTATCCTCGTTTTCCAGCAGCTCCGCTTCCAGATTCCCGTTATACTTGGAAAGCTGCCCCAGGGAGGCCAGAAGGCTCTTTTGGGCCAGAGTCCCCATTTCGCAGGTCATGGCGGCGCACTCGCTGACCGCCGCGCCAGGGGTGCGGAGCAGCAGGGGGTCCAGGAAGGCGAACTGGGGAGTCTTGTCCTCTTCTTTGACAGCCGCCCGGGCCAGCCATTCCAGCTGGCGGGAGAAGGGCAGCAGCAAGGCGGTGGTGCCGATGTTGAAAATCGTGTGGCACAGCGCCACGCCCACGGCCCCCACGGCGGAATCCATGAAGGGGAAGTGGAACAGCAAATCTCCGCCGCAGAACACGATGAGCCCGATGGCCGTGCCGATGATGTTGAAGGCGATGTGGATGACAGACACCCGCTTGGCCCCCCGGGAGACCCCGATGGAGGAGATCAGTGCCGTGACGCAGGTGCCGATGTTCTGGCCCATGATGATGGGGATGGCCACACCGTAGGTGATGGACCCGGTGAGGGCCAGGGCCTGCAAAATACCCACGGAGGCCGCCGAGGACTGGATGACCCCGGTGAAGGCCGCGCCCACGGCCACGCCCAGCAGGGGATTGCGGAAGGCGGTCAGCAGGTCCGAGAAGCCCGGCATATCCGCCAGGGGGCTGACGGAGTTCTTCATCATCTCCATGCCGGACATCAAAATGGCAAAGCCAATGAGAATCCGGCCGATGTCCCGCCGCCGCTGGCGCTTGGAGCCCATAATCAGCAGGATGCCCGCCAGGGCGAAGAGGGGGGCGAAGTTCTCCGGCTTCAAGAGGTTCAAAAACACGCTCTCGCTCTCAATGCCGGTGAGGGACAAAATCCACGCCGTCAGCGTGGTGCCCACGTTGGAGCCCATGATGACACCGATGGTCTGGCCCAGTTCCATGACGCCGGAGTTCACCAGGCCCACCAGCATCACCGTCACCGCCGAGGAGGACTGGACGGCGATGGTGATGCCCGCGCCCAAAAGCAGGCCCTTCATGGGGTTGGAGGTCATGCGCTTCAACAGCCGCTCCAACCGGCCGCCGGCCATCTTCTCCAGGCTCTTGGACATGGTGGTCATGCCGTAGAGGAAGAAGGCCAAACCTCCGCAGAGGGTAAACAGGGAAAAAATATCCATGCAACATTCCTCACTTCCGCGCCCGCGCTAAGGCGGACGCTCCATCTTATGTGACGGCTCTATTATATATGTGGAGGGCGGGCGCTGGGAATCGGCGGAATGACCAAAGCGCAAATTTTGCGGAAACTTTTGGCATTTTGCCTAAAATTATTCTTCTGCTTTATCGCTTTCGCTGGCTTCCTCTGGCTCCGGAATCCAGGGGCAGCGGCCGTAGAAGGAGGTCATGGAGCGGATTTCCTCCGCCAGACCCTCTGTCGTACAGCCGGGCAAAAGTCGCCAGCGCCAATTCCCCTTGCCCACGCCGGGGACGTTGATGCGGCTCTCGCTGCCAAGGCCCAGGTAATCCTGCATCTGGGCCACGAAGAGCTCCGCAACGCTCCCCTGCCCCGCCCGGAGCAGGGCCAGCCGGACGTTCTCCGCCCCGGAGACCCCCAGGTACTTCTCGGCAAAGGCCCGCTCCCGCTGGGGGGCGGAGGCGTACCACCCGGTGGCGGTGTCGTTGTCGTGGGTGCCGGTGTAGCAGACACAGTGGGGCTGGTAGTTGTGGGGCAGATAGGCGTTGGAGGGGTCCGAGAAGGCAAACTCCAGCACCTTCATCCCCGGCAGGCCGGACTCCTCCCGGAGCTGGTGGACCCCCTCCGTCAGGATGCCCAAATCCTCGGCAATGAAGGCAATCCCCTGGAACCAGGAGCTCAACACGCCCAGAAGGTCCATGCCGGGGCCCTTCTCCCAGGAGCCCACCCGGGCGGTCTCCGCCTCCGCTGGAACGGCCCAGTAGCTCTCCAGCCCCCGGAAGTGGTCGATGCGGATGACATCGAAGAGCCGGGCGGCCCCCTCTACCCGGCGAATCCACCAGCCAAAGCCGTTTTGCTTCATGGCGGCCCAGTCGTAGAGGGGATTGCCCCAGAGCTGGCCGTCCTCGGAGAAGTAGTCCGGCGGCACGCCCGCCACCTTGGAGGGCTTCCCCTCCTCATCCAGGAGGAATTCCCTCCGCTCGCTCCACACGTCGGCGGAGTCCAGGGAGACGTAAATGGGCAGGTCCCCAATGAGGCCCAGTCCCAAGTCGTTGATATAGGTTTTCAAGGCCGCCCATTGGGTGAAGAACCAGTGCTGGACGCAGGTCTCAAAGGCCACCTCCTCTGCCAGCTCCACCCGCCAGCGCTCCACGGCCTCCGCCTCGTGGCGGCGGAGACCCTCGTCGGGCCACTGAAACCAGGGGAGATCCCCGAAGTGCCGTTTCGCGGCCCGGTAGAGGGCGTACTCTCGAACCCAGGGACGGCCCTCGGCAAAGGCCCGGGCGGCCTCCGCCGCCTCGCCGCTGACCCGGGCAAAGGCCGTTCGCAGAAGGGGCTCCCGGCTCTTTTTCAGCGCGCCGTAGTCAATCTTATCCCCGGCGGGGACCCGGGCGGAGGCCAGCTCCTCCTCCGTCAGGAGGCCGTCCTTGGCCAAGAGGTCCAAATCGATAAACAGGGGATTTCCGGCGAAGGTGGACTCGCTGGCATAGGGGGAGTCCCCGGCCCCGGCAGGACCCACGGGGAGAATCTGCCACCAGGACTGGCCCGCGTCCTGGAGAAAGTTGGCGAAGGCCCGGGCCTCCGCTCCCAGGGAGCCGATGCCATATTCGGAGGGGAGGGAGAAAATGGGCAGGAGGATGCCTGCGGAACGTTTCATAAGAAAACCTCCATGTTGAGTAGTGTACCCCCTCATTGTAAAAAAACGCCCCCCGGTTGTCAAGAACCGGAGGGCGTCGGATTTACAGCTTTTTCTCGTAGCAGTTCAAAATCTCGCGGATGTACCCCTGGAAGAAAAACTCCGTACTCCCGGCAAAGCCGTATCCGATGGAGGGATACAGGTGGTTGGTGGGGGCGTTCCCCTCCCAGGTGTCCAGGCGGATGACGGTTTTGCCCTGGGCCCGGGCGGTCTCCTCGCAGAAGGCCACCATCCGCTTGGCCAGGCCCTTCCCGGACTGAGCCGGGTGGATGCAGAGGGTGTGGATCACCCCCACCTCCTCCCGCTCCGCCGGAATGGACCAGGAAATTTTGTCGTACTCGGGAAGCTGAATCCCGTTGAGGTTCACCACGCCCCAGAGCGCGCCGTCCTCCTCTCCCACATACAGGGTCCCGGTCTCCAAAGCCTTGCGGGCGTCCTCCGTAGTGGGATAGCTTCCCCGAAGCCAGTTGGTATAGGCGGGACCCTGGTCCTCCTTGTCGAAAATCGCCTCGTAAATCTCCCCGATTCGGGGCAGATCGGCGGCGGTGGCTTTGCGAATCATGGCAACGCGCTCCTCTATTACAATAGATTTACGGTGAGAGGCACGGCAGCCAGCCGTGTCTGTTTCCGC
>CAQXTN010000024.1:0-27901 GCA_948916585.1 uncultured Oscillibacter sp. | reverse complement strand
CAGGGCGAACAGCACCCGCTCCGGCGGGTTCTCCCGGAAGAGCAGGTCCACCACCCGGTCGAATTCGGAAAAGTACCCGTCGGGAATCGTGATCCGCAGGCCGGGACCGTGGTAGAATTCCTCGATCCAGGCGGCGCGGTAGTTGGCGGCCATGGAGGTGCCCAGGAGGACCGTGTCCGCCGGGACGTTCTTCGCCATGCCCGCCGCCTGATACCGCTCGTTGAAAAAGGCAGGGAGGCGGTCCTCCGGCATCCGGTAGTAGAGGCAGGGGTCCACGGCGTACACAATCCCGCCGCACAGGGCCAGGGCCGCCAGCAGGGAAGCCAGGAAGCGGCGGGCCCAGCGCGCATAAATCTTATTCATTGCTCAGCCTCAGAAATTGGAATAGATGAAGGTGGTCACCCCGGTGAAGGACAGCACGGACCACGCCGCGAGCAAAGCCAGGACCGCCGCCCGCCAGAAGGCGGGCTTAAAGTGGTCCATCTGCCCCACGGCGTTTCGGGGCCACAGCGCCGCCAGCAGGGCGGCGGTAAAGAGCCCATAGGTCAGGACCGGGGCCGTCCAGGCCCGGAGGGCGGGAAACACCATGCCGAAGGCCTTGGCCTCCTTGGCGAACACGTCCGCCATCAGCCACTCCGCCGGGGGGCGGAAGTCGGCGGTGACGGCGGTTTTCAGCAGCGTCAGCGCCTGGGGAACGCCGGGGGCCCGGAAAAAGACCCAGGCGGCGTTGACAAAAGCGAAGGTCACGGCCCAGCGCAGGAGTCTCGGAAGCCTCTCCCGGCCCTTGCCCCAGGCCCGCTCCACGATCTGGCCCAGGCCGTGGAGCCCGCCCCAGATGAGGAAGGTCCACCCCGCCCCGTGCCAAAGGCCGCTGACAAGAAAGACGAGGAGAATATTGAGATAGGCCCGCCCGGTCCCCCGTTTGCTTCCCCCCAGGGGGAAGTACAGGCACTCCCGGAGGAAGGAGGTCAGGGTGATGTGCCACCGCTTCCAGAATTCCCCCACAGACAAGCTCCGGTAGGGGGAGTCGAAGTTCACCGGGAGGCGGAGGCCCAGGAGGCGGGCGCACCCGGCGGCAATGTCGCAGTAGCCGGAGAAGTCGAAGTACAATTGCAGGGTGTAGCCTAAAATCACCAGCCAGCCTCCGGGGGCGGAAAGCTCGTCCAGGCGGTCCCAGCCGTTGCCCACCACAATGCCCAGGTTGTCCGCCAGCAGCACCTTTTTCGCCATGCCGGAGGCGATGGCGTACAGGGCGGCGGCGAAGTCCTGCCCGTCCGGGCGGAGGAACTTCTCCCCGTGCAGCTGGGGGAAAAAGGCCTGGGGCTTCAAAATGGGGCCGGAGACCACGGAGGGGAAGAAGAAGGCGTAGAGGGGCAGGTCCTCCCGCTCCGGGCGGAAGCCGCCGGTATAGACTTCCTTCAAAAGCCAGAGCTGCTGGAAGGTGAAAAAGCTGAGGCCCAGGGGGACCCAGCCGAGGGACAGGCGGCCCCCGGTGACAAAGCCGGTGTATTTAAAGACCGCCAGCACGCCGATGTGCCAGGCCGCCGCTAAACAGAGGCAGCGGCGCCGGGCGGCGGTCCGGGGATAGGCGTAGGCAACGGGCCCGTCCCCTCCCGGCCGGACGCGGATATCCGGCGCGGTGAGGTACCCCACGGCGGCGGTGGAGACTGCCAGCCCCAAAGCCAGCACCAGCAGCGCGGCCCAGCCGCCCCCGATGATATAGAAAACCAGACAGGCCAGGGTCAGGCACTTCGCCGCGACGCGCCGGTCCCACCGGGCCAATCCCAGGCAGACGGCGGTGGTGACGGCGAGGAAGGCCAAAAAGTCAAACGATTGAAAATTCATTTTTCCGGCTGTCTGGAAAGGGCGGTGAGCCGGGCGTCGGCGGTGCTGAGGACCTGGGTCAGGCTCTGGCAGCGCCCCGGATAGGCGGCGTTGATGGCCGGGGACGAGAGGTCCGGGAACTCCGCCTTTTTGGCCTGGAGCTCCCGCAGGGCGGCGGCGTACCGGGCCTCGGCCAGCTTCCGGTCCGCGTCGGCCAGCCCCAGGCCGCAGGCGTTGGGGTCCAGAGCGAAATAGCCCTCGTTGGCCCCGGAGGAGCGGTAGAGGTGCCGGTAGAGCTGGTAGACGGCGCTTCCCAGGTAGGCGGAGGCGGCGTTGATGACGGCTTTATCCCCCAGCTTGCCCAGAAGCTCGAAGAGGACCCCCACCGCGCCGGAGAGGAGCTTGCTCTGGAGGGTGGCCAGGACGCTGCCCCGGAGGGTGCTTTTCGGCTCGGCGGCGTCCAGGATGTCCTGCTCCGTCAGCATGTTTCCCTCCCGGGAGAGGGTGCGGCCCAGGATGAAATCGGCGGAGACGCCGTAATAATCGCAGGCCCGGACCACAAAGCGCAGGCCCGGCTCCCGGATGCCGTTTTCATAGTGGGAAAGGAGGGCCTGGGAGATGCCCAGCTCCCCGGCGGCCAGACGCTGGCTGACGCCCTTCTCCTGCCGCAGCAAGGACAAGGTGCGGGAAAACTCTGAACTCATAAGCGGACGCTCCTTTGGTCTAAATTACGCAACGTATAGTCTACCAAAAGAGCTACGCGATGTAAAGATATTTTTTGCGGAAGGGCGCGCTTTTGCCGGGAATGTAAAATCCCCCTTGTAAAAAGGCCGGGGATGGTGTATGATAAATAGGATTTTGGAACATTAGGAGGAAGCTGCTATGAGCAAAACCGCGAGCATGGTTATGAAGATCATCGGCGCCAGCCTGGCCTTCGCCGCTTTTGTCTGCCTGCTGATCGGCGGCTGGCACGACCTCAGCGTCGGTTGCTGCGGCATGAAAAAGCGTCTGAGCCAGAGATTCAGCTCCGAATACGACGACTACGCCGACGAGGAACTTTACGAATAAGCGGGTTCTCCGCCCCGGCTTTCCGGGGCGGGGATTTTTTGCCCGCCCCGTTGACAAAGCCGCCGGTTTCCGGTATGATGTCTCGTTGAGAACGTGGAAAGGAGAACATCTATGCGTCTGCTGCTCACCGGCGGGTCCGTCTTTCGCGACGGGGGATTTCATCCCCTGGAGATTGCCGTTTCCGAAGGGCGTATTGTTTCCGTTTCCCCCCGCCTTCCCCGGGACGGCGCTGCCGTCATTGAATTGAATCACCATTTTATTGTTCCAGGTTTCGTTGATGTTCACGTTCATCTTCGGGAGCCTGGATTTTCTTATAAGGAGACCATCGCCTCCGGCACGGCGGCGGCGGCGGCGGGAGGCTACACCGCCCTCTGCGCCATGCCGAACCTGAACCCGGTCCCCGACAGCCCGGACAGCCTCCAGGTGGAGCTGGAAGCCATCCGGCGGGACGGCCGGGTCCATGTCTATCCCTACGGGGCCATCACCCAGGGGGAGAAGGGGGAGGCCCTGGCGGATATGGAGGCCCTGGCCCCTTTTGTTCCCGGCTTCTCCGACGACGGACGGGGCGTGCAGTCCCGGGAGATGATGCGGCGGGCCATGCTGCTGGCAAAAAAGCTGGACAAGCCCATCGCGGCCCACTGTGAGGACGAGTCCCTGCTGGACAAGGGCTGGTGCGTCCACGACGGGGAGTTTGCCAAACGGCACGGCCTCCCGGGCAACGACCCCGCCAGCGAGTGGCGGCAGGTGGAGCGGGATATCCAACTGGTCCGGGAGACCGGCTGCCGCTACCACGTATGCCACGTCTCCACCAAAGAAAGTGTGGCCCTCATCCGGGCCGCCAAGGCCCAGGGCCTCCCCGTCACCTGTGAGACCGGGCCCCACTACCTCTGCCTTTGCGACGGGGACCTGGAGAACGACGGGCGGTTTAAAATGAATCCCCCCATCCGCTCCGCCGCGGACCGGGACGCTCTGGTGGAGGGGCTTTTGGACGGGACTGTGGACTGCGTCGCCACGGACCACGCTCCCCACTCGGCGGAGGAAAAGGCCCGGGGCCTTCGGGGGAGCCTCAACGGTGTGGTGGGATTGGAATGCGCCTTCCCGGTTCTCTACACGGAGCTGGTGAAAACCGGGAAGGTACCCCTGGAAACCATCCTAAACGCCCTGTGCGTCAACCCCCGGAGGATATTCGGCCTGCCGGGCGGAAGCATCGCAGAGGGCCAGCCCGCCGATTTGACGGTGCTGTCCTTCGACCACGCGGGCACGGTGGACCCGGCGGGCTTTCGCTCCCTGGGCCGGGCCACGCCCTTCGCGGGAAGACGGGTGGAGGCCGCCGTCTCCATGACCCTTGTGGGCGGGAACATCGTCTTCCCGGAGGGCTTGAAGCCCGGCCCCAGCGGAACCATCGGCATCATCCGGGGCTATGACCGCCAAGAAGGAGGGGAACCATGAAGAAATCCGTGTTTACCCTGGGGCGCGCCCGGCGGCTGGCCGGGGACGTGTGGGAGCTGGTCCTGGCGGGGGATACCTCCGCCGTCACCGCCCCGGGGCAGTTTGTGAATCTGGAGCTGCCGGGGAAATTCCTCCGCCGCCCCATCTCCGTCTGCGACTGGGCGGAGGGGAGGCTGACCCTTTTGGTGAAGGAGGCGGGCGAGGGCACGAAGGAGCTGGTGCGCCTCCCCGCCGGAACGGAATTGGACACGTTGTCCGGCCTGGGGAACGGGTTCAGCCCGTCCGCCGCGCCGGAGGGGGCCGCCCTGGTGGGCGGCGGCATCGGCATCGCGCCGCTTTACGGACTGGCAAGGCGGATGCTGGAGCGGGGACAAACCCCCGCCGCGGTACTGGGCTTCCGCTCCAGGGAGGACGCTTTTTATACGGAGGAGTTCGCCGCCCTGGGCCTGGAGGTCCGGATCGCCACGGAGGACGGGAGCCTGGGGACCCGGGGCTTTGTCACGGACGTGCTGAACGAACTCCCGGACCGCCGGTTCGTCTGCGCCTGCGGCCCCACGGCCATGTTGAAGGCCGTCCACGCCCTGCCCCAAATCACCGGCGGGCAGTTCAGCTTCGAGGCCCGGATGGCCTGCGGCTTCGGGGCCTGCGTGGGCTGCACCATTCAGACAAAGAAGGGCCTGCGCCGGGTGTGCAAGGACGGGCCCATATTCCACAAGGAGGACATTGTATGGCAGACCTCTCCGTAACCCTGGCGGGGGTGACCCTGAAAAATCCCATCATTCCCGCCTCGGGGACCTTCGGCTATGGCCGGGAGTTCGCGGATGCTTATGACCTGGATCTCCTGGGCTCCTTCTCCTGGAAGGGCACCACCCGGGACCCCCGGCCCGGCAACCTCCAGCCCCGGATCGCGGAAACCGCCGCCGGGATGCTGAACGCCGTGGGCCTCCAGAACCCAGGGCTCAAGGCGGTCCTCCGGGAGGAGGTCCCCAACATCGCCCGGATTTTTCACGGCCCGGTTATCGCCAACGTCTGCGGCTTCTCCCTGGAGGAGTACGCGGAGAACTGCCGGGCGCTGGAGGAGGCGGAGCCGGTGAAGATTCTGGAGGTCAACATCTCCTGCCCCAACGTCCACGCCGGGGGGAGGAACTTCGGCTCGGACCCCCACAGCGCCGCCGCCGTGACAAGGGCCGTCCGGGCGGCCACGAAAAAGCCCGTCTTCATGAAGCTCAGCCCCAACGTGACGGACATCGCGGAGATCGCCCGGGCCTGTGAGGCGGAGGGGGCCGACGGGCTGTGCCTGATCAACACGCTTCTGGGGATGCGGATTGATTTGAACACCAAGCGCCCCCTGCTTCAAAACCGCGCCGGGGGCCTCTCCGGCCCCGCCGTGTTCCCGGTGGCCCTGCGGATGGTGTGGGACGTGTACGAGGCGGTGAAGCTCCCCCTCATCGGCTGCGGCGGCGTGAGCTCCGCGGAGGACGCCGCCGAGATGATGCTGGCGGGAGCCTCCGCCGTGGAGGTGGGGGCGGCGAACCTGCGGGACCCCTGGGCCTGCAAAACCATCATCGAGAACCTGCCCGCCGTCTGTGAGCGGCTGGGCGTGGAAAAACTATCGGACTTGACAGGAGGAGCGCACCATGGCTAAAGACGTGATTATCGCCCTGGACTTTCCCACCCGGGAGGAAACCCTGCACTTTCTGGACCGGTTCCCCGCCGGGGAGGACAAGCCCTTCGTGAAGATCGGCATGGAGCTGTACTACGCCGAGGGCCCGTCCATCGTCCGGGAGATCAAGGCCCGGGGACACAGGATTTTCCTGGACTTAAAGCTCCACGACATCCCCAACACCGTGAAGCGGGCCATGGCGGTCCTCTCCGGCCTGGACGTGGACATGGTGAACCTCCACGCCGCCGGGACCTCCACCATGATGAAGGCCGCCCTGGAGGGCCTGACCCGCCCCGACGGGACCCGCCCCCTGCTCATCGCCGTCACCCAGCTCACCTCTACGGACGCCGCCGCCCTGAAAGACGAGCTGCTCATCGAGACCCCCATGGCGGAGACGGTGCTTTCCTACGCGAAAAACGCCGCCGCCAGCGGCCTGGACGGCGTGGTCTGCTCCCCCCTGGAGGCGGCTTTGGTCAAGGAGCGCTGCGGCGAGGGCTTTTGCGCCGTCACTCCCGGCGTGCGCTTCGCCGGCGGGGACGCGGGGGACCAGAAGCGGGTGATGACCCCGGAGCAGGCGGCGAAAAACGGCTGTGATTATATCGTTATGGGCCGCCCCATCACCCTGGCGGCGGACCCGGTGGAGGCGTACCGCCGGGCGGTTCAAGAGTTTTTACGTTGAGGAAGGAGAACCATACTATGACCCGTGAACAGACCATTGCCCACGACCTTTTATCCATCGGCGCGGTGTTCCTCCGCCCCGACGAGCCCTTTACCTGGGCCAGCGGCATCAAGAGCCCCATCTACTGCGACAACCGCCTGACCCTCACCGCCCCGGAGGTCCGCGCCCACGTGGAGGAGGGGCTGGTGGACCTTATCTGCAAGCACTATCCCAATGTGGAGGTTCTCATGGGCACTTCTACGGCGGGCATCGCCCACGCCGCCATCGCGGGCCACCTCATGGGCCTGCCCATGGGCTACGTCCGCTCCAGCGGCAAGGACCACGGGCGGCAGAACCGCATTGAGGGGAAGCTGGAGCCCGGAGCGCGGGTAGTCGTGGTGGAGGACCTGATCTCCACCGCCGGAAGCTGCGTCGACGTGGTGGAGGCCCTCCGGGAAGCCGGGGCCGAGGTGCTGGGCGTCGCGTCCATCTTCACCTACGGCCTTCAGAAGGGCCTGGACCGCCTGGCGGCGGCGAACGTGACCAACTACAGCCTCTCCAACTTCGACGCGGTGTGCGACATCGCCGCGGCGGAGGGGAAGATCCGGCCCGAGGACATCAAGCGTCTGAAAAAGTTCCGGGCGAACCCTTCCGACGAGAGCTGGAGAGACTGACCGAACCGGGGAAAGGAGCCTGTATGCCCAGAAACATCATTGACGTCACCGACCTCACCGTGGAGGAAATCGACCAGTTGATTTCCACGGCGGAGGACATCCTCGCGAACCCCGCCAAATACCAGGACGCCTGCGCCCACAAGCAGCTGGCCACCCTCTTCTTCGAGCCCTCCACCCGGACCCGGCTCTCCTTTGAGTCCGCCATGCTGGCCCTGGGGGGCGGCGTGCTGGGCTTCTCCGAGGCCTCCTCCAGCTCCACGTCCAAGGGGGAGACCGTGGGGGACACCGTCCACACGGTGAGCTGCTACGCCGATATCATCGCCATGCGCCACCCGAAGGAGGGCGCGCCCTTCGCCGCCGCCCAGTTCAGCGAGGTCCCCATTATCAACGCCGGGGACGGCGGGCACAACCACCCCACCCAGACCCTGACGGACCTGCTCACCATCCACCGGGAGAAGGGGCGGCTGGACGGCTTCACCATTGGCTTTTGCGGGGACTTGAAATTCGGCCGGACGGTCCACTCCCTGGTGAACGCCCTGAGCCGCTATGAGAACGTCAAATTCGTCCTCATCTCCCCGGTGGAGCTGAAGCTGCCCCGCTATGTGAAGGAGGAGGCCCTGAAAAAGCGGGGCATCTCCTACAAGCAGACCGAAAGCCTGGAGGCCGTCATGCCGGACCTGGACATTCTCTACATGACCCGGGTCCAGCGGGAGCGCTTTTTCAACGAGGAGGACTACCTCCGCTTAAAGGACAGCTATATCCTCACCCCGGAGAAGCTGGAGACCGCCAAGGCGGACCTCTCCATCCTCCACCCCCTGCCCCGGGTGAACGAGATTTCCGTGGCGGTGGACAAGGACCCCCGGGCCGCCTACTGGAAGCAGGTGAAAAACGGGAAATTCATCCGCATGGCCCTGATTTTGAAGCTGCTGGATATCCATGCCTAACGGAAAGGGGAGGACTCTATGAACATTGACAGCATCCAAAACGGCGTGGTCCTGGACCACATCCAGGCGGGCAAGAGCATGGACATCTACAAATATCTCCACCTGGACCAGCTGGACTGCTCCGTGGCCATTATCAAGAACGTCCGCAGCGGCCGGATGGGGAAAAAGGACATCATCAAAATCGACTCCCCCATGGACGTGGACGTGGACGTGCTGGGCTATATCGACGACAAAATCACCGTCAACATCATCCGGGACGGCGTCCGGACGGAGAAGCGCCGCCTCCAGCCCCCCAAGAAGCTGGTGAACATCATCCGGTGCAAGAACCCCCGGTGCATCACCGTGGCGGAGCCCCAGCTGGACGCCATTTTCCTCCTCAGCGACCCGGAGAGGCACGTCTACCGCTGCGCCTACTGCGACACCGCCAAGGGGAAGAAAAAGGGCGTTTGACCGGAGGGCGCGAGAGAAAAACATGGAAGCCTATGAACTGATCCGCTCCCGGCGCGGGACCCTGGCCCTGGAGGTCACGGCGGACGGGCGGCTGCTGGTCCGGGCGCCCCTGCGCTGCGCCCAGGGACGGATTGACGCCTTTGTAACGGCTCACGCCGCCTGGATTGAACGGCACCTGAAGCTCCAGCGGGAGAAAGCCGCCCGCCGCCCACCCGCCCCCACGGCGGCGGAAGTCGAGGCCCTGAAGGCCTGGGCCCGGGCGGAGCTGCCGGAAAAAATCGCCCGTTGGAGCGAAAAAATGGGCGTGGCCCCCACCGGCTTTAAAGTGACCGCGGCCCGGAAGCGCTATGGAAGCTGCTCGGCGAAAAACAGCCTGTGCTTTTCCTGCTTTTTGATGAACTGCCCGGAGGAGGCCGTGGAGCTGGTGGTGGTCCACGAGCTCTGCCACATCCGGGAGAAGAACCACGGGCCGGGGTTTTACGCCCTGCTGGAGCGGTACCTCCCGGACTGGCGGGAGCGGAAGAAGCTGCTCTTTATGAACTGAAATTTTCGATACGGAGGACGGATATGGAAAAGCGAAACCTCTTGGACCTGCTGAAAGGAAATCCCTACCCCGGGCGGGGCATCGTCCTGGGGAAGAGCGGGGACGGAAAACAGGCCGTGGCGGTGTACTTCATCATGGGCCGCAGCGAAAACTCCCGGAACCGGGTGTTTGTCCCCACGGAGGACGGCATCCGCACGGAGGCCCGCGACCCGTCCAAGATGACGGACCCCAGCCTCATCATCTACCACCCGGTCCGAAAGGTAGGCAATGAGCTGATCGTCACCAACGGGGACCAGACGGACACGGCGCGGGACTATCTCCTGGAGGGCCGCACCTTCGCCGAGGCGCTGAAAAGCCGCGCCTTCGAGCCGGACGCGCCCAACTACACCCCCCGGGTCTCCGGCCTTTTAAGCCCGGACGGCAGCTTCCAGCTCTCCATTTTGAAAAGCGCCGAGGGGAACCCGGACTGCTGCTGCCGGTACTTCTACCACTACGACGCGCCCCTTGCCGGGGAGGGCCGCTTCCTCCACACCTACCTGGGGGACGGGAATCCCCTGCCCTCCTTCGAGGGGGACCCGGAGCGGGTCGCCCTGGACGCCAAGACGCCGGAGGCCCTGGCGGAGCAGGTGTGGGAGGCTTTGAACCCGGAGAATAAGGTGTCCCTCTTCGTCCGGTTCGTGGATTTGGCGGACGGGAGCCACCGGGACGTGATCCGGAACCGGTACTAATTGACCTGCGGCTGTCAGGGGTCGGAAGGCACGAACCTACAGAAAAATCCCCGGAGTAGGATACTCCGGGGATTTTTATTCCGGTCTCTGGTATTCCAGCAAATCCTCAATCCCGCAATCCAAGGCGTAGCAGACCTTCGCCAGGAAATTTAAGTCCACCAATTCAATCTGCTCTCCCCGATAATAGCGGGTAATCACATCATATTTAACGCCTGTCAATGTCTTAAGCTTATTTCGACTGATTTTTCGCTCATCCAGCACCTTATCCAGCTTCACCACGATCCGGCCATATTCCTGCGTCTGATAGCTGATGATACTCTTCAGATCTTCCATGGCCCCTCACCTCGAATATAGTTTAACAGGGATATCCGCTCTTGGAACTTCCCTTATTAAAGTATATCCTTATATCAGGGCAACCGATATTTGGAAAATCAGGAGGTGTCATTATGCCCGACTTTCAGAAAATGTATCTCATCGCGGCCGGCGCTATAGCGGACGCGCTGGATGAGCTGGACAAGCTGAACGCCGGCACGGCAAAAGAGCGTCTCAGAGAAGCCCTGTACCACGCGGAGGAAGTCTATATCTCCCAGGGAGAGGACGCCGAGTCCCCGGAACAATCGTCCCTCCGGCAATTTCCGTTCCGCCGCCCGGCCGGGAGGCGGCTTTTTTTCCTTTCCCCCTTCCCCCCGGCGGTCAACTGCGGTATACTGTCCCTATCAAAAACCACCGGCCCTCTCCGGGCGGAACGGAGGAACCCATGGAACAGCTCTGCCTGAACCCGACCCGCGCCTTTCAAGAGGAGGCGTTTTTGCAAAAGCTGGCCCGCCCCCGGGAGGAGGCGGAAGCCCTGTTTGAGAATCTGGACTGGCCCGCTCTGCTGGCCCCCCTTCTGCCCATTGAGGAGCGGATTTCCTGTGAAAAGGCCCTGGGGGCCTTCCGCCCCGTCCTGGACGGCCTGGCCCCGGAGCCGGGGGAGGGCTGGGCCCTTTGCGCCTACCGGACGGCGGTCTCCCTTCTCTATCCCCAGGCGGACCCGGACCACACCCCCGCCCAGCGGGACGGGGCCCTGTGCTTCCTCCAGTTTCTGCGAACCCTCTTTGACGCGGAGCGGGAGGCCCTGCCCTTTGACTTCTGGCTGGACTTCGCCTTCTGCACGGAGGAGGAGCTGAAATCCAGCGCGGCGGCGGCGGACTACCGCCTCTTCCTCCGCCGCTGGCGGGAGGAGTATGTCTACGAGCTCCTCCGCCTGGGGCGGGAGGCGACCCCCTTCCACACCTGCGAGCACATCGCCGGGGTCCACCATGTGTCCATGACGGTTTCCCGGGCCTTCAAGGCCGGGGGCGGGAAAATAGACCTGGGTCTCATCTCCGCCGCCGCCGCGGGCCACGACATCGGGAAGTTTGGCTGTAGGCCCGGGGAGCGGGTGCCCTATCTCCACTATTACTACACGGACCAGTGGTTTTCCTGGCGGGGCCTGGGGGCCCTGGGCCGGGTGGCAGCCAACCACTCCGTCTGGGACCTGGAGCTGGAAAACCTTTCCTCCGAGTCGCTGGTTTTGGTCTACGCCGACTTCCGGGTGAAGCAGGAGCGCCTCCCCGGCGGCGGGGAGGAGGCCCGGCTTTACTCCCTGGCGGACGCCTTTGACGTGATCCTCTCCAAGCTGGACAACGTGGACGCCGCCAAGCGCCGCCGGTACGACTATGTGTACCTCAAGCTCCGGGACTTCGAGCGGTATCTCCAGACCTTCGGCGCGGACGTGACCCTGGAAACCGCCGGGGGACCGCCCCTGCCCCGGAAGGACCCCTCCCTCATGAACGAGGACGAGGTGGTCCTGGGCCTGCGGCAAACGGCGGTGGACCACAACATCCGCCTCATGCACCGGCTGAGCCGGGAGCGGCTGTTCGTTGCCACGCTGGAGGCCGCCCGGGGGGAGAAGGACCCGGGGCGCATCCGGGCCTATGTGTCCGTCTTTCGGGAGTACTTCACCTATTGGACTGTGGAGCAGAAGGAGCAGACCCTGGAATTTCTCTATGAGCTCCTCCTCCAGCCCGACGGGGACATCCGCCGCCAGGCGGCGGGGCTCATGGGGCGGATTCTCTCCAAGTTTCTCTCCGGCTATAAAAAGGAGCTGCCCCGGGGCGCGGCCCCCAGCCCCCAGGAGGAGCGGCCCTTCGAGCTCTGGGCGGAGTATCTGGAAAAGCTCATTCACCCGGACCGCCGCCTCACCCCCCGGCAGATCAGCATGATCCGCTATCAGGCCAAGACGGCGGCGGACTCTCTGCTGGGCGGCTGCTCCGACGGGGACTTTCCCCGCTTTTCCGAGCTTCTCTTCCGCCACTACCAGGACCCCGCGGCCGAAGACTCGGAGGGGGCCTTCGCCCTTATGAACACGGCGTTGAACCTGCCTATGGAGCGGATTTCCCCCCGGGACGCCGCCCGGCTGGCAAACTTTTCCGCCTGGTGGCTGGAAAGCGGCGAGGCCCCCCAGAAGGCCGCCGCCATGCGCCTGGCCCGCCGCCTGCTGCCCGTTCTGGAGCCGGATTCCGCCCCTCGGGCGGCCATTGTCCGGGCCGTGGAGGCGGCGGACTGCTCCTCCTCCACCCCCCTCCTCTACCTTCAGTCCCGGCTGGGGCGGCTTCTGGGCCTGGACGTGTCCGCCCAGCAGCTGCTGCTGGACCAGGGGGAGGCCGCCAGCGGGGTCTTTCTGGACAACCTGAAAACCGCCACGCCCTGGGTTTTGAAGGCGGTGGGCGTGGAGTATCTGCTGGACCAGGCCCGGCGGGGGGAGCCTGCCGCCGCCCTCCACATCGCCACCCACTTTTCCAACCTCATGAAGGTCAGTGAAAACGTGGTGGTCCGGCGTTTGGCGGGCAACGCCCTGCTGGACGTGGCCCCCCTGCTGACGCCCCCCCGGCGCAACGAGGTGGCCGTGGAGCTGTGCGAGGCGCTGGAAACCGGCCAGTCGGAGCTGTCCCAGTACATCCCTCCCTATTTGGGCCAGTTCCTCTTGTGGCTCACCCCCCGGGAGCTGGACGAGATTTTGGGCGAGCTCCTCCGCTTCCTCTCCTCCCCCAGCGCCAGCGTGGCGGCGGGGGCCCTGGGCACCGTGGGGTCCCTGCTGGAGCACTACCGGGTCTATGGAAAGCGCTTCCACGAATCGGAGGAGATTCTGGACCGCCGCCGCAAGCGCATGGCGGGCCTGCTCCTCAAGGGCCTTGCCTCCTGCATGGAGCCCGTGCGGCAGGAGGCCCTGCGGGTTTTGGGAGAGGGGCTGTTCGCCTCGGGCTTTCTCAGCTATCAGGACAAGACGGACCTCTTCACCCTGACGGCCAAAAAGCTCCTCTTCCTCATCGGCGAGCAGCCGGGGGGCGAGCTAACCTTCTTCCACACCGCCGCCGCCCTCTCCCACATTTACCGCTTCGCCGTGAGGCACCGCATTGAGAGCGGACCCTTCCGCTTCGAGTGGCGGGACAAGGCCGCCGCCTTCTTCCCCGGCACCTTCGACCCCTTCTCCCTCTCCCACAAGGGCATTGTCACCGCCATCCGGGACCTGGGGATGGAGGTCTACCTGGCTGTGGACGAGTTCTCCTGGTCCAAGAAGGCCCAGCCCTCCCTCATCCGGCGGCAGATCGTCAGCATGTCCGTGGCGGACGAGTTTGGCGTGTACGTCTTTCCCCACGACATCCCCGTGAACCTGGCCACCCCCGACGACCTCCTCCGCCTGCGGCAGGTCTTTGCGGGGCGGGAGCTCTATCTGGTGGTGGGGTCCGACGTGGTGGCCAATGCCTCCTCTTATAAGGTCCCCCCCAGTGAGGGCTCCGTCCACTCCCTCAACCACATCGTCTTTCGCCGCTCCAGCGACGCGGAGGGCCGGGAGATTGAGGCGGACCTCTCCGCTATCCGCGGCCGGGTGATCCAGCTCCAGCTGCCCACCCATTTGGAGGACATCAGCTCCACCCGCATCCGGGAGAACATCGACCTGGGCCGGGACGTGTCCAATCTGGTGGACCCCACGGTTCAGGACCTCATCTATCGCAACGGCCTCTACCTCCGGGAGCCCCAGTACAAGCAGCTGGTCCGGGCCAGCCTCCTGGACTTTGCCCGCATCGCCGCCCCGGACCCCGTCCTCTGGGCGGAGCTGGGGGAGGCGCTGGGGCCCCTGCCGCCCCCGGACCCCCGGGACAGCCTGTTTCTCCTCCGGTTAAACGGCCCCCGGCCCCGGGTGCTGGGCGCTTTGACGGGGCGGGTGGTGAACTCCGGAGAGCTGTACAACGCCTTTGGCAGCGAGGAGCTGGCCCACCTCGTCCGCACCCGGACGGCGGGACGCATCCAGCTGCTGACGGGCCTTTGGACCGTCCGGGCCCCCGGGGGGAACTACGACCCGGGGCAGCTTTTGCTGACGGAGGCCCTGACCCGGGCGGCGGAGGAGGACTGCGGCTATGCCGTCTGGTGGGGCCCCTCGGACCCGGCGGGGCTGGAAATGCTCCGCCGCCAGGGCTTCCTCCCGGCGGAGCTGGAGACCTCCCAGCCGCTGCTGCTGGTGGACATGCGCTCCCCGGCGGTGCTGGTGCAGAACATCCCCACCACCTTGAAAGAGCCCTTCGCCTCAGACCGGCAGGTGCTCGCGGCCATGGGGGCGGCCCACCTCCGCCTCCAGGAGGCGGTGTGCGGCCTTTATCCCGGGACGCTGGTGCTGTCTCTCAACGCCGAGGTCATCTACCACCGCCTGGTCCGAAAGCTGACGGAGGAAAACGGCGTTCCCGCCGAGCCCCAGACCCCCCGGATTCTGGGGCCCAAGATGTGCGTGCCCTTCGGCAAGATTCTCCGGGGCAACGCCGTGCCAAACACTGTCACCAAAACCATCCACACGGACAAGGTGTTTGCCCCGGACCTCCACTCCTTCTCCATCGCCCCCTTCCCGGGGTACGCTCCCCTGGAGAGCCAGATTCGGACCATCCGCTCCTTCCGCCGTCCTGTCATGCTGGTGGACGACCTGCTCCACACCGGCAACCGCATCAGCGCCCTGGACCCCCTCTTCCGGCGGGAGGAGCTGGACATTGACCGCTGCGTGGTGGGCCTCCTCTCCGGCCGGGGGCGGGACCTGATGGCCGCCCGGGGGCGGAAGGTGGAGAGCGTCTACTTCGTCCCGGACCTGCGGGCCTGGTTCGTGGAATCCACCATGTATCCCTTCATCGGTGGGGACGCCGTGGACAAGGCGGCGCCCTCCGTGCCGGGGCTGACCCCGGCGGTGAACCTGATTCTGCCCTATGCCTTCCCCCGGTTTTACCGGCAGAGCGGCCGAGAGGCGGTGTTCCGCTTCTCCCGGACCTGCATGGAAAACAGCCGGGACATCCTCCTGGCCCTGGAGCGGGCCTACCGGGAGCGCTTTGCCCGGAACCTGACCCTTTCCCGCCTCAGCGAGGCGGTGATTCTGCCCCTGAGCCCTGACAAAGGGGCCGCCCTGCGGTACGACCCCAGCCTCTCCGCCTCCGTGTGCCTGGAGAGCGATCTGCGGCAGCTGGACCGGATGCGGGAACTTTTGCGGTGAAACCGAAAGGAGGCGCTATGATGGAGCGCACACTCTATAACATCCAACAAGACCCCGCCCGGACCCCCGCCGCCTGGCTGGCGGCGGACCCCCGGCAGCTTGGCGGGGAAGCGGCGGGCGTGGGCTGGCTGGACCCACGGCGGCTGGGGGAGGTTCCGGCCCTGCCGGAGGCTGTCCGGTCCGCCCTTCCCGGCCAGGGGGTAACGGGGGTAAACATCCGCCACCCCCGGTGGAAGCGGGCGTTGGAATTTGTCACCCCCAGGCCCGGAAAAAAGCGGGTCCACCTTCTGGCGGTGGGAGACGTGGGGGGCATTTTGCTGACGGCCTTAAAGCTGGAGGGCGGGGGAACTATTTCCACCATCGGAATTCACGACCTGAATGAGAAGGCCGTGGCCCGATGGGTCATGGAAATGGGCCAAATTGCCTCCTGCCCCACCCATTACGGCGACCTGCCGGAGGTGGAGGCCGTTTCCCCCCAACAGCTGTTTGACTGCGACGTGTTTGTATTCGCCGCCACTAGGGCCATCCCCCCGGTGGGCAGCGGCGTCAAGGACGTGCGCATGGCCCAGCTGGAAGCCAACCGCCCCCTGGCGGAGGCCTTTGCCCGGCAGGCCCGGGCGGCGGATTTCCGGGGCCTCTTCGCCGTCCTCAGCGACCCGGTGGACCCCCTGTGCCAGGCGGTGTGGCGGGCCTCCAACCTGGGGCCGGACGGGGAATTGGACCACCTCGGCCTCCTGCCGGAGCAGGTCCAGGGCTTTGGCCTGGGGGTGATGAGCGCCCGGGCGGCCTACTTTGCCAAGGGGGACCCCCGCTTCGCCTCCTTTTTCACGGAGGGCCGGGCCTTCGGCCCCCATGGGCAGGGCCTGGTCATCGCCAACTCCATCCGGCATTACGACGACGCGCTTTCCAGGGAGCTGACCCAGCTGACGCTGGAGGCCAACCTCCGGGTCCGGGACCTGGGCTTCAAGCCCTATGTGGCCCCCGCCATCTCCTCCGGGGCGTTACAGCTTCTTCTGACCTTGCGGGGGGAGTGGCATTGCTCCTCGGTTCCCCTGGGGGGCGTGTGGTTTGGATGCCGGAACCGCTTCACGCCTTATGGCCTGAGCCTGGAGACCCTGGAGCTGCCCGACGCCTTGTTTGCCCGCCTCCGGGAGACAGAACGGGCCCTGCGCGACATTTCCTGAAAGCGGGAGGGCGCCATGGAACGGGAATTGACCCTCGTCACCGCCCCCGGTCCCCTGGAGGGGCGGCTGGGGCAGACGCTTCACGCCACCCTGGCGAAAACGCCCCTCCGAGTCGCGCAAAGTGGCGAGGCCCTGGAAAACCGGCGGCTCCTCTTCGCCTTCTCCCTGCCGGAGAATGGATGGAACGGGAGCCTGGGCGGATTTTTGGGCTGGCTGCGGGACCACCCCGGCTGTCTCCGGGGCAGCGTGGGAGGCGTGGTCATCGACGGGGCCGGGGATCTCTACACCAAGGCGGCGGGCCGGGAGCTCATCCTGGCCGCCAGCCTGGCGGGGTGCGCCTTTCCGGGGCGGCCCCTGGTGGAGGCCACGGGAGGACTTCAAAACTTCACCGTCCAGGCCCGGAACGGGGACTGCGATTTGGAGACGGCCTACCGCCGGGCCGTCTCGGACCTGGCGGGCCGGGTAGGGGCCTTCGCACCCCCCCGGCGGCAGCGGCCCAGGGTCCTGGCCCTCCACGCCTCCAGCCGCTCCACCTCCAACACCCTGGACCTCTGGGGCCGGGTGCGCGAGCGTGTGGAGGAATTCTGCGCCGTCCGGGAGCTGGGGCTGCGGAACGGAACCTTGGAGGACTGCGCCGGGTGCCCCTACACCACCTGTCTCCACTTCGGGGAGCGGGGAGGCTGCTTTTACGGCGGCGTCATGGTCCAGGAGGTCTTTCCCGCCCTCCGGGAGGCGGACGCGGTGGTCCTTCTCTGCCCCAACTACAACGACGCCCTCTCCGCCAACCTCACCGCCGCCGTGAACCGCCTGACGGCCCTCTACCGCGCCGCCTCCTTTGAGGACAAGGCGGTTTTTGCCCTGGTGGTCTCCGGCTACTCCGGCGGAGACCTGGTGGCCAGCCAGGTGGTGTCGGCCCTGTGCGTCAACAAGGGCTTCTGGCTCCCGCCCGGTTCCATCCTCATGGAGACCGCCAACGACGCCGGGGCGGCTCTCCGCCTGCCGGGAATCGGGGAGCGGCTGGAGGCGTTTGCCCAAAATCTGCTGTTTCAGATCAAGACTCCCGAAGGGGAAAGCCCCTTGGGACAAGCGGACCGGCGCGGCCCCGCGCTTTGAAAACTGTAACCAGATTTTGAACTCTGCCGGGGGGCGCTTGCGGTTTTCCCCGGGGCGTGGTAAGATGGAGAAAACCCATGAAAAAGGAGTACCCCCTATGAAGAAGATTCTCCCGCCCCTGCTGGCCCTTCTCTGCCTGCTTCTCCCGGTCCGGGCGGCGGACTTTTACGACCTTCCGCAAAATCACTGGGCCGGGGCGGAAATCCGGCAGGCCCTGGACGCCGGGGTGGTGAACGGCTATGGCGACGGCTCCTTCCAGCCCACCCGGAAGGTCACGGCCGCCCAATTCTGCGCCATGCTCACCCGGTCCTTCCTGGCGGAGGAGCACGCCGCCGCCAAGGAGGGGAAGTACCAGGCCATGGAGGCCTGCCTCCCCGTTTTAGAGGGCACGTCCATCGAGGCGGCCTGGCGGGACCTGGGGAAGCGCTGGGACCGCTATGTGGACCAACCCCTCAGCCGCTATGACATGGCCCAGATCGTCTACAACCTGATTGTGCGGCAGGATGCCCTTCACGAGACCATCACCCTCTCCACCACGGAGATCGCCGACTGGAACGAGATTCCCGACGGGTATCACAGCGCCGTCTTAACCTGCTGGGGCCTGGGGATTCTCAAGGGCCAAAGCGACGGCCGCTTCGCCGGGGAGGATTCCCTGAACCGGGCCCAGGCCGCCGTGATCTGGTCCCGGCTGGACACGCTCTTCAACGGCCCCCGGGAGGAGCCGAAGGACCCGGACGAGGGAGTGGAGGAAAAGGAAATGCCCGCCTTCGGTCTCCAGGGGGACGAGACGGTCCGGGAGATGATGAAGCGGGTCAACGCCAAAACGCCCCTCTGCGAGGAGGGCCGCCTTCCCAACGGCAAGTCCCGGACGGAGGAGAACATCCAGGAGCTGCTGGAGCTGGTGAAGCAGGGCTGCCCCGACGGCACCGTCTGGAGCGACACGATGCGCTATGACTACACCGTGCCCCGCCTGGGTCCCACCAGGGGCTGCCGGTCCTTCGGGCTGGCGGTCAGCGATTTTGTCTTTGGCGAGGACGCGCCCGTCACCCAGCACCGGGATCTGCGTTCCCTTTCGGTGGGGGATGTGGTTCACATTCAGTTTGAGGAGGTGGAACGGGTGCTGATTCTCACCGGCGTGGACCGGGAGGAGGGCACCTACACCGCCTGTGAGCTGGAGAAGAACGGCAAGGTGGATTGGGGCCAGTGGGGGCCCCTCTCCGGCCTGGTGGACGCCACGGGCTTTACCATGGTGTACAGCCGCTGGAGAAACGCTTGATGTGACAAAAGGACCGCCCTTTGGGCGGTCCTTTTCCCTTGCAATGGCCCTGGCAAGGTGCTATGATAGGGACAGCAAACCAAGGAAGGCGGGACGCGATATGGCAATCATCGGCATCGACCTGGGCACCACCAACTCCCTGGCCGCCGTCTGGCGCAACGGGAAAAGTGAGCTCATCCCCAACGCCGCGGGGGAGGTCCTGACCCCCAGCGTGGTCAGCGTGGACGAGGACGGCGGCGTTCTGGTGGGCCGGGCGGCCCGGGACCGCCTCATCTCCCACCCGGAGCGGACCGCCGCCCGGTTCAAGCGCTTTATGGGCTCCTCCAAGACCTACGCCCTGGGCAGCCGGAGCTTCACGCCGGAGGAGCTGTCCTCCCTGGTGCTCCGCTCCCTCCGCCAGGACGCGGAGGCATATCTGGGCGAAGCGGTGGAGGAGGCGGTGGTCAGCGTCCCCGCCTACTTTGCCGAGGCCCAGCGATCCGCCACAAAGCGGGCCGCCGCCCTGGCGGGCTTGAAGGTGGAGCGGCTGGTAAACGAGCCCTCCGCCGCCGCCGTGGCGGGCCACATCGGCCAGGGGGAGGCGGATAAGGTCTGCCTGGTGTTCGACCTGGGGGGCGGCACTCTGGACGTATCGCTGGTGGAGCGGTTTGGAAACGTGGTCAGCGTCACCGCCGTCAGCGGGGACAACCGCCTGGGCGGGGCGGACTTTGACCTGGCCATCGCCAAGGGCTTTTGCGAGGACTGCGGATTGGAATTCGACGGCCTCACCCTCCGGCAGAAGGAGCTGCTGATCCGCCAGGGGGAGACCTGCAAGATGGCCCTGACCCGCCAGGAAATGGTGATCATGTCCGTGGACGACGGGAGCGTTTCCGCCGCCCTGACCCTCTCCAACGAGTGGCTGATCCGCAAGTGCGGGGCCCTCTTCCGGCGGATGACCGCCCCCATCCAGCGGGTCTTTCTGGACGGCGGCGTCTCCCTCCAGGAGCTGGACGATCTGGTCATGGTGGGGGGCTCCAGCCACATGCCCGCCGTGCGGCGCTACATTGCCCGGACGCTTCGCAAGGAGCCGGCGAAGGACAGCCGCCCGGACACCGCCGTGGCCCTGGGGGCGGGTATCTGCGCCGGGATGAAGGCCCGGGCGGGGGACCTCAAGGAGTTGGTCCTCACCGACGTGTGCCCCTTCACCCTGGGGGTGGCCCGGTACAACGAGAGCGAGCAGGGCCGGGATTTGATGAGCCCCATCATCGAGCGCAACAGCGTCCTGCCCTCCAGCAAGATGGGGATTTACTACACCGTCCGGGACGGCCAGGACAAGGTGGACGTCCGGGTCTACCAGGGGGAGAACCGCTACTGCGCGGACAACACCCTCTTAGGGCAGCTCCAGATTCCCGTTCCCCCGGCCCCCCGGGGCCAGCAATCCATCCGCATCCGCTTTACCTATGATATCAACGGCCTTTTGGAGGTGGAGGCGGTCAACGAGACGGGCCGGGCGGAGCGTCTGATCCTCCAGAACAAGGACATGTCCGCCGAGGAGGCGGAGCGGCGGCTCCAGGAGCTCTCCCGCCTGAAGCTCCACCCCCGGGAGCAGGAGGAGTACCGGGCCATGGTGGCCCGGGGCGAGCGGCTGTACGCCGTCACTGTGGGGGGCCTGCGGGAGCAGGTGGCGGAGCTGCTGGACTGGTATCAGAAGGTCCTCTCCACCCAGGAGGCCCTGAAAATCGCCAAGGCCACCAAGCGGCTGGACCGATTTTTCGACCAGGCGGAGGCCTATCTGGGAGACGCGGCCCTGCCCCCGCCGGAGGCGGAGGATGAGGAGGACTTCCTGTGAGCTGGCCCTGGAATGAGCTGGGCCTTTCCGGCCCGGCGGAGCTTTCGGAGATTCGCGCCGCCTATGCCCGGAAGCTGAAAACCGCCCACCCGGAGGAGGACCCGGAGGGCTTCCAGCGCCTCCACACCGCCTATCAGGAGGCCAGCCGCCGGGCCCGGCGGCTGGCCCGCTTCGCCCAGGCCGGGCCGGAGACCCCGCCCGCTGAAAGCTCCGCTCCCCCGGAGAGGCCGCCGGAGGGACCGGGAGAGGGGGCCGGATGGGACTATGACGCGCTTCTGGAGGAGGAGGACACGCCTCCCCAGGAGACGGAAGCGGCCCCGGAGTGGGATTTCGAGCGCCTCTTTGCCGAGGGGGAGGAGGAGGCCCGGGCGGCCCGCCGCCGGAAGCTGGAGGAGCTCCGCGTCAAAAACGAGGCCCGCCGGGCCAAGGAGCACAGCCGCCGCCGGCAGCAGCAGGCGGAGGACTCCTGGGAGGCGGTGATGGCGGCGGCCCGCGCCTTGGAGCTGCTTCATTCCTCCGGCGCGCCCCTGGACCAGTGGCGGCGGTTTTTGGACAGCCCGGTATTTTTAAACGTCCGGGCCAACCTGGATTTCGTTTTTGCCCTGGAGGACTTTCTCGAGCAGCGGCCGGACCTCTCCCAGGAGGTCCGACAGGCCATCTTTACCGTCTACGAATCTTACAACGCCTCCAAGTACCCCATGTACCGCCGGCTCTATCAGCTTCTAAACGTCAGCGGCGGGGACAAGCGGCGGCTGGCGAAGCAAAAAAGCGCCTGGCGCGGCGCGTGGCGGAGCTATCCCCCCTGGCGGAAGGCGGTCATCGCCGTCTGCTTTTTGATCCTGGCCGTTTTCCTCTCCATCGGCTGGGCGGTCAACCTGCGGACGGCCTTTCGGGACTTCACCGCGCGGCAGGAGGCGAAACGCTGGACGGAGACGGCCCCCCAGTGGCTGGAGGAGGATTTTGGAGAGCCCTTCATCCACGCTGTGTCCCAGGATATTTTCGCCCCGGAGGCGGATCCGGAGCTGTATTTCCGCGCCTCCCCCTATGGGGAACGGTCGGAGGATTGGCCGGGCTACCAGACCAACTATCCCGCTATCCTGGTAAAGCGGGCTTTGGAGACCTTCGCCGAAGAGCGAAGCCTGGATTTGGACCTGGCGGTCTACTCCCGTGAAACCGGCGACGCGCCGGAGGCCTACCTCTTCAACCTTCCGCTGGAGGGCGGGGAGGAGGACGTGGCCGCCCTGGGGGCGCTGCTGGAGGAGCTGTCCCGGCAGGACTGGCATCAGGTTCCCCTGCGTGACCCGCAGAGCGAAGCGGACTATCAGGTCCGGGAGCCGGTGGGGTACACGGTGTACCTCTGCCACAGGGGGCTTGCGTTCTATGAGGCCGCCTCCGCCCAGGGCTTTGACACGGAGGAGGCCCGGTTCCTCTACGCCCAGGCGGGTCCCGCCTTCTGCCGCTGGATTCTGGAAAACAGCGGACTGGCGGAGCGGCACCTGGGAGCGGGGCGCTATGCTCTCCAGGACCGGGAGCCGCTGGAGCTGGGGGGCCATACCTTCCACCAGGTCAGCGGCGTGGACCAGGACAGCGGCGAGGCCCGGGTGCGCTACCTCCTGGCCTCCGGCGGCGGGTCCCTCTTTTGCGTCCCGGAGGAGCGGATGACGGAAATCCGCTCCGTCGTCGACCTTTACCGGGGCGCGCCCCGGACGGTGGAGCTGGACAAGGTGGGTCTTGTCATGGTCACGGACCAGGTGCCCGGTGAATAGGCGCGAATAAGGGCGAACCCGGAAGGGCTCGCCCTTTGGCGTTTCTATTGGCAGGTGATGGCGTGCCAGCCGTTGTCCTCCCGCCGCGCCCGGATTTCCAGCCCGGCGGCGTTCAGCGCGGCCTCCACCTCCTCCGCCCGGCCCTCGATGACGCCAGAGCAGAGGAAGGTCCCGCCGGGGTTCAGCAGGCCCCGGACCCGGGGGGCCAGGGCGATGATCACGTCCGCCACGATGTTGGCCAGCACCAGGTCATAGCCCCCGCCGATCTTCTCCGCCACGGTCTCGTCCGTCAGGAGATTTCCCACCAAAACGGACAGCCGCTCCGGCCCGATGCCGTTCAGCCCGGCGTTCTCCTCCGCCGCGGTGCGGCACTTGTCGTCGATGTCCACCGCCAGGGCGGAGGATGCCCCCAGCCGCAGGGCCGCCACGGACAAAATGCCGCTGCCGCAGCCCAGGTCCAATACCCGCTCCCCGCCCCGGACCAGGGTTTCCAAAGCCGTCAGGCACAGCCGGGTGGTGGCGTGGGCCCCGGTGCCAAAGGTCAGCCCCGGGTCCAGGTAGAGGGGCACCCGGTCCCCCGGGTCCGCCTCCTCCCACTGGGGGATGACCAGCAGCCGCTCTCCGATCTCCATGGGCTTGTAGTACTGCTTCCAGTTGTTCTCCCAGTCCGCGTCCTCCACGTCCTCCAGGGTCATCAGCAGCGTCCCCAGGTCCCGGCGCTCCTGCTTCAAGCCCTCCAGGGCGACGCGGACCTCCCCCAGCTTGGCGAAGCCCGCCTCCCGGGCCTCCAGGTAAAAGGTAATCCGGGACCGGCCCGCCATGCGGCGCTCCAGGTCCTCGTCCACGTAGTCCCAGTAGTCGCGGTTGTTCTCCAGGAAGTCCTGAAACTCCTCCTCGTCCTCAACCATCACGCCGTCCACGTCCAGCCCGGACAGCATCGCCTGAACCGTCTCCAGCCCGGCATGGTTCGTGTCAATGTGTATCTCCAGCCAGCGCATTTCAAAACCGCCTTTCCATGTGTCCTCACCGCTCCCTGCCCACGAAGAACAAGGTCACGACCCCCGCGCCGGTGTGGCTGCCGATGACAGGGCCCACGTAGTTGATATAGACCTCCTTCACACCCAGGCGGCGGCGGACCTCCTCCGCCACGAACTCCGCCTCCTCCCGGCAGTCCCCGTGGCTGATGAACACCGGGTAGCGCTCCGGGTCCACGGCGGTTTTCTCCATGTGGTCCACCAGGGCAAGAAGAGAGGCCCTCCGCCCCCGGCACTTCTCCATGGGGATGAGCCGCCCCTGGTCGTCCACGTGGAGGACGGGCTTCACGGACAGCATGGTCCCAAAGAGGGCCGCCGCCGCGCTGACCCGGCCGCCCCGCTTCAGGTGGTTCAAATCGTCCACGGTGAACCAGTGGCAGACGTTGGCCTTGGCCCCCTCGGCGAAGTCCAGGACCTCCTCCAGAGTTTTCCCCTTCTTTTTCTCCTGGGCGCAGAGCCAGACGAAAAGGCCCTGTCCCATGGAGGCGCAGAGGCTGTCCACCACCCGGACCTTCCGCTCCGGGAAGGCTTCCTCCAGCTCTCCGGCGGCGATGACGGCGGACTGGTAGGTGGTGGAGAGGGCGGAGGAAAAGCACAGGCACAAAATGTCCTTTCCTGCCTCCAGAATGGGCCGCATAACGGCGTCGAACTCGCCCACGTTGACGGCGGAGGTCACGGGCATGGCCCCGGCCCGGACCCGGCCGTAAAACTCTTGGAAGGCAATTTCACTGCCGTCCAGCAGATTCCGATAGCTTTTGCCCTCCAGCTCCAGCCGCAGGGGCAGGACCTCCAGCCCCAGCTCCTCCGCCATCTTTGCGGAGAGGTCGCAGCAGCTGTCGGTCATGAGTACATAGTCGGCCACGGTCAGTCACGCTCCTTTTCTTTTTTGCCCTTGGGGGCCGGCTCCTTCCGCTCCCGGAGGAGGGCCACGCAGCGGCTTCCCGCCACGCCGGCGGCATAGCTCAAAAGGGCGAAGTGGATGGCGGCGTCCGCCAGGGCGGCGTCGCCCAGCTCCTGGCCGCCCGTCCGGGCGGCCAGCTCGTCGGCGGTGATGTTCAGGGCCTTGTCCAGGCTCTGGCGGAAGGCGGCGTAGCCGTCCTGTACCGGCCGGTCCTGGAGCTCCTCCCGGATGAGCAGGTCCATGTCCCGGGTGGACATGACCCGCTTCAATACGCAGATGGCGGTGAAATAGGCCAGGTGCTCCCGGCCGTACTTCTTCCCCTCGGCCCGGGGGGCCAGCCCGCTTTTTGTGTAGTTGTTCACCATGGCGGCGGTAAGGCCGTCGTCCCCGTCAAAGCGGATGACCTGCCGGTCCATGTAAGAGAGAACCTGGTCCATGTACAGGGAGAAGTCCGGCAGCTGGTCCCAGTCCACGGGACGCTGGTCCCGGAGGCGGGAGAGAAGGTCGGTCAGATCGTTCATGGGGCGTCCTTTCTTCCACAAGTATGGTTTTTCCCAAAAGGCGGCCGCCCGGCAGGGCCGGACGGCTCGGCAATGGTTATTGTAACACCGGGACGCGGTTTTGTAAACCATATTTTGGAGGGTTGAAAAACATGTTTTTGAAGCGTGCCGGAGGGGCTCCGGCTTACAGCTGGGCCATGACCTGGCCGATGGGGTCCGTGATGACCAGCCCGGCGGAGAGGTCCCGGGCCACGGCGGATTTGTTGATAAGGGCCAGCCGGGTTCCCCGGAAGTAATTGATGAGCCCCGCGGCGGGCCAGACGTTCAGGGAGGTGCCGCCGATGATCAGCAGGTCCGCCCGGGCGATGGAATCCACCGCGTCGTTCAGGACGGACTGGTCCAGGCCCTCCTCATAGAGCACCACGTCGGGCTTGATAACGCCGCCGCAGGTACAGCGGGGCACCCCGGTCCCGTTTAGGAGAACGTCCAGGCCGTAGAACTTCCCGCAGCGCTCGCAGTAGTTCCGGTGGACGCTGCCGTGGAGCTCGCAGACGTGCTTGCTCCCCGCCGCCTGGTGGAGCCCGTCGATGTTCTGGGTGACCACGGCGGTGAGCTTCCCCGCCGCCTCCCATTCCGCCAGCTTTTTGTGGGCGGCGTTGGGCCTGGCCTCGGGGGCCAGCAGCTTGGCCCGGTAGAAGCGGAAGAACTCCTCGGGGTTGCTTTTATAGAAGGTATGGCTTAAAATGGTCTCCGGCGGATACCTCCACTCCTGGTGATAGAGCCCGCCGGTGGAGCGGAAATCCGGGATGCCGGACTCCGTGCTGACCCCCGCGCCGCCGAAAAAGGCGATGGCCTTGGCCTCCTGTACCCAGGTCTTTAAGGTCTCGACTGCTTCCGTCATAAATGTCCCTCCCCGCGGATTATAATAAGATTTAAGCCGTTTTGCCCGCCGCCGCAAGCGCCGGCAGCCGCAAAACATGGCGGCTGGTACTTCCTGCCTTTCCGCTCGGAAGTACTGGAACGGCTTCAAAGGAGAACGTCTCATGAATATCCAGATTTTCGGCTCCTCCAAGTGCTTCGACACGAAGAAGGCCCAGCGCTGGTTCAAGGAGCGCCGGATCAAGTTCCAGTACGTCGATCTCCCCTCAAAGGGATTATCCCCCAGGGAGTACCAATCCGTCAAGCGGAAAATTGGCTTCGAGGCCCTGGTAAACACAAAATGCCGGGCCTATGAGGAGCTGTACATGGCCTACGTGGCCCCCGCCGTCCAGGAGGAGAAGCTGCTGGAAAACCCCGTCCTCTTCCAAACCCCCATCGTCCGCAACGGCAAGGAGGCCACGGTGGGCTATCACCCCGAGGTTTGGGAAACCTGGGCGTGACAGGCTATTTTGACATGGAAGTGTGGTGATTCCGCCATGAAGCGCAAGCTGCCCAGAGGGGCCTACCTCCTGATCCAGCGCTATTTCCGCCACGGCGTGGGGGTCCAGAGCGCCGCCCTGGCCTTCTACCTGCTGTTTATGATTTTCCCCTTCCTCATCTTCATCAGCGCCCTGCTGGGTTTGCTGGATTTGAACGTCACCGCCATCCTGCTGGCCCTGGGGGAGTTTTTGCCCCGGGACGTGGTGGATATCGTCCGGGCCTACCTCCTCCATGTGGGGCAGAGCCCCAGCCCCAAGCTGATGATGTTCGGCCTGTTTTTCTCCATCTGGTTCCCCATGCGGGCCACCAACGCCCTGATGGTCTCCGTGCGGACGGCCTATCACCTGGGGCCCCCCAAGCGGGCGGTGATGCACCGGCTGAAAACCCTGCTCTACACCGTGGTGCTGATTTCGGCCATCGCCCTGACGCTGGCGCTGATGACCATTGGCGACCGGCTGCTGGGCTATGCGGTGGGGAACTTCCGCCTGCCACTGCTTTTGGCGGAGCTGTGGGCTCGGATGCGCTTCCCGGCGGCGGCGGTGGTGGGCTACTTCGCCCTGTTCTTTCTCTACGCCCTGGCCCAGGACGGCCGGCGGCCCTGGAAGGACCTGTGGCCCGGGACCCTGGCGGCCCTGGCGGCCTGGATGGGGTTGAGCTGGCTGTACGCCATGTATGTGGAAAACTTCGCCAACTACTCGCTTCTTTATGGGTCCATCGGCACGGTGGTGGTGCTGATGATCTGGCTGTACATGTCCGCCAATGTGCTGATTCTGGGGGCGGAGCTCAATGGGACCCTGGTGGCTATGCGGAAGGAGGCGGGGGTGTAGTCTATCGGGAAATTGATCACCATGGAAAAGGGCGGACACACAGGTCCGCCCCTACAGGGTGTTCTATCGGTAGAAGAACAATTTCTGGAAAATGGCCTGACCAGGGGGTCAGGCCCCACAAAGAGAGTTTTCCGGTCTACCGTAATGTTCCCACTATGGAAATGGTCTACCGATAGAAGGGCGGGCCCCGGGGAAATGGGCCATGGATAGTATGGAGGTTCCAGGGGGAAACGGGCCGCCGTGGGCGGCGGCCCCTACAGGGTGGTCTACCGATAGAAGGGTGGACCCTGGAGGAATGGCCTGACCAAGGGGTCAGGCCCCACAGGGTGTTCTATCGAGAGAAGGGCGGGCCCGGAAAAAGGCGGACACCTACCCCCTACCACCAGATGAGCGGCAGCGAAAAGAGGAGCTGGTCCATTCGATGAAGGACAAACCCCCGCTCAATTTGATTGCGCGTGGGAAGTCATTCCGGCTCCGCCGATCATTCAGCCGCGCCCCCGTCG
>CAQXTN010000023.1:0-30246 GCA_948916585.1 uncultured Oscillibacter sp. | reverse complement strand
TCTGCCCACAATACTTGGCTGGCGACGGCCCGGGAAGATAGGTGGCGCCAACACAAGACAGGTTACTTTGGTAGCCTGTCTTGTTTTTTGCTTTATCAGCGCTACTGCCAATGCAGCTCACATTTACCAGTAGTGCGGTGAAACTCCTATTGTAGATAATATCGTGCCGTTCAATCTAATTTGAGTTCCCCTGTGCACTGGTGCCGGTTCAAGCGAAGCAGCTCTTGTTTTCGGCTATCCAGCAGGATGACTTCCACATCCCCACCGGATAGCTGGCAGCCGAAGCGAAATTCGTATATCCGGCTTTCACGGAACCGTCCTCTATGCCGGACCCAGCCGGTGCAGGCATTCAGAGAGGCACAGCCTTCGTTTTTTTCACCCTACAAACAGCACAGCAGCGATGCTTTTTGTTACGGCAAAGCTCTGGCGGTACAAGAGATAAATCAGAATACCCAAGGCGACTGAGCTCCCAAGGTCAAGATCATGGCGGATGCCTCCCCTCGTTTGCTACAGTTTACTACACCGGGAAAAGCAATGCAATCCTAAAAGAAACGCGCCCCTGCCTCTTTCGGCAGGGACGCGTTTTTGATGGAGCCCTTACATAAACTGGCAAAGCAGAATGGGCAGGAAGATGGCCGGGACGTAGTTCATGACCTTTAGTTTCGTGACGCCAAGCAGGTTTAGGCTGATGGCCACGATTAGAACGGACCCCACTACTGTCATTTCCGGGACCGTGTTGGGGTTTTGCTGGAGAATGGGAGCCACCAGGCTGGCGAGACAGGCGATCCCTCCCTCAATGGTAAGTATCGCCGCGGCGGACAGCATCACGCCCAGGCCCAGGGAGGAGGCGAAGATAATGGAGGAGACAAAATCCAGGGTAGCCTTGGTGAAGAGCATTTCATGGTTGCCGGTAAGCCCGTCGTTGAGAGCACCCACAATGGTCATAGCCCCCACGCAAAAGACCAGGGAAGCCGTCACAAAGCCCTCCGCCAAGGAGGGGCCACTTTTCCTGTCTTTCTGAAACCTCTTCTCCAAGCCCTCCGCGAAGCGGTTCAGATGCCCGTCTAAGTCGCAGAGCTCCCCGACGACAGCGCCTATAGCCACGGAGATGATGGCAATTAGGGCGTTGCTCCCTCCCAGCATCCCGTCAATGCCCACAAACAGGGTGCAAAGCCCCAAACCCTTCATCACCGTGTCCCGCAGACGCTCCGGCAGAATGTTGCCAAGCAGCAGCCCAATTAAGGATCCGGCAATCACGGCGGCGGTGTTCACCAGTGTACCGACTAACATCGTTCCTTCCTTCTTTCTTTAAAGCTCGCATGTATCTCTCCGCAAAAGAGGGCCGGCAATTGCCGGCCCTCTGGGCTGTGGTCAGCCAATGAATTTCAATCCGGATTCATTGCGTTGAATGGTGCTGTTGGCAGTCAGCTCCTCTTCCCAGGCGGCGTAGGCCTCGCTCCGCAGGTTGGAGGCGGCCTGGGCCTGCCAGCGGTCCCGGTTCACGCCGGAGAAGTACATGACGTGAGAGCCATACTGGGTGTCCACCACACCGGTGTCGCCGCTCTGGCGGGCGGTGTCGAAGCACCAGTCGTTGAACTCCGCTACCATCCGACCCTGATAGACCTCGGTGTAGAGGCCGCCGTCGTACTTGGAGCTGTCGGTGGATTCCTTCATGGCAAGGGCGGCGAAGGAGTCCTCGGTGGCCTCGCCGGACTGCCACTGGGCCAGCAGCTCCTCGGCCTTGGCATGGGCGTCGGCTTTCAGCTGGGCCTGCTCATCCTCGTATCCCTCCTCGCCCTCGGCGATGGAGCCGGTTCCCAGGGGAACCAGGATGTGACGGATGTCAATGGTGGGATTCTCATCCCGGAAGCGGTCGTGGAAAACTACAACATACTGGACGGTGCCGTCCTCCAGGGTGGCGGCCTCGCCGGATTTCCGGGCACCGTCATACAGCCACTCGCTCACAACGCTTCCGGCGCTGTAGCTGCCGTTTTCGTTTTCACTGTAGGTGCCGTCGTGCTCATCGGCCAGCTCCTCCAGGTCCTCACCATTCTCGAAGCCCTCCAGGATGGCCTTGGCGGCATTCTGCGCGGCCTCCTTGGCCGCGGCGGTTTCCTCCGCGGTGGGCTCTACGGTGTTCCCCTCGTCGTCGGTGGTGCTTTCCGCCGCGCCGGAGATGGAGACAGTCTCATAGGACACGTGGTCATAGGAGTTCCGGTCCGCGTTATAGGCCGTTTCTAGGTCACTGTCGGAGTAGACCTGGCTGTCCTGATAGGCGTCGGCATAGGCGCTGTAACGGAGGACCCGCATCAGCTGCTCGCCATAGACCTTCTCCGTAACGCCCGCGCCGAAATTGCCTTTCAGGTACTGGCTGACGGAGATGCCGCTGGCGGCGGCCGCAGACTTGAGGGCGGCCATGTTGTCGTCGTACTGGACCTGGACCCCGGCGGGATATTCAAAACCCTCGGCCTCGGCGGCTTTCAGGGCGGCCTGGATGACGTTCATGTTTTCCAGGGCCTCATCCAGAAAGTAGTCGTGCCAAGTCATGCCGGTGGAGATAGGGGCCTCCTCGCCCTCGGCGGGCTCGGGAACCTCGATGCCCAGCATGGAGGCGGAGTCGGCGCTGATCTCCTGATTTTTCAAGGAAGCGCCGGTGTTCAGACCCAGGTAGCTGGTGAAGTAGGAATACTGGTTCAGGAAGTTGCGGTAGGCCGTCTGGTAGTAGTAGCCCACCTCGGCGGCGGTGTACTTCTCCCCGTCGATGGTGGCGGCGGTGGTCATTTTGGGGAGGAGGTCGCTGCGCCAAACGAGGGAGACGATCAGCGCGATCAGGACGGCGGCGGCGATGACGCCATAGAGCAGATTGGTCCGCTTCTCCTCCTTGCGCTGCTGCGCCTCCCGGGCGGTCTTGGGGTCGGCCTGACCGGCGGCGGCCTGGCGATTTTGCTTTTCTCTCGATGCGCTCATTTGTGTTTCAGTCCTCTCAAGTTTTCAGTCACAATTTTTTGCCCGAACAAAACGGGCTGGATTTTACGCACTTGCCTATTATAGCGGAATACGGGCGAGAGTGCAAGCCTAAAATCCGTTCTCCGGAAAGAAACCGGCAGAATTCATGGTTTTTTCATCAAGTTCCCGGTTTGATCCGCCAAAACAGCGCCCGAATCGTAACACAAGTATAACACAATACTGCCACGGCCAGCTGAAAATTTCCTGAAAGGCGGGGAGAATCCAGGGGTCAGGGCATAATAGTACCCCGCGAGAGCCGTGTAGACCTCGTTATAACCTGCACCTTCAAGGACAGGTGGGTCGCCTCCAGCACGCTTTACCGCTTCCAACTTCCAGCCGCGAACGGCAGCCGGGAGGCCTGCGAACCACGGGCTGATCCAGCGTCCCTTATAACGAAATGTGGGTTAAAAAAAGATCTATCACGCACCCCGCAGGGTACGGGTTCTATGTTTGGTTGTAATCCGCCCGGTCATTCCTCGCCGTCGAAGAGGGACTCCATAAACAGCTCGTAGACCGCCTCCAGCTCCTCGTCGGAGTCCAGGGTGGAGAGCACATCCTCGCCGTCCTCGTGGAGTACCTTTAAAATCACCAGCCCGGCGTCCGGGTCATCCTCCTCCCCCTCCGTCTCAGCGGGGAAAAAGGCCTGGTAAAGCTGGCCGTTGTGCTCCAGAGCGTCCATGAACTCCAGGACCAGCTCGTTCCCCTCCTCGTCGGTAACGGTCAGGAAGGTGGGGCCGAAATCTTCACTCATACAGGGCCTCCTTTTCTGGACTCAACTGTATTTTACACGGAAACGCCGGCAAATGCAAGAGCAGAATTCGTGAAAAAGGTGAAAAGTTGACAGCGCCGGTGGGAGTTAGTCTGCCCAAAACTCATAAATCCATGCGGCGCGGGAACTTTTTTTCAGCGAAATCCGACATTTTCAATATTGACAGCGCATGGTACAATAGAAAACAAGGGACTCCGGACATTTCTGGAAACCCAGGAAACGACTGGCTTTGACGCGCTCCGCCCCAAAACCCGGGCGGGAGCGGTATCCCTGTTGAAGGAGGTATTCGTTATTTTGGAGCAGCACGGAAGAAGAGAACAGCCCTCCCCCCAGCAGCCCCAGCGGCGCAGGAAATCCAGAAAGCCCTCCCCGGTGCGGATTGCCCTGGGCGCGGTGAAGTGGATTTTTATTACGCTGTGGACGGTTCTGCTCATCGGCGTCTGCACGGCGCTGGTCGGCCTGCACTTCTTTAAGGAGTATATCGACACGGTGGTCACTCCCAACGTGGCGGTACGGGCGGAGGACTACACCATGAAGCTCAGCTCCTTTATCTATTATCAGGATAAGGAGACGGGCGCCTGGAAGGAGCTCCAGAGCGTTCACGGCGCGGAAAACCGCATTCTGGTGAGCTTCGATGAGATGTCCCCTTATCTGTGGCAGGCCGCCGTTTCCATCGAGGACGAGCGGTTTTTCAAGCACCAGGGCGTGGACTGGAAGCGGACCCTGGGGGCGGTGAAGGAGCTGATCACCGGGGACGGCAGCTACGGAGGCTCCACCATCACCCAACAGGTGCTGAAAAACATGACAAAGGACAACAAGCCCTATGTCAACCGGAAGGTCCGGGAGATTTTCCGGGCCCTGGAGTTTGAGAAGAACTACGGAAAAGAGTATATCCTGGAGCAGTACCTGAACGACATCTACCTGGGACAGGGCTGCTACGGCGTCCAAACGGCGGCTCAGTTCTATTTTGGCAAGGACGCCAAGGACCTGAGCCTGGCGGAAAGCGCCTGTATCATCGCCATTACTAACAATCCCTCCCTCTTTGGGCCCTTGTACGACATCACCTACACCCGGGAGGACGGCACCAAGGTCACACCCCGGGAGCTGAACAAGAACCGCCAGGAGACAATCCTGAACAAAATGTGTGACGAAAACGTCATTAACCCTGAGACGGGTCTTCCCTATATTACCAAGGCCCAGGCCGAGGCCGCCAAGGCGGAGGTCCTGCAATTCGCCGACGGGTCCACCTCCGCCGAGGAGATTGTGGAAGAGGTCGCGGGCGAGGTGGAGATCAACTCCTGGTTTGTGGATCAGGTGATCCGGGACGTGGTTCAGGGACTTCAGGATGAGTTCGGTATCGGAGAAGAAGAGGCGTATACCCGCCTCTACAACAGTGGCTACCGCATCTACACCACCCTGGACCCGGACATTCAAGCCCTGGCGGAGAGCATCTATGAGGACCGGAGCAACCTGGATGTTACCTCCCGGAACGGCCAGCAGCTCCAGTCCGCTATCACCATTCTGGACCCCTACACGGCGGACATCGTGGCGATGGTTGGCAAAGTGGGGGAGAAACAGGAGAACTTGGGCTGGAACTGCGCCACGGCCAAGCGGCAGGTGGGCTCCTCCATGAAGCCCCTGACGGCTTATGCCCCCGCCCTGGACGCGGGGACCATCAGCCCGGGGTCCGTCTTTGACAACTACCCCGTGCAGGAGCTCAATGGGAACCCCTGGCCCAAGAACTCCCCTAACAAGTTCACCGGCTTTACCACGGTGCAGACCGGCGTCCGGCAGTCCATCAACACCATCGCCGTCCAGGCCCTCCAGTCCGTGGGGGTGGAGGAGGCTTACCGCTTCGCCACGGAGAATTTGAACCTGGGGCTGGTGGCGGATGACATGGTAGTGGGCGCCTTGGGCATGGGCGGCCTGACCCGGGGACTGAACACTGTGGAAATGGCGGCGGCCTACGCCTGCTTTGCCAACAACGGCGTGTACAACGAACCCCGGACCTATGTCCGTGTCACCCGCGTTGACAACGCCACCGGGCAGGAGGTGACGGTGCTGGAAAACGAGAGCGAAAGCCACGTGGCCATGAAGGAAACCACGGCCTACCTGATGACGGAAATGCTGAAAAACGCCGTGTCCAACGGCACCGGCGGACAGGCCCGGTTTGGCGGCATGCACATCGCCGGAAAAACCGGAACCACCAACGACAACAAGGACCGCTACTTCGTAGGCTTTACCCCCTATTACGTGGCGGCGGTGTGGACAGGCTATGAGGACCCGGAGCGCATCAGCTACAACGGGAACCCGGCCATCACCATGTGGAAAAAGGTCATGGAGCCCCTCCACATGGAGCTGCCGGACAAGGACTTTGAGAACAAGCCCGCCACGGGGCTGACCACCATCAGCGTCTGTCTGGACAGCGGCATGCGGCCCACGGACGCCTGCCGGGCAGACCCCCGGGGAGGCCGGACCGCCAGCTTTACGGCAGCGTCGGGCACCGGGCCTACCGAAGATTGCACCATCCACAAGGTGGTGTCCTACTGCACCGAGGGCCATTGCCTGGCGGGGGAGACCTGCCCGGAGGCGGTGGTGGAGCAGCGGGCCTATCTGGACTACGTTCGGGAGGATTATGGCCCCAGCATCAAGGCGGACGACGACGCCTATCTCATCAGCACCCTGGAAAAGGCCAAGGAGCCCTCCGAGACGAATCCCACGGGAGGCTGTCCCGTCCATGAGGGCGTGCCCCTGCCGGAGAATCCCCTGGACCCGATAAATCCCATAGACCCCAACAACCCGAGCGGAGGGACCACAGCCAATCCCTCGGAGCCCTACGTCCCCAGTCCCGGCGAGAGCCACGAGGGCTATGGCCCGCCGCCGCCCACGCCGGACCCGGTGACCCCCGCGGAGCCGGAGGAGCCGGGAACAACGGACCCGGATGGCGGCGGAGGACTCTTCGACGACCTCTGGGGCATTGCGATGTAGCAGAAAACGCAGATGGAAAGGCGCCGCGAGAGCGGCGCCTTTTTTCGTGGAAAATTCCCTCCCATATTGTGACCGCTTTCCCGGTCCACCTGTCCTATAATATCCCTTGGAAAAGGGGGCGGGACGCCGTGACGGTCATCTACATCGACAGCGTGTTTGTGCTGAACGCCCTGATGGACTATCTGCTCCTCCTCTGCGCCGCCCGCCTTGCGGGACTGCCCCTGCGGCGGAGACGCTACGCCCTGGCGGCCCTGGCCGGGGGCGTTTACGCGGCGGCGGTGTTTTTGCCGGGGCTGGGCTTTCTGGCCCAGACGCCGGTGAAGCTGGCGGCGGGAGTGCTGCTGGGGCTCATCGCCTATGGCGGGGAGGAGAAGCTGCTGCGGCTTGTGCTGCTGTTTTTCGCCGTCTCCTGTGCCATGGCGGGCTGCGTGCTGGGACTGGGCTTGCTTGCCGGGGGGGGCGTCCCGGTGATAAACGGCGTGTTTTACACCAACGTAGACGCCAAGGCCCTGGCGGTTGGCGGGACGGCGGCCTACGCCATCCTCTCCGTAGTATTCCGGGCGGCGGCGTCCCACGGGGTTCGGGGGGAGCTGCTGCCGGTTCGGGTTTCCATCGCCGGACGGACGGCGGAGCTGACGGCCCTGTGGGACACGGGCAGCGGCCTCCGGGCCCCGGATGGCCGGGCGGCGCTGGTGGCGGCCCCGGGGGCTCTGGACGCCGCTTTGCCGCCGGAGGCGGTGCGGCTGCTGCGGCAGCGGGGCCTGGAGGCTCCGGAGGAGCTGCTGGAGCCCCTGCGGGCCATCGCGCCCACCCTGCGGCCCCGGCTGACGCCCTACCGGGCTGTGGGAACGGCGGGGGGACTGCTGCTGGCGATCCGGACGGACTGGACAGAGATCAACGGAACCCGGTATCCGGGGCTGACGGCGGCCCTGTCCCCCACGGCTCTGGGGGGAGAGTGCGCGGCGCTGTGGGGCGGGCCGGCTGGAAAGGGAGGACGACATGGAACTGCTGGGAAAACTGAGAAGGCTGCTGATCCGGCTGGGGCTCTGGCCCTCGGCGGGGATCCATTATATCGGGGGCAGCGACACCCTGCCTCCGCCCCTGACCCGGGAGCGGGAGGCGGAGCTGCTGTCCAACATGGACGAGGCCGCCCGGCAGGAGCTGATCGAACATAACCTGCGGCTGGTGGTGTACATCGCCCGGCGGTTTGAAAATACGGGTATCAACATCGAGGACCTGATCTCCATTGGGACCATCGGCCTGATCAAGGCGGTGGAGACCTATCGGACGGATAAGAATATCAAGCTGGCCACCTACGCCTCCCGGTGCATCGAAAATGAAATCCTCATGTACCTTCGCAAGAACGCCTCCCGCCGGGGAGAGGTGTCCTTCGACGAGCCCCTGAACACGGACTGGGACGGCAACGAGCTGCTGCTCTCCGACGTGCTGGGCACCGACGAGGACGTGGTCATGCGGCCCATTGAGGAGGACGTGGACCGCTCCCTGCTGGCCCAGGCCATCAGCACGCTTTCTCCCCGGGAAAAAGAGATCATCACCCTCCGCTTCGGCCTGGGGGGCGGGAAGGAGCAGACCCAGAAGGAGGTGGCGGACCGGCTGGGCATCTCCCAGTCCTACATTTCCCGGCTGGAAAAGCGGATTATCAGCCGGTTGAAGAAGGAAATTCTGCGCCTGTCTTGACAAGGCGGGACGGGGTGTAGTATACTGGCCCCTGTACAAACGCGAGGAAGGGAAGCAGTACCCGGCCTGCCGAGGCCAAGAGAGGACGCGGATGGTGAGAGCGTCCCCAAGGCGGCGGGGGAAGTCGTCCCGGAGCGGCGCGGCTGAACGGAGAGTAGGCCGCGACGGAGGTCCCGCCGTTAGAGGGGAGACGAGTGTCCCGCGAGGGAAATTCAGGTGGTACCGCGGATTTGTATTCGCCCTGAGCCGATGGCTTGGGGCGGTTTTCTTTTTCGGAGGAGCTGAGATGGTATTCCGGGTGAGGGCGGTCCTGACGGAGGAGGACCGGAAAGCATGGTGGCGGGCTTCCGCGAAACGGGAAAGATTGGCCCGTGGAGGCTATGGCCTTTTCCTGGGACTGTGGCTCGCAATGAAGCTCCTGGGGATGTTTTTGGCCGGTTGCGGCGCGGCAATCCTCTATTGGACTGGCGCGGAGGCTCCCGGGACTTCCTGGAGCGGGAATTTGGCTGGCCTGTGGAAAGGATAAAATAGCGATGGAATTTCAGTTTGAGACAAGATACGATCAAAAGGGCTTGACCGCCCTGGCCAGGGCCCTGCGCAAGACGATTCGGGAAAAGCGCAGCCGGAGGAGCCATATATTTGGCTGGTGTATCGTGGCGCTGGCGATTTTGCTGATTGCCGCACGGCGGCTTCTGGACGAACCGTGGACCCTTCGGGACACCCTGAACTGCGGCGTCGGTGTAATATTGATCGCGATATTGTTTACTGAGGATCAGGTCAACGCCTTCTTTGCCCAAAAGAAGCTGCTGCCCGGCACATCGTCCGCGAAGAGTGTTTTTACAGAGGAGAGTTACACCTCAACAACAGAGGCGGCGGCCACGGAATTTCATTATGAGGCGGTTCAGCAGGTGTGCGAGACAGAGGATTACTTTGTGCTCCTGTTCAGCCGCCAGCACGGACAGATTTATGACAAAGCTTCCCTGAGCGGCGGGACGGCCGAGGAGTTCCGGACCTTCATCACCGAAAAAACCGGAAAGCCGATGGCATATATTAAGTAAGAATACAAGCTTACAGAATAGGAGAAATCAACATGAAAAAAGAACTGCCGAAAGTGTACGAACCCCAGCAGGTGGAGGGCCGCGTCTACGAGATGTGGGAAAACGCCGGGTGCTTTAACGGCGACCCGGACCCCGCGAAAAAGCCCTTCTCCATCGTCATGCCGCCCCCCAACGTCACGGGACAGCTTCACATGGGCCACGCCATGGACTGCACCCTCCAGGACATTCTCACCCGCTTCAAGCGGATGCAGGGCTACGCCGCCCTCTGGGTCCCCGGCGTGGACCACGCCGGCATCGCCACCCAGATCAAGGTGGAGGAGGAGCTGCGGACTAAGGAGGGCCTGACCCGCTATGACCTGGGGAGGGAGAAGTTCCTCCAGCGGGTCTGGCAGTGGAAGGAAAAGTACGGCGACCGTATTGTCCAGCAGCAAAAAAAGATGGGTGTGTCCTGCGACTGGTCCCGGTCCCGCTTTACCATGGACGAGGGCTGCTCCAAGGCCGTCCGGGAGACCTTCTGTGAGCTCTATGACAAGGGACTCATCTACAAGGGTAGCCGCATTATCAACTGGTGCCCCCACTGCGTCACCGCCCTCTCCGACGCGGAGGTGGAGTACCAGGACAAGCCCGGCCACCTCTGGCACATCCGCTATCCCCTCACCGACGGGTCCGGCGACCTGGTGGTAGCCACCACCCGGCCCGAAACCATGATGGGCGACACGGGCGTTGCTGTGAACCCGGAGGATGAGCGGTTCAAGCATCTGGTGGGCAAGACCTGCATCCTGCCCATTATGAACCGGGAGATTCCCATCGTGGCCGACGAGTACGTGGAGCTGGGTTTCGGCACCGGTGCGGTGAAGATGACCCCCGCCCACGACCCCAACGACTTCGAGGTGGGCCTCCGGCACAACCTGGAGGTCATCCGCTGCATCGGGGACGACGGGAAAATCAACGAAAACGGCGGGCCCTACAACGGGATGGACCGCTATGAGTGCCGGAAGGCCATCGTGAAGGATTTGGAGGCGCAGGGGTATCTGGTGAAGACTGAGCCCTACAGCCACAACGTGGGCACCTGCTACCGCTGCCACAACGACGTGGAGCCCCTGATCTCCGCCCAGTGGTTCGTAAAGATGGAGCCCCTGGCCAAGGAGGCCCTCCGGGTGGTCCGGGAGGGCGAGGTGAAGTTCGTCCCCGAGCGGTTCAGCAAGACCTACACCAACTGGATGGAGAACGTCCATGACTGGTGCATCTCCCGCCAGCTCTGGTGGGGCCACCAGATTCCCGCCTGGTATTGTGACGACTGCGGACACATCAATGTCAGCCGGGAGGACCCGACAAAGTGCGAGAAATGCGGAAGCGCGCACCTGACCCGGGACCCGGACGTGCTGGACACCTGGTTCAGCTCCGCTCTGTGGCCCTTCTCCACCCTGGGCTGGCCGGAAAAGACGGAGGACCTGGATTTCTACTACCCCACCTCCGTCATGGTTACCGGCTATGATATCATCTTCTTCTGGGTCTCCCGGATGATCTTCTCCGGCTGCGAGCAGATGAAGAAAATCCCCTTCCACACCGTCCTTATCCACGGTCTGGTCCGGGACGACAAGGGCCGCAAGATGTCCAAGTCCCTGGGCAACGGCATCGACCCCCTGGAGGTGGCGGAGACCTACGGCGCGGACGCCCTGCGATTCAACCTCATCACCGGAAACAGCCCCGGAAACGACATGCGCTTCTACACGGAAAAGTGCGAGGCCATGCGGAACTTCGCCAACAAGGTCTGGAACGCCAGCCGTTTCGTCATGATGAACCTGGGGGATTTGGAGACCTATGACCTCCCGGCGGCGGAGGCTTTGGAGCGGGAGGACAAGTGGGTCCTCTCCAAGCTGAACACCCTGGTGAAGGAGGTCACGGAGAATCTGGACAGCTACGAGATCGGCGTGGCCTCCGCCAAGGTTTACGACTTCCTGTGGGACACCTACTGCGACTGGTATATCGAGCTGACGAAGACCCGGCTGAACGGGGAGGACGAGGCGGCGAAGTCTACCGCCCGGAACGTCCTTTGCTATGTGCTGACGGAGCTTTTGAAGCTGCTGCACCCCTTCATGCCCTTCATTACCGAGGAGATTTTCCAGGCCCTTCCCAAGCGGGCGGGTTCCGGGGACAAGTTCCTGATGACGTCCCGGTGGCCGGAGTACGGCGAGGCCTTGAACTTCCCCAAGGAGGAGGCCGCCATGGAAGCGGTTATGGACACCATCAAGGCCATCCGGGCCCGCCGGGCGGAGATGAACGTGCCCCCGTCCAAAAAGGCGGAGGTGCTGCTGGTCACCGCCGCGCCCGAGCCCTATGAGCAGGGCCTCCACTTCCTCCAGCGGCTGGCCTTTGCCTCCCAGGTGCGTTTCGCGGCGGAGGCCCCGGCGGATCTCACGGGACAGGTGAGCATCGTCACCCACAACGCCACGGCCTATCTGCCCCTCAGCGAGCTGGTGGATTTGGCGGCGGAGCGGGAGCGCATCGCCAAGGAGAAGGAAAAGGCGGAGAACGGCCTGCGGATTGTGGAGCAGAAGCTCTCCAACGAGAAATTTGTCTCCCGGGCCCCGGAGGCGGTGGTGAACGCCGAGAAGGAGAAAGCGGAGAAGTTCCGGGAACTCATCGCCAAGCTGGAGGAGTCCGCCAAGGCGCTGGGCTGCTGAACCGGCTGATGTATAAAAAAGAAGGACCCGAGACGCGCGTCTCGGGTCCTTTTTGCATCATGTCCGCCAAACGATGCGCCGCCGCTTCCAGATGGAGGGGGCGAACAGCAGCAGCATGGGGAAAATTTCCAGACGGCCCACCAGCATGTCAAAGGACAGCAGCAGCTTGGACCACCAGGCAAACCCGGCGAAATTCCCCATGGGTCCCACCACCTCCAGGCCCGGGCCGATGTTGTTGATACAGGCCGTTACGGCGGTGAAGGTGGTCACAATGTCGAATCCGTTGAGGCTCAGCAGCAGGAAGGAGACCGTGAAAACGATCAGGTACACCGTGATGAAGAGGTGGACGCTGCGGATATGCTTGTCTGTCAGGGCCTTGCCCTCAAACCGGGTGGTGGTAACGGCGTTGGGGTGGAGCATCTTTCGCATGTCCCCCCAGGAGGTCTTGGCCAGAATGACAATCCGGGCTACCTTGATGCCGCCGCCGGTGGACCCGGCGCAGGCTCCAATGAACATCAGCACCACCAAAATGCCCTTGGAGAAGGTGGGCCAGAGGTTGAAGTCCGCCGTGGCGTAGCCGGTGGTGGTGATGATGGAGGCCACCTGGAAGAAGGAGTAACGGAGGCTCTGGCCGAAGGACTCGTACATGTGGAGAATATCCACCGCGATGGCCACCACAGACGCACCCACAATGGCCGCGTAGGCCCACAGCTCCTCGGAGCGGAACACGTCCCGGAACCGGCGGACCAGGAGGAAGTAATAGAGGTTGAAGTTCACGCCGAAAAGCAGCATGAAAATTCCGATGACCACATCAAAATAAGCGTTGTCATAGGCCCCGACGCTGAGGTTTTTGTTGCTGAAACCGCCGGTGCCCGCGGAGCCGAAGGCATGGATGCAGGAGTCGAAGAGGGGCATGCCCCCCACCGCCAGCAGGGCGATTTCAACGAGGGTCATGACCAGGTAGATGCCGTAGAGAATCTTGGCGGTGTCGCTCATACGGCTTACCAGCTTCCCCACCGACGGTCCCGGCATCTCCGCCCGGAGCAGGTGCATCCCGTGTCCGTCCGTCATGGGCAATACCGCCATGACAAAGACCAGTACCCCCATGCCGCCGATCCAGTGGGTGAAGCTCCGCCAGAAGAGAATTCCCTGGCTCAGAGGCTCCACCGCCGTGAGAATGGTGGCTCCGGTGGTGGTGAAGCCGGAGACGGTTTCAAAAAAGGCGTCCACAAAGCTGGGAATGTATCCGGAGATGAGGAAGGGCAGGGCCCCGAAGGCGCTCATCAGCACCCAGGCCAAAGCCACCACCGCGAAGCCGTCCCGGGCGTAGAGGGAGGTCTGCTTGGGCTTTTTGCGGAAGGGGAGGCCCGCGATCAAAAGAAGCAGGATGGGCCCCAGAAAGGGAAGCGCCGGTTCCCCGTACAGCAGCGTCACCAGGGCGGGCAGCAGCAGCAGCGCCGCCTCCGTCCAGAGAATTCGTCCGATGACGAAGCCGATCATTTGATAATTCAAGCGTCGTTCCCTCCCTTACTCCCGGCAGATGTCGTGGATGTCCTGGAGGGAGGTGTCTGTAGTGACCACGATCACGTCGTCCCCCAGGCTGAGGCAGTCGTTGCCGGAGGGAATGACGATCTTCCCGCTGCGCTGAACGATGCCGGCCAGCAGCAGGCCGTTGCGGAGCTTCAGGTTTTTCAGGGGCACGCCGATGAAGGGCACGTCCGGCCCCACGCCGAACTCCAGGGCCTCCACCGCCCCGTCCACCAGACGGTGGAGGGTCTTGATCTTGGCGCCCTCGGCGCTCTCCATGGCCCGGACGTACTGGACGATGAGCTCCGTGGTGGTGGACCGGGCGGAGATCACGCTGTCGATCATGCTCTCGTTGCTCACCAGGTCCACCAGGGATTTCCGGTTGATTTTCGCCACCACCTTGCAGTGGTTCCCGGATTCCTTGGAGGCGCACATGGACATTAAGATGTTGGCCTCGTCGATGCCGGTGATGGCCACAAAGGCGTCCGTCTGGCCGATGCCCTCCTCGTGGAGCAGGTCCGTGTCCGTGCCGTCCCCCACGATGACCAGGGCCTTGGGCAGCTGCTCGCCCATCTGGATGCAGCGCTGCTCGTCCCGGTCGATGATTTTCACGGACATGCCCATGTTCAAAAGCTCGCTGGTGAGGTAGTAGCAGATCTTGCTGGCCCCCACGATCATGACGGTGGACGCCTTGGAGCGGAATACCCCCAGGTGCCGGAAGAACTGGGCCAGCTGGTCCGGGGAGGAGGTGAGGTAAATCTTGTCCCCCGCCCGGAGGACGAAGTCGCCGGAGGGAATGATGGTCTCCCCCTTCCGGGCCACGGCGCAGATCAGCACCCGGACCCGGATGTTCCGGTACAGGTCCGCCAGCTGGAGGCCGTCCAGAGCGGAGTCGGCGGGGAGGCGGTACTCCACCAGCTCCAGCCGCCCCTTGGAGAAGGATTCCACCTTCATGGCGGCGGGGAAGCGGAGGACCCGGGCGATCTCCCGGGCGGCGGCCCGCTCGGGGTTGATGACCATGGATAGGCCCAGCTCCTCCCGCATGAAGCGGAGCTGCTTTTCATATTCCGGGTTGCGGATGCGGGCGATGGTGTGGTTCACGCCCAGCTTCTTGGCCACCAGGCAGGAGAGGATGTTCAGCTCGTCGCTGGAGGTGGTGGCGATGAGGAGCTCCGCCTTTTCCACCTCCGCCTCCTTCTGCACGCTGTAGACCGCGCCGTTGCCGCAGACTCCCATAACGTCATAGATGTTGATGATGTTGTCGATGAGCTGGGGGTCCTGGTCCACCACGGTGACGTTGTGCCCGTCGGCGGAGAGCTGCTGGGTCAGGGCGGAGCCCACCTTCCCAGCGCCCACGATGATGATTTTCATGTACGCCTCCTAAAAGATAGGCCGGGGCAAAGACCCCGGATATGGTACTGGACAGCACTCTAATTATATAAGATTTTCACAAAAAAGGGAAGAGCCGATCCGTGAAAATTTTCCTTGACAACCGGGAGCCTCCTGTGTAAAATAAGTTCAATTATTTTAATTAAAAATTTTTAGTTAAAATAATTGATATTTCGACAAACAAGGAGAATCTCAAATGGAATTCGAGAAAGTGCGTGATATCATCGTGGAAACCCTGGGCTGCGAGGCGGAGCAGGTGACGCTGGAGGCCTCCCTGTCCGACGATCTGGGGGCGGATTCCCTGGCGGCGGTGGAGCTGGTCATGGCCCTGGAGGAGGCCAGCGGAATCACCATCGACGACGCCGATGTGGAGGCGCTGAAAACCGTGGGCGACATTGTGAAGTACCTGGAGGCCCACAAGGCCTGAACCGCGCCGCCGAAACCTACATTTCCGTGAAGCGCCGCCCCGTTGACGACAGCGGGGCGGCGGGCTTGGAAAGGAACGAGTATGACCAACCAGGAAATTTATGACTTAATGGCCCGCTTTGACACCAGCGGCTTGCAGAAGCTGAAGCTGTCACAGGGGGATTTTAAAATAGAGCTGGAAAAGGCGGCCCCCGCTCCGGCGGCCGCTCCCGCCATGGTTCCCATACCCGCCGCCCCGGCGGCGGCTCCGACGGCGGAGGAGGCCCCCGCCGTCACCGCGCCGCTGGTGGGCACCTTCTACGCCGCTCCCGCCCCGGAGCAGCCCCCCTTTGCCATGCCGGGGGACAAGGTGAAGAAGGGGCAGACCGTCTGCCTCATCGAGGCCATGAAAACCATGATCGAGGTTCCCGCCCCCTGCGACTGCGTCATCGAAGAGGTGCTGAAGGCCAACGGGGAGCTGGCGGCTTTCGGCGAGGCGCTGATGCGCTACCGGCCATGCTGAAGCGGGTCCTTATCGCCAACCGGGGGGAGATTGCCCTCCGGGTCCTCCGGGCCTGCCGGGAGCTGGAGATCGAGACGGTGGCCGCCTATTCCGAGGCGGACGCGGAGGCCCTCCACGTTCAGCTGGCCACGGAGTCCGTCTGCATCGGCCCCGCCCGGGCGGCGGACAGCTATTTGAATCAGGACGCCCTGCTGACGGCGGCCCTGGCCACCGGCTGCGACGGCATACACCCGGGCTACGGCTTTCTCTCCGAGAACGCGGACTTCTCCGACGCCTGCGCCAAAGCGGGGCTGACCTTCATCGGCCCCTCCGGGGAGGCCATCCGAAAGGCGGGCTCCAAGTCCGCCGCCCGGGATTTGATGAAGGCGGCGGGGGTCCCGGTGACTCCCGGCTCCGACGGCCCCGTCTCCTCGGTGGAGGAGGCCCTGGCGGCGGCGGAGGCCGTGGGCTGGCCGGTGCTGCTGAAGGCCTCCGCCGGAGGCGGGGGAAGGGGCATCCGCCGCTGTGACGGCCCGGACGCGCTTCCCTCCGCCTACGCCGAGGCCAAGGCGGAGGCCGCCGCCTGCTTTGGAAACGACGAGATGTACCTGGAGAAGCTGGTGCTGAACCCCCGGCACGTGGAGGTGCAGATTCTGGCGGACCGCCAGGGGCATACCATCCACCTGGGAGACCGGGACTGCTCCGTCCAGCGGCGGAACCAGAAGCTGATAGAGGAGGCGCCCGCTCCCGGCCTCAGCCCCGCCCTGCGAAAGGCCATGGGAGAAGCCGCCGTCCGGGCGGCGGAGGCCGTGGGCTATGAGGGGGCCGGGACGGTGGAATTCCTGGTGGACGGGGAGAATTTTTACTTTATGGAGATGAACACCCGCATCCAGGTGGAGCACGGGGTCACGGAGCTGGTCACTGGGGTGGATCTGGTGCGCCAGCAGCTTCGGATTGCCTCCGGCCTGCCTCTGGATATCCGCCAGGAGGACGTGACGATCCGGGGCTGTGCCATGGAGTGCCGGATCAACGCCGAGGACCCCCACGGGGACTTCCGGCCCTGCCCCGGCAAGGTGGAGTTCCTCCACTTCCCCGGCGGCGCGGGGGTCCGGGTGGACTCCTGCCTCTACAACGGCTGCGCCATGTCCCCCTATTACGATTCCCTGGCCGCCAAGGTCCTGGCCCACGGGGCCACTCGGCTGGAGGCCATCCGCAAGCTCCGCCGCTGCCTGGAGGAATTCACCCTGGAGGGCTTTCCCACCAACGCGGAGCTGTCCTATGAGATTTTGTTCCACCCCGTTTTCGTCCGGGGCCGGTGCGCCACGGGCTTTTTGGACGCGCACCTAGCGGAGCTGCTGGACTTCAGCCGCCGGGTGGAGGAGAAGGAGGCGGAGGCATGAGCGGCATCTTTGCCAAGCGCCGGGCCCGGCTTTTGGCCATGAAGGCCATTCGGGACAGCTACGTCCCGGGGGACCAGCTGGTGGCCTGCCCCAAGTGCGGCGGGGAGAGCCAGCGGAAGGACGTGGCGGGGAATCTCTCCGTCTGCCCCCTCTGCGGCTATCACTTCCCCATCGGGGCCTATTACCGGCTGAGCACCATTCTGGACCCCGGCAGCTTCCGGGAGCTGAACGAGAAGCTCCCCGCCGCCGATCCCCTGTCCTTCCCCGGCTACCGGGAGAAGCGGCGCCTGGCCCAGCGGAAAACCGGCCTCACGGAGGCCGCCGTCACCGCCGCCGGGACCATCGGCGGGCGGAAGTGCGTGGCGGGCGTGCTGGACAGCCGCTTTTTCATGGGTAGCATGAGCGCCGCCGTGGGGGAGAAGATCACCCTGGCCATTGAGTACGCGGCGAAGAACAAGCTGCCCCTGATTCTCTTCTCCGCCAGCGGCGGGGCCCGGATGCAGGAGGGCATTTTGTCCCTGATGCAGATGGCGAAAACCTCCGCCGCCCTGGCCCGGTTTTCGGAGAAGGGACTGCTGTACATCTCCGTCCTGACGGACCCCACCACCGGCGGCGTCACCGCCAGCTTCGCCTCCCTGGGAGACGTCATTCTGGCGGAGCCGGGGGCTTTGATCGGCTTTGCCGGGCCCCGGGTGATTCAGCAGACCATCGGCGAGACCCTGCCGGAGGGCTTCCAGCGGGCGGAATACCAGGAGGAGCACGGCTTTGTGGACGCGGTGGTCCCCCGGGGAGAGCTCCGGGAGACCCTGAGCCGCCTTCTGCGGCTCCACGAGAAAGGAGGCCGTCCATGAGCAGCCTGACCGCCGCCCAGCGGGTGGCGATTGCCCGGCACCCCCAGCGGCCCAATATCACGGATATCATCTCCGCCCTGTTCACGGATTTCTTTGAGCAGAAGGGCGACCGCCTCTGCCGGGAGGACCCGGCCATTTTAGGGGGAATCGCCCTGTACCACGGGCGGCCCGTCACCGTCATCGGCACCCGGAAGGGGAAAACGGCGGAGGAGAGCATCCGCTGCAACTTCGGCATGCCGGGGCCCGAGGGCTACCGGAAGGCCCTGCGCCTCATGCGGCAGGCGGAGAAGTTCCGCCGCCCGGTGCTCACTTTTATCGACACCTCCGGGGCCTATCCCGGCCTGGAGGCGGAGGCCCGGGGACAGGGGGAGGCCATCGCCCGGAACCTGATGGAAATGAGCCGCCTCACGGTGCCGGCCCTCGCCGTGATCACCGGCGAGGGCAACAGCGGCGGCGCTCTGGCCCTGGCGGTGGCGGACCGTGTGCTGATGCTGGAGAACGCGGTGTACGCCATTCTCTCGCCGGAGGGCTTCGCCTCCATCCTCTGGAAGGACGCGGGGCGGCACGCCGAGGCTTGTGAGCTGATGAAGCTCACCGCCCCGGACCTGTTGGCCCTGGGGATTGTGGACGACGTGGTCCCGGAGCCGGAGGGCGGGGCCCACCTGGCCCCGGAGGCCGTATTCCGGGAGCTGGACCGCTGCCTGAGCCGCCATCTGGCGGCGCTTTTAAAGGAGAGCGGCGGAAGCCTGGCGGAAAAGCGTTATCAAAAATTCAGGAAAATGGGCGTGCCCCCGAAGGAGGAGTCATGAACGGAATTAAAATTCGGGGAACCGGCAGGGGGGTGCCCGGGAAGCTGGTGAGCAACCAGGATCTGGAGAAGCTTGTGGAGACGAACGACGAGTGGATTTCCAGCCGTACCGGCATCAAAACCCGGCACCACTGCGCCGGGGAGGAAACCTTTTCCGCCATCACCGCCCAGGCGGCCCGCCGGGCCCTGGCGGACGCGGGAGTCTCGCCGGAGGAAATCGGGGCCTGCATCGTGGCCACGGTGACCCCGGAGACCATGGTCCCCTCCGCCGCCTGTACGCTCCAGCGGGAGCTGGGGCTTCCGGAGGATATCCTCTGCTTCGATTTGGGGGCGGCTTGCAGCGGCTTTTTGTTCGCCCTCCATACCATGGAGTGTTTGCTGAACGCCTCCCCCCGGAAATTCGGACTGGTGGTGGGGGCGGAAAACTTAAGCCGCTGCATCGACTGGTCCGACCGGGGGACGTGCATCCTCTTCGGGGACGGAGCCGGGGCCGCCGTGGTGGAGTGCCGGGAGGGCTGGCCCTCCATCTCCTCCATCATGGGCTGTCACGGCAGCGGCGAGCTGCTCCGCCTCCCCGGCCCGGGGGCAGGAGAGCCCGGCCTCATCTCCATGGAGGGCACCCGGGTCTTTAAGTTCGCCGTGGAGGCGGTGCCCTGGTGCGTGGACCAGGTGCTGAAAAAGACGGGCCGGACCGTGGAGGATGTGGACTTCTTCGTATTCCACCAGGCCAACGCCCGAATCATCGACCTGGCGGTGCGGAAATACCGCATTCCGCCGGAGAAGTATTATAAAAACATCGCCGAATACGGCAACACCTCCGCCGCCAGCATTCCCCTGGTCCTCAGCGAGCTCCGGGAGCAGGGAAAAATCGGCCCCGGCAGCCGGATTCTGGCCGTGGGCTTCGGCGGCGGTCTGACCTGGGGAGGATGCCTGATTGAGTTCGCATGAGGGGAGAGACATACTGTGAAGAAATTAAACGAAATCCTGGGGACCGAGTTCCCCATTATCCAGGGCGGCATGGCCAACGTGGCCACCGGCGAGTTCGCCGCCGCCTGCTCCAACGCCGGGGCCCTGGGCATGATTGCCACCGGGGCCTGGGACGCGGACCGGGTGCGGAGCGAGATCCGCCGGGCCCGGGAGCTGACCGATAAGCCCTTTGGCGTGAACCTGATGCTGATGAACCCCTGCGCCGCCGGCATCGCCCAGGTGATCCTGGACGAGGGCGTGCGGGTTGTCACCACCGGCGCGGGAAACCCCGGCCAGTTCATCCCCGCCTGGAAGGAAGCCGGAATCAAGGTTATCCCCGTGGTGGCGGCGGCGGTGCTGGCAAAGCGGCTCAGCCGCTACGGCGTGGACGCCTTCGTGGCCGAGGGCATGGAGTCCGGGGGCCATGTGGGGGAGATGACCACCATGGCCCTGGTGCCCCAGGTCATCGACGCGGTGGACGTGCCCGTCATCGCCGCCGGAGGCATCGCCGACGGGCGGCAGATGGCGGCGGCCCTGGCCCTGGGGGCCAGCGGCGTCCAGGTGGGCACCTGCCTGCTGGCGAGCCCGGAGTGCCCCATTCATGAGAACTACAAGCAGGCGGTCCTAAAGGCCAAGGACAGCGACACTACCGTCACGGGCCGCTCCATCGGCGGGCCGGTGCGGGTGCTGAAAAACAAAATGGCCCGGGAGTACCTGGCCCTGGAGAAGCGAAACGCCACGCTGGAAGAGCTGGAAACCGTTACCATCGGCGGACTCCGCCGGGCGGTGCTGGAGGGCGACGTGGACCGGGGCAGCGTCATGATGGGCCAGGTGGCCGGCATGGTCCACGAGATTCGGCCCCTGCGGCAGATTTTTGAGGAGCTGTACAACGGCGGAAAGGCCGTTCTGGAACAGGTGCGCCAGGAATGGCGGTGACGATTCGGGGGAAAACCCTGCCTCTCCCCATTGTCCAGGGGGGCATGGGCATCGGCGTCAGCCTGGAGCGGCTGGCGGGAGCCGTGGCCGCGGGCGGGGGCATGGGCACACTGTCCGCCGCCTTCTGCGGCTTCCGGGAGCCGGATTTTTCGACGAATCCCCGGGAGGCAAACCTCCGGGCCCTGGTCCGGCAGATTGGCAGGGCGAAGGAGATTGCCAAGGGCGCGGGATTGGTGGCGGTGAACGTCATGGTAGCCGCCGCCCAGTACGCCGACAGCGTGCGCGCCGCCCTCCGGGCGGGGGTGGACGCGGTGGTCTGCGGCGCGGGCCTTCCCAAGGATCTGCCGGGCCTGGCGGCGGAGGTGGGAAATGAGGACGCGGCCCTGGCCCCGGTGGTCAGCGGGGGCCGCTCCGCCGCCCTGATCTGCAAGCTGTGGGACCGGCGCTATGGCCGGGTCCCGGACTTTGTGGTTGTGGAGGGCCCCCTGGCCGGGGGGCACCTGGGCTTTTCCCCCGAGGAGGCCCGGGAGGCCCAGGCGGGACGGCCCCGCCCCCTGTCCGCCTTGCTGGCGGAGGTGCTGGAAGCCCTGGCCCCCTTCCGGGAGAAGTACGGGCGGGATATCCCGGTCTTTGTGGCCGGGGGCGTGAAGAGCGGGGCGGAGCTGCGCCGCTACATGGACCAGGGCGCGGCGGGAGTCCAGTTTGCCACCCGCTTCATCGCCACGAAGGAGTGCGACGCCAGCTCCGGTTATAAACAGGCCCTGCTGGACGCGGAGGCGGAGGACGTCACCATTGTCCAGAGCCCCGTGGGCATGCCGGGACGAGCCCTGAAAAGCCCGCTGATCCGGCGGGTAGAGGCGGGAACGCAGCCGAAAATCACCCGCTGCGACCGCTGCCTTGCCGCCTGTGACTGCAAGACCGCCCCCTACTGCATTTCCAAGGCGCTGATTGCCGCCGTGGAGGGGGACTGGGAAAACGGCCTCTTCTTCTGCGGGGCCAACGCCGGGGAGGTCAACACGCTTTCCACGGTCAAAGAGCAGATGGACCAGATTTTAAACGAATGGAGGGCCGCGCCATGAAGCTCGGTTTCTTATACGCCGGACAGGGCAGCCAGCACCCCGGCATGGGGGCGGATTTGTACGAGACCTATCCCGCCTTCCGGCAGGTGCTGGACGCCGCCCAGGCGGAGGTGGATTTTGACCTGAGGAGGACCTCGTTTGAGGACCCGGAGGGCGTACTGAACCAGACCCGCTATACCCAGCCCTGCATGGTGGTCTTCGCCGCCGGGCTGACGGCGGTGCTGCGGGAAAAGGGGATCGTCCCCGCCGTGGCGGCGGGCCTGTCCCTGGGGGAGTACTCCGCCCTTCACGCCGCCGGAGTGTTTGACGCAAAGACGGCGGTCCGCCTGGTGGCCTTCCGGGGGAAGGCCATGGAGGAGGCGGCCAAGGGCCATGACAGCGCCATGACGGCCGTTCTGGGCCTGGACCGGGAGCCGCTGCAAAAGGCCTGTGAGGCGGCGGTGGACCTGGGGACCGTGGTTATTGCCAACTACAACTGCCCCGGCCAGCTGGTCATTGGCGGGGACAAGGCGGCGGTGGAGAAGGCCGCCGCCCTGGCAAAGGAACAGGGCGCAAAGCGCTGCATGCCCCTGAAGGTCAGCGGCCCCTTCCATACGCCTTTGATGAAGCCCGCCGGAGAGGCGCTGGAGGCCCATTTCCAGAGCATTTCCTTTGCGGAGCCTGAAATCCCCGTCCTGTTCAACTGCCTGGGCCGGGAGAAGGGGGCGGAGGATTCCATTTCTGCCCTGCTGGTCCGTCAGGTCCAGAGCAGCGTTTTTATGGAGGACACCATCCGCCGTATGGCGGAGCTGGGCCTGGACGCCCTGGTTGAGGTCGGGCCGGGGAAGGCCCTCAGCGGCTTTGTGAAAAAAACCGTTCCCGGCCTCCCGGTTTACGCCGTGGAGAGCCCGGCGGACGTGGAGGCCCTGGAAGGGCTGGTAAAGGAGAACGGATGATGAAATTCGAGGGAAAGACCGCCGTCGTCACCGGCGGAAGCCGGGGCATCGGCCGGGCCGTCTGCCTGGAGCTGGCGGCGGGAGGGGCCAATGTGGTCCTCTGCTACGCCGGGAACGAGGCGGCGGCCCAGGAGACCGTCCAAGCCGTGGAGGCCCTGGGGGCCAAGGCCCTGGCGGTCCGGTGCGACGTGTCCGACGCCGCCCAGGTGGACGCGCTGGTAAAGTCCGCGGTTGAGGCGTTTGGAAGAATCGACATTCTGGTGAACAACGCCGGAATCACCCGGGACAATCTGCTTATGCGCATGAGCGAGGCGGATTTCGACGCCGTGGTGGCCGCCAATTTGAAGGGGGCCTTCCTCTGCATGAAGGCCGTTTCCAGGCTGATGCTGAAACAGCGCTATGGCCGCATCGTGAATTTGAGCTCCGTGGTGGCCCTCCGGGGCAACGCCGGGCAGGTGAACTACGCCGCCAGCAAGGCGGGGATCGTCGGCATGACGAAGTCCCTGGCCAAGGAGCTGGCCTCCCGAGGCGTGACGGTCAACGCCGTGGCCCCGGGCTTTATCGAGACGGACATGACCGCGGCCCTGTCCGAGGCTGCCCGTTCCGCCGCCCAGGGGAGCATCCCCATGGGCCGCCTGGGCGGGCCAGAGGACGTGGCCCGGGCCGTCGGGTTCCTGGCCGGCGATGACGCCGCCTATGTCACCGGCCAGGTGCTGGCTGTGGACGGCGGCATGGCGATGTAACGAGGAGGTTTGACTATGGAACGACGCAGAGTCGTCATTACCGGCCTGGGGGCTGTCACGCCCCTGGGTCTCACCGCCGGGGAGAGCTGGCGGGCCGCCCGGGAGGGCGTGTGCGGCATTGGACCCATCACCGCCTATGACCCCGCCGGAATGAAGGTTCAGCTGGCCGCCGAGGTCAAGGGCTTTGACGCCGATGCCCTCTTTGGAAAGCCCGAGGCCAAGCGCATGGGCCGCTTTACCCAGTTTGCCCTGGCCGCCGCCCGGGAGGCCCTGGCGGACAGCGGCTTCCAGGTGGAAAACGCCGACGCGAAACGCTGCGGCGTCATGGTCTCCAGCGGTATCGGCGGCATCGCCATCACGGAGGAGGAGCATGACCGGGGCCTGGCCAAGGGCTGGGACCGGGTGTCCCCCTTCTTCATTCCCACCGGCATCTGCAACATGGCCGCCGGACGGGTGGCCATTGACGCCGGTTTCCGGGGAATGTGCACCTGCCCCGTCACCGCCTGCGCCGGAGGCACCAACGCCGTGGGAGACGCCTTCCACTATATCCGGGACGGCTATGCCGACGTCTGCCTCTGCGGCGGCAGCGAGACGGCCTTGACGCCCCTGGCGGTGGGAGGCTTCACCTCCATGAAGGCGCTGTCCCAAAGCACGGACCCCAGCCGGGCCTCCATTCCTTTTGACGCGGAGCGCGGCGGCTTTGTCATGGGCGAGGGCGCGGGGATTCTTCTTCTGGAGGAGCTGGACCATGCCCTGACCCGGAGGGCGAAGATTTACGCGGAAATCACCGGCTACGGGGCCACCTGCGACGCCTACCACATGACCGCCCCCCGGCCCGACGGCAGCGGCGGCGCAGAGGCCATGGCCCTGGCCCTGGCCGACGGCGGCGTAAAACCGGAGGAGGTGGATTACATCAACGCCCACGGAACCTCCACCCATTTAAACGACGCGGGGGAGACCGCCGCCATCAAGACGGTGTTTGGGAACCACGCCTACAAGCTGGCGGTCAGCTCCACCAAGTCCATGACCGGCCATATGCTGGGGGCGGCGGGGGCTGTAGAGGCCATCTTCACCGCCCTGGCCCTGCGGGACGGATACATTCCCGCCACCATCAACTATCAGATTCCGGACCCGGAGTGCGACCTGGACGTGGTGCCGGGGCAGGGCCGGGAGGCGGATATCCGCTTCGCCCTGTCCAACTCCCTGGGCTTCGGCGGGCACAACGGCTGCCTGCTATTCAAAAAGTGGGAGGCGTGAGCATGGGAATGCAGTATGATTCCAACCAGATCGCCGCGATCCTGCCCCACCGCTACCCCTTTGCGCTGGTGGATAAAATCGTGGACGGCGAGCCGGGCCAGTGGGCCAAGGGCGTAAAGTGCGTCACGGTCAACGAGCCCTTCTTCCAGGGCCACTTTCCCCAAAAGCACGTGATGCCCGGGGTGCTCCTCATCGAGGCCCTGGCCCAGGTGGGGGGCGTGGCGGTGCTGGCCCTGCCGGAGAACAAGGGGAAGCTGGCCTTCCTGGGCCGGGTGAAGGACGCCCGGTTCAAGCGCCAGGTGGTCCCTGGGGACGTGGTGGAGCTGGAGTGCCGCCTGACCCGGCAGAAGGGCCCCATCGGCGTGGGAGAGTGCGTCGCCAGGGTGGACGGCGAGACGGCTGTGACGGCGGAGCTGACCTTTGCCATTGGATAACAAAGCGGTGGTTGCTTTTTCCCGCTGGTTTGGGTATTATGAGAACGGTGAAATTATGCGGGGAGGAGGAAGGACCATGCTGGAGCAGGCGTTCAACAACGTGTACTCAAAATTTAAGCTGCACTTTTATCAGGAGATTTTCCGGCGCTTTCAGGACCGGGAGGCCAGCCTGACCACAGTGGAGACCTTTTGCATGGAGTCCATCCAGGCCCTGGGCAGTCCCACCGTCAACGAGTTTGCCAGCTTTATGCGCATCTCCCCGCCCAATGCGGCCTATAAGGTGAACAGCCTGGTGAAAAAGGGCTATATCCGCAAGGTTCAATCCGCCAGCGACCGCCGGGAGTACCACCTGGAGCCCACTCAGAAGTATATGGATTTTTACAACGTGTCCCGTAGCTATATCGAAATGGTGATGGACCGGGTTTCCGCCCGCTTCACTCCGGAGGAGTGCGGAAAGCTGGAGGAGATGCTCCGGATCGTCGACCGGGAGCTGATGCCGGAGGTAGGGCTTCCGCCGGAGCGGGAAGAGGATGTATAAAAACGGACGGCAGGCCAATGACCTGCCGTCCGTTTTGGAAAAGAGGAGCTTACTTGCGGTTTTCCTTCTGGTTCTGGCGCTGCTCCTTCTGGTTGTTCTGCTGGTTCTGTTCACGCTCGTTCTGGTTGTTCCGGTTCTCCATTGAGAACACCTCCTTTCGGCTCCAGAGGGTATCTTCAAGCTGCCGGAACCTCCGGCGCCCCGCCGGCTTGAAGACACCCTCCAGTGAGTTCAGAGGTTATTCTTGCCGCCGGATTAGAAAATTATTCAAAAAAGAGAAAAATCTTTGTTGACAAAGGGACTTCGGGCTGATATACTAATTTGGCAAAACAAAGAAGGCTGACTGCATCCGCCTCACCTCCAGCGCGTCCGCGAAGAGGTCAAGAACGATTTTCTGAAACTGCCGGTCCCGGCGGTTTGTTGTCGCGCGGATGCCTTGCGGTGTCCGCGTTTTGTGATTTTTAGGATGGAGGTGCTTTGACCATTAGTAAGCAAGTGCATGAACTGAATGAGAGTATCGGCGACAAGGAGATCCGTTTGATTGGCCCTGCAGGCGAGCAGCTTGGCATCATGGCCCCCGCACAGGCTCTGCGCATCGCCGAGGAACAGAATCTGGACTTGGTCAAGATCTCGCCCCAGGCCAAACCCCCGGTCTGTAAGCTGATGAACTATGGGAAGTTCCGGTTTGAGCAGAGCAAACGGGAAAAAGAGGCCAGAAAGAACCAGCATGTGGTGGAGATCAAGGAGATTCGGATGTCTCCGGGCATTGACATCGGGGACTTCAACACGAAGCTCCGGAATGCCCAGAAGTTCATCGCCGACGGCAATCGGGTCAAGGTCTCTGTTCGTTTCCGCGGCCGCGAGATGGCGCACACCGACATTGGGCGGGACCTTCTGACCCGCTTTGCCGAGCAGTGCGCTGAGATTGCCAATCTGGACCGGCCCGCCAAGCTGGAGGGGCGGATGATGTCCATTTTCCTCTCTCCCAAGGCAGGCAAGTGAAATCATTGTAAGTTCAAAAACACGGAAGGAGTCAATCATTATGCCGAAGCTGAAAACCCACAGCGGCGCCAAAAAGAGATTCAACCTCACCAAGACCGGCAAGGTCAAGCGCGCCAAAGCCTTTAAAAGCCACATTCTGACCAAGAAGGACACCAAGCGGACCCGCCGCCTCCGCTCCGGCGGCTATGCCGACGCCACCAACGTGGACGCGATCCGCAAGATGATCCCGTACAAGTAAGAAAAGGAGGCTTTTAAAAGATGGCTAGAGTCAAAGGCGCGATGATGACGCGCAAGAGAAGAAATAAGATCATGAAGCTGGCGAAGGGCTATTGGGGCTCCAAGTCTAAGCACTTCCGCGTGGCCAACCAGGCTGTGATGAAGTCCCTGAGCTATGCATACACCGGTCGCAAGCTGAAAAAGCGTGACTTCCGTTCCCTGTGGATCACCCGTATCTCCGCTGCCTGCAAAATGAACGGGATGAACTACTCCACCTTTATGCATGGCCTGAAAACCGCCGGTGTGGAGATCAACCGGAAGATGCTGGCCGAGCTGGCCGTCAGCGACGCCGCCGCCTTCACCCAGCTCACCGAGATCGCCAAGAAGGCGTAATCGGTCTTTGGAAAGAATAAAAGGACTTCGGAAGAAATTCCGAAGTCCTTTTTATGTAGCGGAATTTGACAGGCCCCGTTGGCCCCTGATAGAATGTACCTGCCCTGAAAGGGGTGGGTACTGCTCCATGTATAGCGGTCGGCTCATCATACCTCCAGCAAAATCCAAAACGGGGGGGGGAGGTGAGGCGGATGTGGAAAAGACGCGTCTTTGCCGTGGTAGGAATCCTGGGATTTGTTATTGGCAATGTACTTATTGACCACAAAAGTGTGCTAGCCGCCCGGTCGAACCCCGGACGGCTAACGTTTGTTAGCGGATAGTTCGGGCTGACCGCCATAGAGCGGTACCCTTTTCTGTCTTCATTATAACACGCCCCGCCGTTTTGTCAAGCGCGCCTTCCGGCGGGACGTGGCCTTAACGCGCATTTCATAATAAGGGGATGGCAGGGAGGGGATGGCAGGGACGGACCCGTGCCCTGCCCCGGCGAGTGACCAGGGAGAAAAGGGAGATATTATGCGTCTGCCCGGCGGAAGTAGGGCCCGCAGTTTGCCTCATGGGTGTGGACATAGGTCCAGGTAAAGTCCTTATTCACCAGATAGCAGTCGATACCCTCCTGTTCCTCCGACGCCAGGAGGGCCAGAGCCTCCTCTTTGGAGAGGCTCCCCGTCAGGGAAACCCCCTCCGGGGGATACTCGTAGTAAAAAAGATACACCGTCTCATCCGGAACCTCCGCCAGAGCCTTTTGGGCGTCGTCTCCCTCCAGACAGGGAATCAGCTTCCAGGAGAACAGGTGCCAGAGGTAATTCCCCTCCGCCAGCACATGCTTCCCAAGCTCCGCCTCCGGCGCTCCTTCGGCAAAGGCGTCCAGCCAGCGGTTTTTCAGAACCTTGCGGCTGGTGGGGAAGGGCTCCTCCCACTCCACCATGGTCCCCACACAGCGGTGGATGGGCTGGCCCAGACCGTGGAACTTGGCCTCGTAGTCCGTCATGACCCCCACCGGGCCGTTTTCGTGGAGATTCCAAGAGACCTCCGACAGCTGGAAGCCGAACTGGGGCAGCTCCTCCACGGAGAACTCGAAGAGGGGTCGGTTGTCCGTCTTGAAGTGAATCTGCCCGCCCAGTTTCAAAACCTGCCGGTAGAGCTTAAGGAAATTTCCATGGGTCAGCCGCCGCTTGGCGTGGCGGCCGCTGGGCCAGGGGTCGCAGAAGTTGACATAGATGCGGTCCACCTCGCCGGAGGCGAAGAAGTAGGGAAGCTGGTCCGCGTTGGCGCTGACAAACCAGACGTTTGTAAGTCCCGCGCCCACACAGCGCTCCATGGCCACCACCATGGCGTCGGGCACCATCTCCACCGCCAGGAACAGCACGTCCGGCTCGGCGGCGGCGGTTCCGGCGGTAAAGCGGCCCTTGCCGCAGCCCAGCTCCAGGTGGATTTCCCGGGCCTGGGGCATCAGCTCCCGCCAGCGGCCGGGGCGGTCATAGGGGTCCCGGATCAGACGGTCGCCGCAGCGCTCCATCCGGGGGATCAGGTTTTTCTTTTTCCGCATTCGCATAGAGCGGCGTCCTCCTGAGTTGATGAGTTGAGAGAAAGGGCTTAAACAGCGCCCTCCGCTTTTAAAATGCCGTGTACCTTGGGTTCATCCTTGCGGTAATAGTGGGCGGATTTGACAAGCAGCGTCAGACAGCCCCGGGGTATCCCCGCCTTTTCGGAAACGGTTTGCGGGATAGTCTGGAGCATCACGAGACGGATGTAGTCGTTGCGTCCAAAGTCCAGCGCGCGGCAGTAGACCGTCAGGTTGAGTTTCCCGGCCTCCTCCTGAAAGTCCGGCAGGCTGACGCGGGGGATGTAGCCCTCGTCGGTCAAAGGCTCGAAGGTGGTGATGGTGGCGGACCGCGTGTGGGGATTTTCGTTCAGGCGGCGGATGATCCATTCCAGATGGTCCTTTTGGCCCATGTAAGAGAACAAGCGGGAGGCGTAGGAGGTTTCGCTGTAGAGTTCCTTGACGTGCTCCTGGACGGTGAAATTTCGAACCATCCAGTCGTATTCCTCTTGGACTTTGTGCCGCTCTATGATGGCGTCGGGGAGAGCCGCGTCTGAGACGGCAAAGGTTAATCCAAAGACCTCTTTTGCGCCGGCGTGTTGTCCGTATAGGCCACGGCGGCTCCCTGCTGGTAAAGGGCGCGCGGCACCGCCATCCAGGCTTCACCGAGACTTGAAAATAAACCTAAATCGTGCGTGAAGGCGGTTTCCTCATTATCCAGCCTGTTCGGATAGGCTGTTATCAAATGGTTATCAGGAGCAACAATAGCGGCAAAGGGGCTGTTACTTATTCTGGCGTCTTGTAACGATCATTCTATCACAAAAAACGAGGAAATGCAATCACTCACCAGTCTGTTTCCTCTTAACTCTTACAGCTCGCATGCATAATTGCTTTTGGCTAACATGAATTTATGAAGCTCCGTTAGGTACTTTTCCACATAAGAAATTCCTTTGAGGCGTTCCGCACTAGAGCCAGCTTTGAAACCTGGATATTGTGCGCAAAGAGGTAACACGGAAAAATGAAGCACTGAAAAGACATGAAATCAGTGAAAAATAGTGGAAAAGGATCAAGGGCTTGTTTCCGCCCGAAAAGAAGCCGCAAGAAGGGCGGCCAGGAAAAAGC
>CAQXTN010000022.1:0-30502 GCA_948916585.1 uncultured Oscillibacter sp. | reverse complement strand
GCGGAAAACGGAGCGGTAAGGGGAATTCCTTCGCCTTCAGCCGTGAACCACGTTGTTGGGTTCATGGCTGATTTTTTACGGGGGACGGGAGACGCGAGGACGAGGTGCAGGGAACCAAGCCCACAGCCAACCCCAGGGTAGCGGCAACGAAAAGAGGAGCTTGTCCATTCGTCACGGGACAACCCCCCGCTCAACCTAATTGCGCGTGGGAAGTCATTCCGGCTCCGCCGATCATTCAGCTGCGCCCCCGCCCGAAGGGCGAGCAAATCTCACCGCTCTGCCTTTGGCGGATTCTCCAAATCCAGCACATACCTCTCATAGGCGTTGATAATGATCGTCTCTCCCCGCTGGAGTACCCGGGGAATCTGGAACCCATAATTCACATGCACATGTCCATGAATCAAATACTTCGGCTGATACTTGTCCACAAGCGCCAAGAGGCTCTCAAACCCCTGGTGGGCATAGTCCTCCCCGTCCCCATAGCCCAGCATGGGAGAATGGGTCAGCACAATGTCCACGCCTCCCGACCGCCAGAGGCGGTAGCGGAGCCGCCGGACGCGACGGGCCATTTGGGCCTCCGTATACTGGTGGGGCCCGCCGCTGTATTGGATGCTTCCCCCCAGGCCCAGAATGCGAAGGCCCTTTACCGTCGTCAGGCGGTCCTCCGCGCAGTCACAGCCCTCTGGAGGGTGCAGGTCATAGGTCTTGTCGTGGTTTCCGTGGACGTAGAGCAGGGGCTTCCCTGTCATGGTCACCAGGAAGGTGAGATACTTGGAGCTCAAGTCCCCGCAGGAGAGAATCAGGTCAATGCCGTCCAGGCGGCCCGGACGGTAATAGTCCCACAGGTACTCGCTCTCTTTATCGGACAGTAACAGCAGTTTCACAGAATGGGGTCCTCCTTCTCCGGTGGAATGGCGTCCCGATAGACGCCCTGGAGCCGGGCAATGGGCCGGGCCATGGGCAGCAGGTCCTCATACTTGGGGATGCTGCCGTGCACACATTCCAGGAGGGTGTCCATATGGAGAATTTTCTCCGGCGTGGCCTCGGGGAAGGGCTGGATGGAGCCGTCGATAATGCCCTTGCGGAGGATGCCCGCCAGATGGCGGACCCCGGTGGGAAGATCGTCTCCCAGCAGAATGTCCACCGCTCGGATGTCCATGCCCCACCAGTAGTTCACCGCCTGACCATCCGGAGCGGACAGAGCCTCCCAGCCTCCGGACAGGACGCTGCGGATCAGGTTCGTGTAGACGTTCCCCCAGTGCCAGTAGGGAGAGGCCAGGGAGTGAAATTTTCCATTCTCAATGCGGCACAAACCCCAGGGCTCCCGGATACGGTCCGGCGTGGGAATGTCCCGGTTGGAAATCAGGGAGACCCCCTCCCAGGCCAGGGCGTCCAGGGCGTCCTTCTCCACGCAGGACCAGCGGAGGGTGATCTCCGCCCGGGGATTTGTGAGCTGAGCCCCCAGGGCGAAGGCGTTGATGCTGGCGGGAACGCCGAAGATGGGATTGCTGGCTACATACCCGATGCGGCCGCCGCGGCTCAGGGCCCCGGCGATGGCTCCGGCAATGTACTTTGCCTCGTAGATACGGCTGTAATAGGTTCGTACCCCGGCGTAGGGCATGGAGACGGAGCAGTTCAGAATCCGGACCTCCGGGTGCTTTGCCGCTGTTTTTCGGCAGGCCCCGATCAGCGGCGGCGTGATGGCAAAGAGGAGCTGGGCCCCGTGTTCAATGGCCTCCTCCATGGCCGCCTCCGCCTCCTCCCCAGGGCGGACGCCGTAAAAGACCTCCGTTTTCACCCGGTCCTCCAAAACAGTTTCCAGGTACTCCCGGCCCAGATCGTGCGCCCGGGCCCAGTCGCTCTGGTCCGGCAGCTGGTCGCTGATAAAGGCCACATGCAGGCGGCTTAGCTGCTTGGGCTTGAAAATGCGGCCCAAAAGGGTCTCCTCCGGGGCCTCCGGCGTGTCTGTGCGGACAGCGATGGGCTCGGAGAGGGCCTTGACATCTGCCCAGACGGCCTTGACGCTCTTGAGGAGCTCTGCCGAGGACAGGGCGATGAGGTCCCCGAAGCTGTAGACCTTTAGCCACACCAGCATGGCGTCCGCCACGGTGATGGGCAGTTCCCCGCCGCCCAGCTTCAAAAAGGGCTCCTGGAAGTAGGTATAGCCTGCGGCAAAGCGGCGGCGCTCGTCCTCCGTCCAAACGTGGTCCGGCTCAAAGCCCAGGGCCTTTTGGAGCTTGACGAAGCTCCCCGCCCGGGTGAAGCGGGTCCGGTACAGCTTGGTTTTCGGGAAGGACTGCATGAAGTCGTAATAGGCCGCCACCGCCGGGTCCTCCGTCCAGACGGGGATCATGCGGATGACATAGGCGGGAATGGTGGGCGCGTCATAGCTCCGCAGGACACTGACCCGCTTGTTCCCCTCCTGAACGTAAAAGCGGCCGAAGTACTCATAGCACCGGATGGGGTCCCGGATGCCCTCGTCCCCCAAATGGGCCTCGCAGAGGCTGACCCATTTCCCGGCAAACTCCGAATCCGGGTCCAGCAGGGGCAGGAAGTCCGCCGAGAAGGCGGAGCGGCGGCCCGCGGTCTTGGTGCCCACAATCTGGTCGATGGGGATTTCCATGACCCCCAGCTCCGTCTGCCCCGCCACCATGGAATCGCTGATGATTTCATCCAGAACCTGTGGATAGGGATAGCGGCCCCGGAGCAGGGCCTCCTTATAGGTCTTGCGGCCCTGCTTCAAGGCGCTGGCGTATTGGCTCATTGCCTCCTGACGGTTCATGCGAAGTCCTCCCTCCCGCCTTCCATCCATGCATTTTCAAGGGATTATTGTACCCCGGCGGCCGGAAAATTACAATGGCATTTTCGCCGAAAGCCGAGGCCCTTCCCGCCCGCGGACCGGGCCTTTTTCCAAAAAACGGAGAGAGCCGCCCTGTTCCGGCGGCGTGGTGGGCGACGGAAAAATTTGAAATTTCCAGTACCAGGTTTCCGAAGGACGTGCTATAATGGTGAGGCAATTCAAACAGAAAGGATCGATCCCTTCATGAAAGACCAAAACTGCGGATACTGCACCCGGAAACAGGAGCTGCTGGACGGCTTCGGCATCTACATCCGCGACCTGGAGGCCAGCGTGCTGGTGCTCTTCAAGGAACAGAGCCACCCCGGCCGCTGCATCGTGGCCTATAAGGAGCACGCCGGTGACATGACGGAGCTCACCGACGCGGAGCGCAGCGCCTTCTTCGCCGACGTGAACCGGGTGGCCAAGGCCCTCCACGCCGCCTTCCACCCGGACAAAATCAACTACGGGGCCTATGGCGACACCAGCGGCCACATGCACTTCCATCTGGTCCCCAAGTACAAGGACCAGGCGGAATGGGCCTCCACCTTCGCCATGAATCCGGAGAAGGTTTTCCTCACCCAGCCGGAGTACGACGAGATCATCGCCAAAATCAAGGCGAACCTGTAAGCGGAACAAGCGCCGGACGCGTACGCATCCGGCGCTTGGTTCTTTTTCTCAGGTCTTCGGATCCTTGCTCAGGTCCAGACTGCGGATGAGCTTCCGCAGGGGCAGGACGGCGGCGGGGGAGACGCTCAGTTCGTCCACGCCGTACCGGAGGAAGGTCTCCGTCAGGGTCTGGTCCGCTCCCAGCTCGCCGCAGATGCCCACCCAGCAGCCGTGGCGGTGGCCCGCCTCGATGGTGTGCCGGATCTGCCGCAGCACCGCCGGGTGATGGGGGTCATAGAAATTATCCAGCTTGGGATTCTGCCGGTCGATGGCCAGGGTGTACTGGGTCAGGTCGTTGGTACCCAGGGAGAAGAACTCCACCTCCTCGGCCAGCTCGTCGGCCAGCAGCACGGCGGCGGGGGTCTCCACCATGATGCCGATTTCCACCTTGCCAAAGGCCACGCCCCGCTCCTGGAGCTCTGCCTTACACTCCTCCAGAAGCTCCTTGGCGTCCCGGACCTCCCGCACGGAGATGATCATGGGGAACATGACGGACACGGTCCCGAAGGCGCTGGCCCGGAGGATGGCCCGGAGCTGGGTCTTAAAGACCTCCTTCCGGGTCAGGCAGATGCGGATGGCCCGGTAGCCAAGGGCGGGGTTTTCCTCCTTGTCCAGCTCGAAGTAATCCGCCTGCTTGTCGGCACCGATGTCCAGGGTGCGGATGATGACCTTTTTCCCGGCCATGGTCTCCACCACCCGCTTGTAGAGCATGAACTGCTGGTCCTCCGAGGGGTAGTCCTGGGAGTCCAGGTAAATGAACTCGCTGCGGAACAATCCGATGCCCTGGGCATCGTTCTGGAGGACCAATCCCACGTCTCCGGCGTTTCCGATGTTGGCATAGACCTTGATCTCTTTGCCGTCCAGGGTGACGTTGGGCTTTTTCTTCAGGCTCTGGAGCAGGGCCTCCTGCTTGAGGTCGTTGCTCCGCTTCTCCTCCATGGCGCTGAGGAGCTCCGGCGCGGGCTCGATGTAGACGCAGTGGTTATAGCCGTCGATGACGGCCAGCTTCCCGTCCCAGTCATCCTGGAAGTCCACACCCACCAGGGCGGGGATGTTCATGGTCCGGGCCAGAATGGCGGTGTGGCTGTTGGAGGAGCCGTGGCGGGTGATGAAGCCCAGGAGCTTCGACTTGTCCAGCTGGACGGTCTCGCTGGGGGTCAGGTCGTCCGCCACCAAAATAGCGGGCTGGTCGGCCATCATCTCCGCGTCTGCCACGCCCAGAAGGACGTTGACCACCCGGCGGGAGATGTCCTTCACGTCGGCGGCCCGGGCCCGCATGTACTCGTCCTCCATGTCGGCGAAGGCGGCGGCGAAGTTCTCTCCTGTGGCGGAGACGGCGTATTCCGCCGTAGCCCCCTGGGTCTCGAGGATGCCCTTCACCGCGTCCAGGTAGTCGTCGTCGTCCAGCATCATCTGGTGGATTTCAAAAATGGAGGCGTTGTCCTCTCCCACCTCCTCCAGGGCCTTCTCATACAGGATCCCCAGCTGCTCCTGGGCCTTGAGCCGGGCGGCGTCGAAGCGGGCGTACTCCTCCTCCGGAGTGAGGGTGGAAGAGACGGTGGTCTGGGTCTCCACCTTCTTGTAGATGCGCAGGGGGCCAATGGCAATGCCGTTTAGTATGGATTTCCCGGTCGCAACTTGCATAGCTGTTCCCTCCCGGCCGCCTTACATGTTGTCCTTGCAGAACTGTTCCATGGCGGCGGCGCTGGCTTCCTCGTCTCCGCCCTCAATGGTAAAGGTGATGGTTTCGCCGGTTTTGACGCCCAAGCCCATGACGGCCATCAGCTTGGTGGCGGCGGCGGATTTTTCGCCCTTGGTGATGGTGACGGCGCTGTCCAGAGCCTTGGCGGCTTTCGCCAGCATGCCGGCGGGACGGGCGTGGATGCCCACGGGGTCGGTAATGGTATAAGTAAACTGTTTCATGAGTCTGCTTCCTTTCTAATCATGATTGCCGGAGCGCCCGGCGTCGTGACTGCGCTATACGGATAGGATACCACGTCTCCGCCCTATTTGCAAACACTATTTAAAGTATACGCGGGGGATTTTGGCCCCGCCCTTGACAGGGGCGGGAAATAGGCATAATATAGATTTACATGGAAAAACTTCATAAGGTCCGGTAGGTAAGGCTGCCACAAGGATATGGGTCGCTGCCGCGAAGTGATGGAGACATCACCAGTTGGTTTGAACAGGCGATATCGAACGGGAAGGTATCATCTAACGCGATTTCACCGCCTTGTGAGGCTAAAGCTCAAACGGTAGGGGCGGTGCGTCCGCCTGTCAGAGAGGAAGATTCTCCAGTCGTGCCGGACCGGGACGATTGGAGATTTTCGCGTTTTTATTAGGCCTTGTTTGAAAATTGGCCTAGCTGTGAGGAGAGGAGGTCCCGGCATGTTTGAACTGCAAAACGAGCGAACGGAGCTGCTGGAAAAAATCGAGGAGTTGTTCGGCCGAAAACGCTACGCGGAGCTCCGGGACCTGCTGCTGCCCATGGAGGCGGCGGATATCGCCTCCCTCTGCCAGGATTTGGACGAGAAGGTGCCGGTGGTGTTCCGCCTGCTGCCCAAGGAGCTGGCGGCGGAGGTTTTCGTGGAGCTGGACAGCGACGACCAGGAGCTTTTGATTCACAGCTTCTCCAACACGGAGCTGAAGGAGGTCCTGGACGAGCTCTACCTGGACGACGCGGCGGATATCGTGGAGGAAATGCCCGCCGGGGTGGTGAAGCGCATTCTGCGCCACTGTGACCCGGAAATGCGCAAGAGCATCAACGAGGTCCTGAAATACCCCGAGGACTCCGCCGGAAGCATCATGACCACGGAGTTTGTGGATTTGAAGGCCAACATGACGGTGGAGGACGCCTTGAAGCGCATCCGCCGGACGGGACCGGACAAGGAGACCATCAACATCTGCTACGTCATCGACGACCGGCGGCATCTGATCGGCCTTTTGACCATCCGCACGCTGCTCCTGGCGGAGGAGGACGACGTCATCGGCGACATCATGGAGCGGAACCTCATTGCCGTCCAGACCCTGGACGACCAGGAGGCCGTGGCCCGGGCCCTGGGGAAGTACGATTTTCTGGCCCTGCCGGTGGTGGACAAGGAGGAGCGGCTGGTGGGCATCGTCACGGTGGACGACGCCATCGACGTCTTGCAGGAGGAGGTCACGGAGGACATCGAGAAGATGGCCGCCATGCTCCCCGGCGACAAGCCTTATTTGAAAACCGGAATCTTCGAGACCTGGAAGGCCCGGACTCCCTGGCTGATGCTGCTGATGCTCTCCGCCACCTTTACGGGCATCATCCTGACCCACTTTGAAAAGTCCCTTATGGCCTGCGCCATTTTGACCTCCTTCATCCCCATGCTCTCCGGCACCGGCGGCAACAGCGGCACCCAGGCCTCCACCGCCGTCATCCGGGCGCTGTCCCTGGGAGAGGTCCGGTTCAGCGATTTGTTCCAGGTGCTGTGGAAGGAGTTCTGGGTCTCCGTCTGCTGCGGCCTCTGCCTGGCGGCGGCCAACTTCGTGAAAATGATGCTGGTGGACCGCTGGCTGCTGCAAAACCCCACGGTGACGCCCCAGGTGGCCCTGGTGGTCTGCGCCACCCTGGTGGGGACGGTGCTGTGCGCCAAGCTGGTGGGGTGCTCCTTGCCTTTGCTCGCCAAGCGCGTCGGCTTTGACCCGGCGGTGATGGCCTCCCCCTTTATCACCACCATCGTGGACGCGCTGTCCCTTCTGATTTACTTCCGGTTTGCCTCGGCGATCCTGGGGCTTTGAGCGCCGGTTTACCCCCGGCACGACCCAACGCCGTCCGGGCGGAAAACCCGGGCGGCGTTCGGCATGTTTTAAAACACGATTTAGAACCAGGCGGCGGGGCCCTCCCGGAATTTGGGCGCTGGCCCCTCCCGGTAAGGGTCATAGCGGGACTCGTTGCAGCCAAACTCCTGCAAGAAGCGGACGCGGCCCGCCGGGTCCCAGCGGATGAGGGAAAGCCCGTCAAAGGCCTCCGTCCGGCCGTCGTTCATCCGGTTGCGAAACTGCCACTGGACGACGGTCTGGTCCCCCTTGTGAAAAAATTGAAGAATGTCCCACTGAAGGACGGTTCCCCGAGTGTTCCATTCGTCGAACCAGAGCTTGATTTTCTGAGCGCCGTGGTACTCCGGGCCCCAGCTTTCGATGTAGACGGCATCCTCTGAAAAGAGGCTGAGAATGCCAAGGTCCGCCTTTTTCAGCCACATGTCAAACCAGAGGCGGACGGCGTGTTCCCGCTGTTCCATGCTGTGTTCCCCGCTTTCTTCAATTCCGTATATGGCGGACCTCCCGGGGAGGCCCGCCTGTGTTTCATTCCGCCGCGATGGACCGAATCTCCATCAGATCCCGGATCACATAGTCCGCCGTCCCGGCCCCGGAGGGGGAATAGAGGACGCCGCGGACCCCGGCGTTTTTGGCGCAGTCCACGTCCAGGGTCCGGTCCCCCACGTAATAGACCCGGTCCCGCTCCAGGCGGTGCTTTTCCAGCAGGTAGAGCAGGGCGTCGGGGGCGGGCTTCCGGGGGAAGCCGTTCAAGCTGGAGACCACTTCCTTAAAAAAGCGGTCCAGCCCCAGGTGTTCCAGCACCGGGGCGGTGGTGCGGCCCCGGTGGGTGTAGACGAAGTGGACCGCCCCCAGGGCGGCGGTTTCCTCCAGTGCCTCCCGGGCGTGGGGCGTTGCCGTGATTTCCAGATACCGCCCGCCGCTGATTTCGGAGTAGCGGGCCTTGATGTCGGAAAAGGCCCGCCCGGTGGCCGCCGCCGCGTAATTCACCACGTCGCTGACAGACCCCGCCGTGGCCCGGCGGCGGATCTCGTCCTCCTCCATGGGGACGTTCAGCTCCTCCAGCGTCCGGCGGAGGCTGGAGACAATGACGCCGTAGGAGTCCAGCAGGGTTCCGTCCAGGTCCCAGATAAAGGTTTTGCCGCTCACGCGCGTTCCCTCCAAACGTTCGATGGTTTTCCCATTATAGCAGGTCCTCCGGCGGCTGTCCAGAGGGGCGGGAAAGCCGCCGGAGGGGGGAGGGCGGCTTTCGCACAAGCGGATTGCGATGGAAGGAGCCTTGTGTTATAATGAGCCCGGTAAAGAAGCGCAGACTGCACTGATAAACGGATAACAGGAGGACTGAGATGGCGGAACGGCCGGCGTTTTTTATTCACCAGGGGAGCGTTATGTCCGGAAGCTACACATTTGAGTGGTTTCCCGGCTTTGCGGTATCGCAAAAGCGAAAATCCATTGAAAGCCTGCATCATGCGATCATGGAAGCGGACGCGGGCGCGAAGCCCTTGGAGATCAGCACCAAGAGCAAGGAACTTATTGGAATGAAGCTGAGCGCGTTTCATCTCAAGCTGAACGGTTATGCGCTGGAAACGGTTTTTCAGAGCTCCAAGGTTTTCGAAAACGGAGGGCCGTATCTCGATCTTCTTGAGGTGCCGCCCAGGGAAGCCAAGCGGGATGAAAGACTGCGCGGTTCCGGAAACCTGAGAGCGTTTCACTATCAGAACGAGACGTTTCCGCTGCTGCCCAAGACGGTGTTTTATGACTTCCTCTACCTTGCCGCGGTAAAGGATTCCTGTACGCAGGACGAAATCAAGGCGATTTCCGATTACAATTATTTTACGGATATCGAGTTTCACCCGGCAAAAAGCATCAATACCCAGGCCAGGGCTGCCGCGATAATTAAACTGATATTAGAGGAATACGGGTGTCTGAGGGATTTTGGGAAAGAGGATTTTATTCAATATCACAAAACCCATGTGGCGTATTAGCGCGTCGGGAGGCCATCGAAAGCGTCCGGTTTATCGGGCAGCCGCCGTTCAAAGGCGGCTGCCCTTTTTTCCGTACCGGGACAAAGCGGGATGGGAAAACGCCGCCCCCCTTTCAGAGCGCGGCGCGAAGCCTCAACTTTCCCGGTCCTTTTTCTGGGGCCACACCAGGCTGACGCCCGAGAGCAGCAAATACACCCCGAAGGGCTTTCGCAGGACCTCCACGTCCACCGCGTTGGACACCCAGGCCCCGACGAGCGCCGCCGCGACGGCTACGGGCACGGCGGCTTTCAGCGTGGGCTTGTCCAGATAGCCGCCCCTGGCGTGGCAGACCAGGGCGCTGGCGGCGGTGGGGAGGAAGAACAGCAGGTTGATTCCCTGGGCCGTCCGCTGGTCCACCCCCAAAAAGAGGGTCATCACCAGCAGCAGCAGCGTTCCGCCCCCCACTCCCCAGGCGGAAACAACGCTGGCCCCCAGACCGCAGAGAAAGGGTATGATCCAGTCCGTCACAGCAGATACTTCACCCCCGCGTAGAAGAGGAAGGCGGCGAACAGCCACTTTAAAAACTTGGTGGAAATCCTCCCGTAGAGCTTCCCGCCGAAGAAACCGCCGATCAGGCCCCCGGCCAGATAGGGCAGGGACTCCATCAGGGACACGCCGCCCTTCCAGAGATACACCGCCGCCGACACCAGGCACACCGGGAAGATGACCCCCACGCAGGTGGCGTAGAGCTTCCGCTGGCTCAAATTCCCCCACCGGGACTGGATGGGCAGGAACACCATGCCCCCGCCGCCGCCAAATAAGCCGTTGGCCAATCCCGCCGCGCCGCCCGCCAGCCGGGCCGTCCAGGCTGCTTTCATGCCGCCGCCTCCTTTCTATGTATCCCTTCCCGGAGGGCCCGGGAAGGGAGGGGAACCGTTCGCTTATTTCAGCTTGAAGCTCTGGCAGTCGGTGCATTCCACCATGGTGGGATTGGTCTCATGGGTGCCCACCTGGATGGTGTTCAGGCCGCAGTAGCCGGAATCCTGGCAGTGGTGGGCGCAGTTGTTTACCGTGCATTTGATGCTTTGGTTGGGGGTGCAGGCACAGCCGCCGTTGGTGCAGTCCTTGGTCATGAGTTTCGTCCTCCCGCGTGAAGATTTTTTTTGAGAGCCTGTTTCGCCATTTCGCGTAAGCGGGGAGCGCGAAACAGGCTCTAAAGCGCTGAGGGGCTGTCCCGCCTGTCCCCTCAACGCGTTTCCGCGGGAAAAGGAGAGAGGGTTCGTTGTGCCTCGTCAGCGCCCTTCTAGTGTGCGCCGGGATGGAGAGAGTATGCGCGGACTGGAAGGATGAAAATTCTGACAAAAAAACGGGACCGCCGTGAAGCGGTCCCGGAGATGGATTGGCGATTTAATGGCACACGCCCTCGCAGAAGCCGTGGGCATGGCCGTCGCCGCAGTAGGCGACGCCGTTGTGGGTGTGCCGTCCGGCGACGGCGCAGCCCTCCACGGGGCAGAGGGCCCGGCAGGTGCCGTCGCAGAAGCCATCCAGATGGTAGTAGCCGCAGCAGCGGACGCCGTTGTGGTCGTGCCGTCCCTCGATGGTACAGCCGTCGGCAGTGCAGAGGGGGCGGCAGGCGCCGTCGCAGAAGCCGCCGGAGTGGGGATAGCCGCAGTAGGTCACGCCGTTATGGGTATGCCGCCCGTCAATGGGGCAGTTGTACACGGGACAAAGCTCCCGGCAGGCGCCGTCGCAAAAGCCGCTTTCGTGGTCGTAACCACAGTAAGTGACGCCGTTGTGGGTGTGCCGCCCGGTATCGGGGCAGCCCTCCAGCGTGCAGAGGGCCCGGCAGTTGTTGTCGCAGACGCCGCTTTCGTGGGCATAGCCGCAGTAGGTGACTCCGTTGTGAGCGTGCCGCCCGGCGATGGCGCAGCCCGCGGTCTTGCAGACGGTGACGGTGGGGTTGACCGGCTGGGAGGGGCGGACGGGACGGTTGTGGCAGCCGCCGTGATGGCCGTGGGCGGAGACGGGAAGCGTCAGCAGGGCCAGGGCCAGGACGCAAAGCAAGAGCCGTTTCAGTTTCATAATCAATGACCTCCTGATAAAATAAAAACGTTACCCGTATCCTGACCGTGCGGCCGTGATTTTTTGCCGTACAGATCGACGGATGTTTCTCGTAAGTATGGGCATGGGCGACTCCGGCCGTTTTGCGCACGGCTTCTCCTCCAGACCCATGCCGGTCCATCGACCGGGAACTTCCTGCCTCTATGATAGCACAGCCGCCCAGCGTTGGCAAGAGGATCCATGTTCAAAAATCCTTCAAACTTCTTTCAGTAAGTTTTAAGTTCTTTCGCCTATACTAAGCTCATCAAATCGAGGGAGCCGCCAGCCAGGAAGCGGTGAAATTCCCCAAAATTCAAAAACCAGACAATCCCAGTTCACACGTTCGACATGAATCCCTGTTATCTTAGCTTCTAAGAAAGGAAGAACCGGGATACATAATGAAGGAGGAAACCGATTATGTATAACGACGAACACAATCTGTACCATTACACCTACCGCAAGGACGGCAGCGAGCTTTCCCACCAGCGGGAAACCGTCCGTCCAGGTGAACAGCCCGGCCCCCAGGGGCCCGAAATGGAGTGGAAGCCCGTGAAGAAAAACCGCCTCGGCTTGAAGATCGCCGCCCTGGCCCTGAGCTGCGCCCTGCTTGGCGGCGCGGCGGGCGGCGGGGCCGTGTGGGCCGCCTCCCACTACGGCGGGGGGAACAAGAGCGAGATCAACGTCTCCAGCCGCCCCGCCACCCAAGTGTCCCTCCGGGAGGTGGACGGGAAAACACCCCTGAGCGACGCGGAGGTCTACGCGGCCAATGTCAACAGCGTGGTATCCATCCGCACCTCCGCCACCGCTGGATACAATTTCTACGGCCAGCCGGTGGAGACGGCCTCCGCCGGGTCCGGCTTCGTGCTGAGCGAGGACGGCTATATCCTCACCAACTACCACGTGGTAAAGGGCGCGGAAACCGTGACGGTGACGATGTACAACGGCGACGAATTTTCCGCGCAGTATATCGGCGGGGAAGAGGACTATGACATCGCCGTCATCAAGGTGGAGGCGGAGAACCTCCAGCCCGTCACCCTGGGGGACAGCGGCGAGCTGAACGTGGGGGACCACGTGCTGGCCATCGGCAATCCTCTGGGAGAGCTGACCTTCTCCATGAGCGGCGGCATGGTCTCCTGCGTGGACCGGGCCATCAACGTGGACGGGACGCCCTTTAACATGATCCAGACGGATACTTCCATCAACCCCGGAAACTCCGGCGGGCCCCTCTTCAACCAGTACGGCGAGGTGGTAGGCATCGTCTCCGCCAAGTATTCGCAGTCCTCCAATGGAACCACCGTGGAGGGCCTGGGCTTTGCGATTCCCATGAACGACGTGTTTTCCATGGTAAAGGATATCATGACCAACGGATACGTGTCCAACCGGGCGTATCTGGGCATTACCCCCCAGACCATGACGGAGAACTGGGCCGCCCAGTTCCACTACGAGGTCACCTCCGGCGTGTTCATCAACTATGTGGAGCCGGACAGCGCCGCCGACAAGGCGGGACTGAAAATGGGCGACGTGATTACCAAGGTGGACGATATGGCGGTGAAATCTGTGGAGGATTTGAACCTGGCGAAGAAGAAGTACTCCGCCGGAGATACCGCCACCCTGGAGGTATACCGGCCCGAGGGCTCCGCCACCGTGGAGATCACCTGGGGCGCGGCTCCCAAGGAGGAGCAAGTCCAGCAGGAGCAAACCCAGCAATATCCCGGAAACCGGAACGACAACAGCGGAAACGGCGGATATTACGGCAACCCCTTCGAGGACCTGTTCCGCTATTTCTACGGCTGATGAAATAGGGACCCGGAGGGTCCCGCAGGATACCTCCTCCCGCGCCCGGAGACGGCTTCGCGGCAAGAGCTGCGGCAAGGCAAAAAAGCCGCCATGCGGCGGGCGGGGATGGTGTAGATAGATGCGGGGGCGGGCTTGCCCGCCGGAATGGCAAAAGGCCATATAAAGCGAAAGTGCGGGAGGGCCGGATAATCGGCCCTCCCGCGACATTTGTACAGCTTTCCCGGCTGAGGAAAGTAGAGACTGGACCCATAGCCAGCATATTCGCTTAATCTACAATCTCAATGCCCAAAATCCGGGCCACGACCGCCGCTTGGGAGGCGTGGATCATTGCGCCCCGGAGCTCTTGGCAGGAGGCGGAGAGGGTCACGCCGTCCAAGGTACAGCCGGAGAGGTCCGTCCCCTTGAGAACGGCCCGGAACAGGTCCGCCTGGGTGAAATCAACGGTTTGGAGCGTGGTTTTTACCGCCCGGAGCTCCTGACAGCCGCTCTCCGTCAAATCGCAGTCCGTCAAGGCGCAGCGCTCCCAGAGGGCCCCCGTGAGGTTGGCCCAGCGGAGGCGGAGGCGGGCCAGCGCGCAGTCCTTGAAGCGGGCCTTGCGAAAGTCTCCTCCCTCGGCCTTGCAGCCGGAGAGGGCGGCGTCCTTCCAAAAGCTCACAGGAAAGCGGCAGCCGGTGAAAGCGCAGTCCTCGAATTCGCAGCCGTAAAAGGCCGCGCCGCTGAAATTGCAGTCCGTAAACTGGCAGCGGGCAAAGCGGGTCTGCCGGAAGGTGAGGTCCGAGAGGTCCAGTCTCTCCGCCATTTCTCCGCTGAAGGCTCCCCCAGCCAGCTGTTCTCCCTCCTCCCGGGAGGAGAGAAGCGCGTTCGTTAAAGAATCCATAGGCATCACCAAATTTTACCGCCGCCGCTTCCGCTTGGTTTCGTTCCAGGGGGCCAGAGCGCGAGGAAGTACGTTGGGTTACGATCCTTTTGAGTAAAGTAGCTCCTCAAAGCTCTTGATATAAACATCGCAGTAGCCCCGCATCTCCGTCTCGTCCTGGGCGAAAAGCCCATCATAGACCCCCACGACCCGCATCCTGGCCGCCCGGGCTCCCTGGCAGGCGGCCAGGCTGTCATCAAAGACAGTGCAGTCCTCCGGCCGGACCCCAGCGGCTTTGGCGGCGGCCTGCCAGACCTCCGGCTTCCGCTTCTCCAGCCCCAGCTCCTGAGCGAAGGTCACCCGCTCAAAGTATTTCTCCAGCCCCAGGGCCTCCAGGGCCATGTGACAGTGCTCCGGCACGCTGGAGGTGACCACCGCCATCCTCCGTCCCTCCGTTTTGCACTGCTTCAAATAGGCCCGGACGCCGGGCTTCACCGGCACGCGGGCATAGGAGTCCGCCGCCAGCTCCATCCACTCAGCGACAATCTCCTCGCAGGACTCCGGCAGCTTGCAGAACGCCTTGGTGAACACCGCCGCCTGGGGCAGGGGCACATGGGCCACGCCCTCGTAATAGGCGTGGGTGTACTTCATCCCCCGGCGGCCCAAAAATTCCCGGTCCACCTTCTTCCAGATGCCGTTGGAGTCCGTCAGCACCCCGTCCATATCAAAGAAAAACATGGCTCACTCCTCCTTTACCAGCCGGAAGCGCCAGGGAAAATCCCGGGCCTCCTCCGCGTAGTCCACCCCGATCCGGGGTCCGGAAACCATTCGCTCCCCCCGCGGGGCCGGGAGGGGGGCCAGCCCGACGTCCTCCGGGCAGTCGCAGAGGAACAGCGTGTCCCCCGTCAAATCCAGCCCGTTCTCCGCCCGGGTCAGGGCCAGGGCTTGGCAGACCTTGCCGGGGCCGTTGAGGAAATTCTTCCTCCGGTAAGCCGTCAGGGGCTTGTCCCCATAGCGGAGGCGGGCCATGGTCTCCGTTCCCGCCAGGGGCTCCAGGGCCCGGAGGAGCACGGCGGCGGGCTCTCCCTCCGGCTCCGTGACGAAGTTCAGGCAGTGGTACATGCCGTAAATGAGGTAGATATAGGCCGTCCCCGGCTTGGAGAACAGGGTCTCCGTCCGGGCCGTCCGGCGGTAGCCGTAGGCGTGGCAGGCCTTGTCGCGGCGGCCCACGTAGGCCTCCGTCTCCACGACGCGGCCCGCCAGGATTTCGCCGTCCAGGCGGCGGACCAGCACCTTGCCCAGCAGGGCCCGGGCGGCCTCCAGGGTGTCCTGGGCGTAGAATTCACGGGAAAGCCTTGCCATTTTCTCACCTCGGTGTTAGAATACTGATTTGTGCGGCCCTGGGCCGCGAATGGATTTAGTATATCACAGAAGAGAACATGGAGCAAGAAAAATGAAAATCAACCGAGTTCGTCAAAACGTCCTGCCCCTGGTCACCGCCATGATTTGGGGCACCGCCTTCGTGGCCCAAAGCGTGGGCGCGGAATACATGGGGCCCTTTACCTTCAACACCGCCCGGGCAGTCATCGCCTTCGTCTTTCTTCTGGGCCTCTGCGGTCTCCGGGCCGCGTGGCGGCGGAGCAGGGGAGAGGCGTCCGCCCCCGCCGGGTCCCGCCGGGATTTGATTCTGGGGGGCCTTTGCTGCGGCGTGGCGCTGTCGGTGGCCAGCTTCTTCCAGCAAAAGGGCTTGGAGACCACCACCCCCGGCAAGGCGGGATTTATTACGGCGCTGTACATTGTCCTGGTGCCCCTGGCGGGGCTGGCCCTGGGAAAAAGGGTACCCCGGGCTTTGTGGCTGGGAGTGGCCCTGGCGGTGGGGGGGCTGTACTGCCTCTGCGTCACCGAGGAGCTGACGGTCACCGGCGGAGACCTCTATGTATTGGTGTGCGCCTTCTGCTTCACCGCACAGATTCTGGTGGTGGACCATTTTACCAACAAGGTGGATGGCGTGGCGTTGTCCTGTGTCCAGTTCCTGGTCATGACCGTCCTCTCCGCCGCCGGAGCGCTGACGGAGGTCCTGCCGCCTCTGGAGCTGCTGCCTGAATACCTGGGGCCGGTTCTGTATGTGGGCGTCTTTTCCAGCGGCGTGGCCTACACCCTCCAGATCCTGGCCCAGAAGGATTCCAATCCGGCGGTGGTCTCCCTGCTGATGAGCATGGAGTCCCTCTTCGCCGCCGTGGCCGGGGCCGTCATCCTGGGCAGCCGCATGACGGGTCGGGAGTACCTGGGCTGCGGCCTGATGCTGGCGGCGGTGGTGCTGGCGCAGCTTCCCTATCCCATAAGGGGTAAGACGGCCGGAACGGCATTTGCCGATGGACAAGAGGTCTGAGCTATGCTATAATGTAGATAAAATGGCAATAATATGCCGGTATGGCAGCTTGTGTAAATGAGGTGAAGGCGTGCGGATTGATGTGCTGGGCGTCGGCTTTGACAATGTGACCATGGAAGAGGCGGTAAACCGGGGGTTGGAGCTGCTTCACAGCCCCGGGACCCACTATGTGGTAACGCCCAATCCGGAAATTGTGGAAACCTGCCGGGAGAATCTAGCCGCGCGGCAGGCGGTGAACGGGGCGGACCTGGTGCTGCCTGACGGTATCGGCGTGGTGATTGGGGCCAAAATGCTGGGCACGCCCATGAAAGAAAAGGTCCCCGGCATCGAGTTTGCCGCCGGGCTGATGGAGGGCATGGCGAAGGAGGGCTTGTCCCTCTATCTCCTGGGGGCCCAATCCGGTGTCGCGGAGAAAGCGGGAGAAAAACTGACGGCCAAGTACCCCGGCTTGAGGATTGCCGGAACCCACAACGGCTTTTTTCAGGAGGACAGCGCCGTGGCAGAGGCGGTCCGGGCCAGCGGGGCAGACTGTGTGTTCGTCTGCCTGGGAGCCCCGAAGCAGGAGCTCTGGATGGCGAAGCACGGCGAGACGACCGGGGCCCGCCTCCTCTGCGGTCTGGGGGGCAGCTTGGACGTGTTCGCCGGCGTGGTGGAGCGGGCGCCGAAATTCTGGTCCGACCATGGTCTGGAGTGGTTTTACCGCCTGTGCAAAAACCCCCGGCGGGCAAAGCGGATGATGAAGCTGCCCTTGTTCCTGGTCCACGTGCGGAAGGAAAGGGGGCGGAAATGAGCGGAACGCTGATTGTTTTGGAGGGCACCGACGGCTCCGGCAAGGCTACTCAGGCGGGGCTGCTGCTGCGGGGCTTGGAGGCCCGGGGCATTTTCTGCCGGGAGATCGACTTTCCCCGGTACGGCAACCCCTTTGCCGAGCCGGCTAATTTGTACCTGCACGGCGCCCTGGGGGGAGCCCCCGGGGACGTGAACGCCTGCGCCGCCTCCGCCATGTTCGCCATAGACCGCTTTGCCTCCTACAAAGAGGACTGGGGCGGGTTCTACGAGTCCGGCGGCGTCGTGGTGGCGAACCGCTATACCACGTCCAACGCCGTTCATCAGGCATCCAAGCTCCCGGAGGGGGAGCGGTGGGCGTTTTTGAACTGGCTCTTCGACCTGGAATACCGCCGCTTCGGGCTTCCAGAGCCGGATATTGTCCTGTATCTGGACATGCCCACCGAGGCGGCAAGCCGGCTCATGCGCCGACGGGAGGCGGAGACCCACACCGCTGCCGACATCCACGAGCAGGACGGGGACTACCTCCGCCGCTGCCGGGAATGTGCCGGGGAAATCGCCCAGGCTCAGGGCTGGGCCGTGGTGAACTGCGCCAAGGGCGGCACGACCCGGACGCCGGAGGATATCCACCAAGAGGTTTTGACCATCGTTTTGAACCGCTTGTCCCGCTGAGGAGCGGGCAAAAGCGGGACGCGAAGCGTCCCGCCCTGTCCGCCGGTGCTTAGCAGCAGGAGTCGTTGCATCCGCAGTTGCACCCGCAATTGCATCCGCCGTTGCAGCCTCCGCAGCCACAGCCGCAGTTGCATCCACTGTTGCAGCCTCCGCAGCCACAGCCGCAGTTGCATCCGCCGCCCCAGTTGTTGCCGCCCCAGCCCCAGCTGTTTCCGCCGCCGCAGCCGCAGCAGCAGAACAGGATGATGATGAGTACGATCCACAGGCAGCCATTGTCGTTTCCGTTGTTAAAGCACATAATCAGTCACCTTTCTTTGGACCCGGGGCCGCGGACCGCGGCGTCAGGACCTTGGATTTGAGATATTCTATGCTCCCGGCCTCCGTCGGGAGCCTGGCCCCCTGAAAATTTGCCTCGTCCTTTTTTCGAGGAGATGTTTTCCGGGGCGCGCCGCACGCAAGGAGGTTTTTCAACATGGCCGAATTCCACAACAGCGACACCGCCAGCTGGGACGCCGGACAGGTCCGCCGGGAACCGCCGTCCCGCGCTTCCCAGCGTCCCCCCCAGCGAAAGCGCCGCCGGAAGCGGCGGCGGATGCACCCGCTTTTGTTTATGCTGCTGCACCTGATTTTTGTGGCCCTGGCTTCCGCGCTGCTGGGCTGTGCCGGGTGGCTGCTGTTCAGCGATTTTTGCTCCTTCAACCGGGCGGGGGCCCCGCCTGTGGAGATGGTGGTGGAGGTGTCCTCCGAGGACACCGTAGACACCGTGGCCGACAAGCTGAAGGCGGCGGGGCTCATCGAGTACCCCTGGTTCTTCAAGCTCTACGCCAACATCACCAACGCGGAGGAAAAAATCGGCATGGGCTCCCATGCCCTGAACACGGACATGGATTACCACGCCCTGGTGCTGGGTATGCGGAGCGCCGCCGGAAACATGACGGCGGAAACCGTCCAGGTCACAATTCCCGAGGGTTACACCGTGGCCCAGACCATCGCCGTGCTGGCGAAAAACGGCGTCAACACGGAAGCGGCCCTCACAGAGGCGGCCCAGACCGCCGACTTTGACTACGACTTCATTGACAATGAGTCCGAGGACATCAGCCGCTTGGAGGGCTTCCTCTTCCCGGACACCTACGAGTTCTATGTGAACGAAAAGCCCGTAGGCGCTCTGAACCGCCTCATCAAAAACTTCAACAGCAAGCTGGACGACGAGCTGCTGGCCGCCTGGGAGGCCAAGGGCTACGACCTGAAAAAGATCATCACCATTGCCTCCCTCATCGAACGGGAGACCGACGGCACCGACCAGGCCCGCATCGCCTCCGTCATCTACAACCGCCTGGACGGCCCCGGAAACAAAGCCGGGACCAACGGCCTATTGCAGGTGGACGCATCCCTGCTCTACGGCCTACCGGGTCACGAGGGGGCCATCACCCAGACGGATCTGGAGACGGACACGCCCTATAACCTCTACAAATACCCGGGTCTGCCGCCCACGCCCATTGCCAACCCCGGCCTGGCGGCCATTGAGGCCGCACTGGAGCCGGAGGAGACGGGCTACTATTACTACGCCCTGGGCAAGGACGAAAAGCACCACTACTTCGAAACCTACAACGAACACGTGAACTTCGTGAACAGCGCCGAGTACTATGGAAATTAAAACGCCGGAACTCCTGGCCCCGGCGGGGGACCCGGAGCGTCTCCGCATGGCGGTCCTCTACGGCGCGGACGCGGTGTATCTGGCGGGAACGGACTTTGGCATGCGGGCCTTCGCGGGGAATTTCTCCCCCGAGGGCCTGGCGGAGGCCGTGGCCTTCGCCCATGCCCACGGCGTCCGGGTCCACTGCACCGTCAACACCATGCCCCGAAATGAGGAGATGGACCGTCTCCCCGCCCACCTGGAACGCTTGGAGGCCGCTGGGGTGGACGCTGTGATTTTGGCGGATTTGGGGGCCTTCCATTTGGCGGGGAAATACGCGCCCCACGTGGCCCGCCACGTCTCCACCCAGGCCGGGGTGACCAATTACGAGACCGCCCGGGCCTGGCACGACGCCGGGGCCTCCCGGGTGATTCTGGCCCGGGAGCTGAGCCTGGAGGAGATTCGTACCATCCGGGACAAAACCCCCGCCTCTTTGGAGCTGGAGGCCTTTGTCCATGGGGCCATGTGCGTCAGCTACTCCGGCCGGTGCCTCCTGAGCAACTACATGACGGGCCGGGACTCCAGCCGGGGAGCCTGCGCCCAGCCCTGCCGGTATAAATACGCCCTTGTGGAGGAGAAACGCCCCGGTGAGTTCTTCCCCATTGAGGAGGACGGCCAGGGGGCCTACATTTTGAACTCCCGGGATATGTGCATGATTGACCATTTGGAGGACCTGCAATTCCTGGACAGCCTGAAAATCGAGGGCCGGGCCAAGTCCGCCTATTACGCCGCCGTGGTTACCGCCGCCTACCGTCACGGCCTGGACGCCCTGGCAACGGGAGAGCCTCTGGACCCCACCTGGCGGGATGAGGTGGAGCGTGTCAGCCATCGTCCCTACTCCACCGGCTTTTTCTATGGCCCGCCGGGCCAGTATTACGACGACGCCCGGTACGTCCGGGAATGGCAGGTGGCCGCCATCGTCACGGACTGCGACGGCGAGGGAAACGCTATGCTGTCCCTCCGCAACAAGTTCCGGACCGGAGACACGGTGGAGCTGGTGGGACCGGGCGTGCGGCCCTTTGAAATGATGGTTCCGGAGATGGCGGACGGGGACGGTCTGCCCCTCTTCGAGCCCCGGACGCCTCAGAGCATCTTCCGCATGAAGCTCCCCCGGCCGGTGCCCCCCTGGACCATTGTCCGGCGGGCCAAGGACCTCTCGGCCAAGAGGGCAGAACCAGCAAAGGAAACGAATGGATAAAAAGGAGAAGCCGCTATGAACGCAGACGTCGTCATCGTGGGCGCGGGCCCCGCCGGTATTTTCACCGCCCTGGAGCTGCTGAAAAAAGGGAGCAGGCAGAAAATTGTCATGGTGGAAAAGGGACAGAGCATTGAAAACCGCCGCTGTCCCAAAAGCCAGACCAACAAGTGCGTAAACTGCAAGCCCTACTGCCATATTACCACCGGTTTCTCCGGCGCGGGGGCCTTCTCCGACGGGAAGCTGTCGCTGAGTTATGAGGTGGGCGGGGATCTGCCCACCCTCATCGGCACGGACCTGGCTCAGGAGACCATCCACTACGCCGATAAAATTTACCTGGATTTTGGCGCGGACACCCATATCGAGGGTCTGGAATACCCGGAGGACCGGAAGGAAATCCGCAAGCGGGCCATCCAGGCGGGCCTCAAGCTGGTGGACTGTCCCATCCGCCACATGGGTACGGAGAAGGCCCACGACATTTATCTCGGCATTGAGCGCTATCTCCAGGAGAACGGCGTGGAGATCCTCTTTGGCTACGAGTGCCAAAACCTCATTTTGGAGAACGACGTCTGCAAGGGCGTCACGGTCTCCGACCGCCGCCAGGATTTTGAGATTCACGCCAAACACACCGTGGTGGCCACCGGCCGTCGGGGGGCGGACTGGCTGGAGAACCTCTGCGCGGAGCACAACATCGCCCACGCTCCCGGCACCGTGGACATCGGCGTCCGGGTAGAGGTGCGGAACGAGGTCATGGAGATGGTGAACCGGGTCCTCTACGAGTCCAAGCTGGTGGGCTGGCCCAAGCCCTTCAAGAACAAGGTGCGGACCTTCTGCCAGAATCCCGGAGGCTTTGTCAGCCAGGAGAACTACGACAACGACCTGGCGGTGGTCAACGGCCACTCCTATAAGGAATTCAAAAGCGACAACACGAACCTCTCCATCCTCTGCTCCCATAATTTCAGCGTCCCCTTCAACCAGCCCATCGCCTACGCCCGGAAAGTGGGGGAGCTGACCAACATGCTGGGCAACGGCCAGATTCTGGTCCAGCGCTTCGGCGACATTCTGGACGGCAAGCGGACGTGGCAGAAGGAGCTGGCCCAGTCCAACATCCGGCCCACCCTGCCGGACGTGGTAGCGGGGGATATCACCGCCGCCATGCCTTACCGGGCCATGGTGAACATCATCAACTTCATCCAGGCCATGGACTACGTGGTGCCGGGCTTCGCCTCCTACGAGACGCTGCTGTACTCCCCGGAGCTGAAGTTCTACTCCAACCGGGTGAAGATGGACACGGACTTCAACACCAGCTTACAGGGCCTCCATTGCCTGGGGGACTCCTCCGGCTGGACGAGAGGGCTGATGATGTCCTCCGCCATGGGAGTGCTCATGGGGCGGAAACTGGCGGAGGAAGGTTAACCTACTTTTTCTCGAGAGAAAAAGTAGGCAAAAAGAGCTTTTGCGCGCTCTGGCTGTCTGGCGGAAAACCGGGCCGGAGCGACGGCAACAGAGTTTTTGAGACGCGAAAAATCAGGGCCATCAAGGCCCTGATTTTTTTTACCGCACTACTTTGCTTACGCCGGGCACATCCGTGGGTTCGGTTCCCGTAAATACCTCGACCTGGCATTCCGCGGTCCGGCCGTTCCACTCTGCGGTGACGGTGGCCGCGCCGGGGCTGACGGGGAAGAGGGCTCCGATGTCGGTGACCTCCACGACGGCGGGGTCTGACGAGGTCCAGACGATCTCCCCCTCGGGAGCGCCGGAGGCCCGCAGCACCCTATAAGGCTCGTCCATAAAGAGCACGACCCCGCTGGGAATGGTCAGGGTTTCCGCCTCTTCCGGGGCTTCCGGGTACGGGGTAGCCACGCCCAGTGTCTCCGTGACCCGGTCCCCGCCGCCGCACTCCAATACGATTTCCAAATGCGCTGTCAGCTCCTCCGGGATGTCCCAGGCGAAGAGGGCGAAGTCCCGGCCCTCCCCCGCCGACTGAACCGCAAGCTGTTCCCGGTATTCCAGAGTCTCCGTCCCCGTGGGGGTCAGGAACAACGAGACGGCGCTGACCGTATTCTCTGTCCCATCCTCAAACGTCACCAGGAGATAGACCCGGGAGTCCGGGTCGAACAGATACCACCCGGCTCCGGCTTGGGGGTCATGCTGGAGCTCACCGGCGTCCTCGTTGAAGAAGTAAACGCCGGAAATATACGGCTCCGAGGGCCGGGGCGCGTCCGCGCGGGTGTCCCCGGCGCCCCCCACAAGCAGCACAAACATCACGTTTGCCAGCAGGGCCAGCACAACCAGCACCCCCAGGACCAGGAGCGTCATCCGCTTCCAGTTCCAAAAAGGCGCTTTCTCTGCGGTACCGGGTTCCTGCTCGGGAAGGGCGGCGGCCTCCTCCGGCGCGGGGAAGCTGACCCCCAGCACCTCCTCCAAAAGCGCCAGATTCTCCGGACTGGGGACCGAGGCCCCCAGCTCCCACTTGCTGACCGCCTGGCGGCTGACCTCTAACCGTTCCGCCAGGTCCTCCTGGGTCAGCCCCAAGCCCTCCCGGGCCTGCTTGATGATTTCGGAAATACGCATTTATATATCCCCCCTCAAGTAAGTCGGAACATGTTTCATGGTCCCCAGTATAGCAGGTTGCGCCGGTTGCGTCCACCAACCCGGCCCGCAACCGGCCCGGTTGCGTGAAAAATTTTCCCGGATACTGTGAGATTTCCCACCCCTGATTCGTTTTATCAGCAGAACGGCCGTTCAAAAGGAGATGATACTACGGAACAGATCACCTATACCAGCCAAGAGGCGGAGGCGCTGGTGGAGCGCTGGGCGGATACGGTCCTCCGGGTGGCTTACACCTGGACCGGCAATCCCCAGGACGCCCAGGACGTGTGCCAGACGGTGCTCTTGAAGCTGCTGACCCGTCCGGAGCGCTTCCCGGACCCCAACCGTCAGCGGGCCTTTGTTCTGCGGGTGACGGTCAACTGCTGCAAGGACCTGAAAAAATCCGCCTGGGCCCGGCGGCGGGTCTCTCTTGAGGCGGCGGCGGACGCGGCGGTCACCACGCCGGAGCCGGGGGAGAGCCCGGTACTGGAGGCGGTGCTGGCCATGCCGGAGAAGTACCGGCAAGCCGTTTACCTGCGCTATTACGAGGAATACGGAGTTGACGAAATCGCCACCCTGATGGGCTGCCGGCCCGCCCAGGTCAGCACCTATCTCTATCGGGGCAAGGCGAAGCTGAGGACCATGTTAGGAGGCAGTGATGGACAAGAATGTTTTTCAGACTGAGCTGAACCGGGTGCGCTATACACCGGCGGGCCGGGAGGCCCTGACGGAGGCCCTGCTGCGGAAGGAGGACCTACCTGCCCGCCGTCCCGTACGCTGGGGCAGGATGGGCCTGGCGGCGGCGCTGGCGGCGGTGGTGCTGGCGGGCTCCGCCGTGGCGGCGGGGACGCTGTGGGAGCGCTATTTCGGACGGCTGGATGAAACCCAACTGGAGATCATCGAGGCCCTGAGCCAAGAGCTCCCGGCGGCGGAGGCCAACGGGACTACCATGACCCCCCTGGCGGCCTTCGGGGACCAGGATTTTTACTACCTGATGCTGGAAATCAAGGCTCCGGAGGGCACGGTCCTGCCGGACTACGGCGAGGACGAGGGCTATTACCAGCTCTTCGGCGACACCCTTGAGGAGCGCTTCACCCTGACGGACAGCGCTGGGCAGGATGTGCTCTGCACGATGGATTACACGTGGCTGAACGACGATCCCACGGACAATGTCCTCACCGCCGCAATCCGCCTCTGGTCCCTGGAGGGTACGGACCTCTGCGACGGGGCGGACAAAATTCTCCACATTCCCGGCCTCTGGGTCCAGAGCCCGGACAAAATTTACACGCCCGTTCTCACCGGTGGCTGGGATTTCAACATCGGGGCCCACTCCGGCGGCGTCGAGAGCCTGACGCCGGACGTGGCCGGGGTGACGGTGGAGGACGCGGACTGCGGGACCATGACCATGGAGTATCTGCGGCTGTCCCCCCTGGGGATGCGGATTCGCCACAGCTGGTCGGAACCCAGGGAGGGGATTTACCCCGGCGCGGCCCTCTCCGTGGTAATGGTGGATGGGAGCGAGGTCTTTTTGAAGGATACCGTGGGGAGCGGCGGCGAGAACTGGAACGAGGAATATGGTCCCTTTGAGACCCCCATTGACCTCAGCAAGGCCGTGGCCGTCCGATGGGGCACGGCGGAGATTCCCCTGAACTGAAGGAGACGCAAAAAGGCGGCGCGGTAAAAACCGCACCGCCTTGAGCTTGTCCAAATGTTAGATATGGATGCCGCCCACGAAGTAGGTATTGTAATAGCCGTCAGTCAGGTCGGAGTAGATGACGCCGCCGCTCCGGGAGGAGGAGGAGTGAATCATCTGGCCGCCGCCGATGTAGATGCCCGCGTGGGAGCAGGCTTTACCGGCGTTCCGCTTGGGATCGTTGAAGAACACCAGATCGCCGGGCTGGAGCTCGCCCAGGCTGTACACCCGGGTGCCCAGGCCGCTCTGCCACTGGCCGGTGGCCGTGTGGGGCAGGGAGACGCCGAACTGCTTGTACACATACATGGTAAAGCCGGAGCAGTCGAATCCGCCGGGGGCCGCGCCGCCGTAGCTGTACCGGGTACCCAGGAACTGCCGGGCAAAGTCCACGATGCCGCTGTCGCCCACGCTGGCGCCGGGGGTGAGGGGGGTCTCGTTGGTCAGGCTGATATAGTCGCTGCGGACCCAGCCTTCGCCGTATGTACCAGCGATGTGATACCAGCCGTTTTCAATGCCGGTAACCGTGACGCCGGAGCCCAGGCCCAGGTTGTTCACGATTTCGCTGTCGATACTGGCCTCCGCCCGGACGTTGACGCCCCGGGCATTGATCCGGCCGTAGTACTCGAACTCGGTTTCCTCGCTCATGGTGAAGAACTCGGCGGAGACGTAGCCGTCGTCTCCGTTGTGGGCCACGTGGTACCATCCGTCAGCCTCACCCAGGACGGCGATGGTCCAGTCCTTGTTCAGCATGGTAATAACGGAGGCGTCCAGGGACGGGTCGGACCGGAGGCGGAGGGAGGAGCCGGTGGTTTTGCCGATGCCCACCACCAGGGGGTCTCCCTCCGCGGCGAAGGCCGTGACGGTGAGGAACATCGTGGAAATCATGGTGAGCGCCAGAAGTTTGGCGGCGGTTCTCGCAAGTCGATTCATAAGTGGTTGCTTCCTTTCTCGTATCTTTTGTAAAACGGTTGGGGTAAGCGGCCGGCTTTATCTCTCCTTGCCCGCCAGAGCCCGGTTCAGCCAAACGGTGGCAATGTCCATCGCCGCGTAGAGGCTGTCCTTTTCGCTCCTTTTGACCACACGGTCCCGGGATTTCAGCTCCGGGTCCGTGAGCTGGAGCTGGATGGAGACCTTGGAGGCCAGGTCCAGGTCCTGCTCCTTCTTGGTGTCCAGCACCTGCATCATGATGATATATTTCTCAGCCATCGTGCCGTAGTAGATCAGGTTGCCTGCCCGGCGAAGCGGATGGCCCTTATACATAAGGCCCTCGGTTTTGCTGTTCTTGCTTCCAGCCATAAAAACCTCCCCGAAAAATTTTGTAACCAAATTGTAACATCTTTTTCCCATTTTGTCAACATTCTGTTCTAAGCATTTTGACGAAAAACTAAGGGGACTTTAGGGCAGCTCTGACAAAAACGCAAAAAATCCCGTGGAATCCGGCCGCCGCCTTGGGGGGCGGCTGACCGTGCTCCACGGGATGCGTGTCGAAATTGATGACAATTTGTAACTCTTTTTGTTACTGGCCCAGATACTTCCGCACCAATACCTGCAACAGCTCGTCCCGGTCGATCTTGCGGATCAGGGTCCGGGCGTTGTTGTGGTTGGTGATATAGGTGGGGTCCTCGGACAGAATATAGCCCACAATTTGGTTGATGGGGTTATAGCCCTTCTCCTCCAAGGATTTGTATACGGTGGAGAGAATCTGATGAATCTCCGCGTCCTTTTCCAGGGCAAGGTTGAATTTTCTGGTGAAATCGTCCATAGGTACACCACCTTCCTTTCTGATTCCCCTCTAGTATACTCGCTTTTCGGCAAACTGTAAAGGGTTTCGGCGGGATTTTTACGAAAGATTTTTACTGAACCGCCCCCCCGCTTACCGAAGGACGGAATTCAGCTCCTTGGAAAGCAGCTCCAGGATGCCCTTCACGTCCTCGTCGGCCTCCTGCGCGGTGAGACTGCGGTCTTCGGAGCGGAGCTCCAGGCTGAAGGCCACGCTCTTCTTTCCCTCCGGCACGCCCTTGCCGGTGTATACGTCGAAGAGACTGACGGCCTTTAAAAGGCCCTTGGCCCCCCGGCGGATGCAGTCCTCCAGCCTGCCTACGGGGAGGTCCTTGTCGCAGACCAAGGCGATGTCCCGGGTGACGGCGGGGAAGCGGGGCAGGGGCTGGTAGATGGGAGCGCCGCCCATGCTGTCAAAGAGGGCGTTGAAGTTCAGCTCCGCCGCGTAGAGCTCGCAGTCCACATCATAGTTCTCCGCCACGGCGGGATGAATCTGCCCCAGCGTGCCCAGGAGGCGATTGCCGCTGTAAACCTTGGCGCAGCGGCCCGGGTGGTAGGAGGGGTTTCCGGCTTCCGCCTCAAAGCGGAGGTTCTGGATGCGCAGGCCCTCCAGCACGGCCTCCACGGCTCCCTTCATCCCGAAGAAATCCATACCGCCGCCATAGGCCCCCAGGGACAGCACCTTGGGCTCGTCGGCCATGCCAGAGCCGTCGTTTTTGGGGAAGTAGGTCCGGCCCAGCTCGTAGAGCCGGACGGCTTTGTTGCGGTAGTGGCAGTTCCGGGCCAGAATCTCCAGCATGGAGGGCAGGGTGGTGGTGCGCATGATGGAGGTATCCTCCCCCAGGGGGTTCAGAATCTTCATGGAGTTCCGGAGAGGGGAGCCCGCCGGGAGGTTAATCTTATCGTAGTAGGTGGGACTGATGAAGGAATAGGTGATGATCTCGCTGTAGCCCAGTCCCCGGCAGAGGGCCCCGGCGGCGTTTTCCGCCTGCTGGACGGAGTTCCAGCCCCGGCGCTCGTTCAATCCGGCGGAGAGGGTGCTGGGGATATTGTTGTAGCCGTGGAACCGGGCCACCTCCTCGGCCAGGTCCGCCATGCCCTCCACGTCGCTCCGCCAGGAGGGAACCTTGATTATGCCCCGCTCCATGGTGGTTTCAAAGCCCAGCCGCTGGAGGATGGTATACATCACGTTCTCCGAAATGTCCGTGCCCAGCAGGGCGTTGATCTTTTCCGGCTCCAGCTTTAAAAGGGCGGGCTGGGGAACGTAGTTCAGAATGTCAATGACGCCGTCCACGACCTCTCCGGCCCCCAGCAGCTCCACCAGCTCGCAGGCCCGGTTCACGGCGGGGAGGGTGTTGAGGATATCCAGGCCCTTTTCAAACTTGGCGGAGGCCTCCGTCCGCATCCCCAGGGCCAGGGCGGTTTTCCGGATGCAGCTGCCCTCGAAGTTGGCGGATTCAAAGACCACGTCCGCGGTGTCCGCCACAATCTCGCTGTTCAGTCCGCCCATGACGCCCGCAAGGCCCACGGCCCGGGTATCGTCGGCAATGACCAGCATGTCCGGCGTCAGCTTTCGGAGATTGCCGTCCAGGGTGGTCAGCTCCTCGCCGGTCCGGGCCCGGCGAACCACGATTTTTCCGCCCTTGACATAGCGGTAGTCGAAGGCGTGCATGGGCTGGCCGTATTCCAGCATCACATAGTTGGTGATGTCCACAATGTTGTTGATGGGCCGGACGCCGCTGGAGCGGAGCCGCTCCCGCATCCACTTGGGGGAGGGGCCGATCCTTACGTTCCGCACCATCCGGGCGGTGTACCGGGGACAGAGGTCCGGGTCCGGGGTCTCCACGTCCAGGAGCTCCGGCAGGGAGCGGGCCAGGGGGTTGTCCGCGTCCTCGGGGCAGCCCTTCACCACGGGCTCGTGGAACTTCATGGGCTTGTCGAAGGTGGCGGAGACCTCCCGGGCCAGGCCGATGACGCTGAGGCAGTCGGGCCGGTTGGGCGTGATTTCAAACTCCACCACATGATCGTCCGCGCCGATGACGGGCTTAATATCGTCCCCGGGTTTGCAGTCCTCGTAGAGGACAAAAATGCCGTCGGGGATGCAGTGGGGGAACTCCTTCTGCTCCGCGTGGAGGTCCGCCAGGGTGCAGATGGATTGGGTTTTGGTGTTGTAGGCCACCAGATCCCCCTGGTGGATATTCTGGAGGCGGACGTTGTGGACGCTTCCGCTGCCTTCGCCCCAGTCCAAAGCAAAGGTCCAGTGTCCCCCGCCGTTGTGCGTCACCAGGTCCACCCGGGCACAGACCACCGGCCCGAAGAGCTTGTGCCCCGGCTGGATGTCCGCCGGGATGGAGGGCTTTTCCGGGTCTATGGGCTTATAGTCGTTCAGCAGGGCGGCGGCGGTGACGGCGGCATAGGGGAAATCCCGCTCGTCCAGGCCCAGCTCATGAAGGCCGCACATCATGCCGTCGGACAGCACGCCCCGCAGCTTGCCCCGGGTGATTTTTTTGCCGCCGGGGAGGGTGGAGTTGTGCTTGGCCACGGGGACCAGGTCCCCCTTGTGGATGTTCCAGGCCCCGGTGACGATCTGGACCAGCTCCTGTTCCCCAATGTCCACCTGACAGACCCACATATGGTCGCTGTCGGGATGACGCTCCATCTCCTTGACGCGGCCCGCGACAACGTTTGCGATCTCCGCCCCCAGGTCCTCTGTGACCTCCACCTTAGAGCCGGAGATGGTCATGGCCTCGGCGAAGTCCCGGTCGCCGACCGGGCCGATGTCCACAAATTCTTGTAACCATTTACGGGATAGTTTCATATCGTAACTCCTCTTTCCTGTGAAAGTGAGCGGTCAGTCCCACTCGATTTCGCCGCCCTCTTCCTGAACGAGGCGGCAGAGCTCTTCCTCATGCTCCATCAGGGAGCGGATAATTTCCTCAAAGCGCTTGGCCTTCGCCTCGTTTTCCGGGGTCAGGGGCCAGTGGGCCTCGTACATGTCCGCCTCCGGGTCCGGATCCATTCCCTCCAGAATGTCCGGGGCGTGTTTCTCCAGATAGTACCGGAGCAGGGCCTCCCAGTTGTAGCCGTTCATATAGGCGTCCGGGCAGAGGGCCCCCAGCTTCTCCCCCAGGGCCATCACCGGTTCGTCGCTGGCCTGGAGCATAAGGCTCACATTGTTTTTGTAGGTGAAAACCGATACATAATCCGCCATGCTCAACTTCCCCCGTTTCCTTAGAACTGCTCCAGGAAGCGGATGTCGTTTTCAAAGATCAGCCGCATGTCGCTGATTTTGTACCGGCCCAAAGCCAGCCGCTCCAGGCCCATGCCGAAAGCGAAGCCGGAGTATTCCTCCGGGTCCACGCCGCAGTTTCGCAGCACCTTGGGGTGGACCATGCCCGCCCCCAGGATCTCAATCCAGCCCTCGCCCTTGCAGGTGGGGCAGCCCTTTCCGCCGCACTTGTAGCACTGGATGTCCACCTCGCAGCTGGGCTCCGTGAAGGGGAAGTGGTGGGGGCGGAAGCGGGTGACGGTCTCCGGGCCGTAGATTTCCCGGATAACGGCGTTCAGCGTCCCCTTGAGGTCCGCCATGGTGATGCCCTTGTCCACCACCAATCCCTCGATCTGGTGGAACATGGGGGAGTGGGTGGCGTCCACCTCGTCCTTGCGGTACACCC
>CAQXTN010000021.1:0-33274 GCA_948916585.1 uncultured Oscillibacter sp. | reverse complement strand
GCTGTATACCCTTTGCCAGGGCCCGAACCGCTCCGGCAAATCCCTCCATGGTATTTCGGTGCTCAGCCAATACAGAAATGCGTTGAGCATTTCCCGGTTGCTTTTTCCTGGCCGCCCTTCTTGCGGCTTCTTTTCGGGCGGAAACAAGTCCTTGATCCTTTTCCGTTATTTTTCACTGATTTCATGTCTTTTCATGTGCTTCATTTTTCCATGTTACCTCTTTGCGCACAATATCAAGGTTTTAAAACAGACTCTAGGTACGGCCTCAAATAATCTCAAACCTTGATTGCCTTTCATATTGAGTTACGACAGAACAACATATAGGGCCATCGGTTATAATCTCCGTTCCGTCCTCCCGTAGCAACTGATAGTAGACGGTATATTTACCTGGTATATCCGGTGAGTAGAGTTTTGCGGATATTGTGAACTCGCTTCCATTTGGTACGTCATAATATACCTTTTTCCTTTCTTTGCAAAAATAGTGTGTTACGCTTTCAAACTTAACTTTAAATATGATCTTTCTCCAATTTTCCCCGCTGGTATTTCTTAGTCTCCACGTCTTTATAAAATCTTTTTTATCTGTAAATAGGATTCCGTTTGGTGGAGATTCCTCCAGCAAAAGCGCATCGCATGACGCTGCGTTGTCCTCACTTGCTACATGGAGAATAAATTTTCTGATTGAATCCTCCATATTCAAAATAAGCCCGCTTTTTCTAATAATCACGTAAAAGGCGAAGCTTCCCGTAATATCCGGAGCCTGAAAATTCATATTCATTTGGATTTCATCATGAGGATACGTCATTTTTATGATTGGATCAAAATTCTCGAGCCTGGGCCGATGCTTTCCGGTATTGTGGATAAAGAGCCCGCCTATAAAGTATCCGTTTAATCGAGTATAGCCCGTATTTTTGAATGTCAATGTATTTTCAAAATATTCCCCAGGCTTTACATTAACTTCTGCTCTGGAGAAATCAATGCTGAAATACTCTGACAGTATGATCTTTCCGATAATACTGCTGATTTTGTTTGCGGCTGTATATGTATATATCCATCGCCTATTTTCCTGGTTTTCATTAAAAAACCGGATAACCCGATAGGCTGGGTTGTCGGAGATTTCTTCTTTTTTACCATATGTTTCATAATCCTCAAAAAGCACTTTTTCCACGAGAAAAATACAATGCTGCATGGCCAGGAGCGTTTTTCTCTCTTCTACGGAGGGCGATTTTTCTTCATTTCCCTTTCCTACGATCAGGACAGCATACTCGGCCTCTTGTATACGGGGTGTTTCTTGAAAGCGTATTTCCGAGTCCGATCTCAAGTTCAGATATTCAAGAATTTCTTCTATCCGCACATTTTTCTCGCTGCTTCGAAAATAGATCTTTCCTTCTCTGTTTTGTTCTCTCGACAAAATATTCTGCCTCCAATGGAACAAGATTTCGGTAAATTTTCTTTCCCTCTGAGTCAACCATGGCCCACGAGGATACGACTTCACCTGCTGACTGGGGGGCTATATATCTCACCGTTAACCTGACCTTTTCTCCAGGATATGTCTCGTCAATCGGATATCGGGTTTTCTCCGCCGTGCTTTTCCGCCCTCTAATGATAATCCTCACGTATTGGAACCATTTTTTTATAAAGGTCATGAATCTCGTCGGAAATGGAATGTCTTTTTTGGGCTTTATAAGCGACTTGCCACTTTCCCTTATGAATCTTCGTAATGATGGGTTCTGTTCTTTAAAAAATCTGTTTTTCCAAACTATGCATCCCTCATTGATGACCTCCCATATTGCGGTAATTACATCGCCGCTGTTGCAGACTTCCTCATCAAATTCAGAAAAGACATACTTTGATTTGTCATATGTGTTAAATATATGTTCCATTTTATCAACAAGATTCGTCGGAGAAGAAAAGGTGGAAATCGTAACATTTATTCCTTTGTGATATCTCCTGATTTCTCGAATCAGACCATATACGCGGCTGTCCTTATTCCAAATTTTATAAAAAGGGATTTTCCCGCCGAGGGTAATCAGGTAGCGATACCAAGTGTGACGGTCAATAAACACGAATATCGGCTGAGCGTGTCGAAAAGCTGACCGGAATTCCGCATGTGTTATGGATATAATGCGTTCCTGCTTACCAACAGCCTCAGGGTCTCGGATGCTTTTTTCTCCATAATACGTATCGTTTAAAAGAATTACATAGTAATCCGCGTATCTGATCTGATTTAAGATAAACAGATTCGGGTTATATCCCGCACGTGTTTGCAAATCATCACCGGACATATGGAGGGTTTCGGGCCTGTCACTTGCGATAATGTCAAATTCAACATGGTTAAAAGGCCGCTGTAATCTCGCGTAGATGGCCGCTCTCTCTTCCAGCAGATTACGGATCGTGGAGCTGAGGAATATCTTTCTTTTGCATAATCTTCTGGGCATGGTATTTCCTTCTTTAAAATAATATAATTCAGAATAACACAAAAATGAAAAAATAAAAAGAGGATATGCGTATAAATATGAACTGAGAGCAGCGCCGCTGGGCCGTGTTCCTGGTAGTAAAAAAGTGTGGATATGAAGTATAGTAGAGGGGCTCAGTAGATACTGTTCTTCGCTTGTCATTTACTCTGTATATGTACACAATTTGGAATACACCGGTAGGGCTTGCTTCTCGGAAAACGCACTTTATATCAGCGGGGCATAGATGCCGGTATCGTGCGGTTCAGACGTGTTTCTTTTTCCATATACGCAGAGAGTAAAATCAAAATTGTTGGCAAAGGCCTTCGCATACATCTACTGACGATATTTTGGCTATAAGGCGATTTATAAGGGCGGATATCTAGGCCTTGTTTGAAAAATAGGGAAAGTTGAGGTAAATCAACAAAACAGCGATAGAAGCGAGGTAACCAAAGGCGAGAAAAGAAGCATCCAGTTTGCCATATCTGGTGGCAGTTCCGCGAAACCATTTGAGCTTTTGGAAAAAGCACTCAACCAAATGACGCTCTTTATATAACCCCAATCTACCGGCCACGGCTCAGAAATATCGCTCTGTGACGGGATCACATAGCCGCCTCCCTCAAATCGAGTCCATATCGAATTTACAGAGATTCTCTATATTAGCCAGCGCCGGACGACCGGAACCCAGGACAGGACCATGTAAACGGCACAGCAGCAGCAAATAATCAGCCCCGAAATCAGCGGCGCCGTCAGCAGCACCGGCCCGTCGGCGGCCCGGAGACCCCATCGCGCAAAGGCTTGGAGGAAGAAAATGTGCGTAAGATAGACGCAAAAGGAGGCTTTTGAGATAAAACCTATCAGCTTTTGGCCGGTTTGTGAAAGAGAGGCTGTCTGACAAAAGCCCCATGCCCCTAAAGCGGCCAGGAACATGGCCAAGCCCATTCCCTCTAAAAAGTGTTCGCTTGGCCGGCCCTCTGCATAGGACGCAAAGCAGGTTCCCCAAAAGGCCAGCAGAAACCCGGTCGAAAGGGACAGGACGGAGAGCCCACGGTTTGGCCTGGGGTGATAAACGGACAGGTAATAGCCCAGCAGCATGTATCCGATGGAGGCGTAGGTCATATTCATCATCCACTGGACCGGGACTCCGCTCAGCAGGGTGAAGGGCCAGAAGGTCCGAACCGTCGGATAGAGGATGCCCAACAAAAACCACAGAGTTAAGGCATACCGCAAAAGCCGTTTGTCGGCGTACCGGACAACCAGCCGCGTGACAGGAAGGGCCGCGTAAGCCAGGAGCGTGATGTGGAGGTAATAAAAATGCTCCTCGTGGTGGAACAAAAGCAGGTGCTTTACCGCGTCCACCACGTCCGGGAGGGTCAGACTGTCCATCAGCTTCAGGGAAACGAGCTTATAGCAGAGCGCCCAGAAGAAAAGGGCAGCCAATATTCTGGCTAAATTCTTGGCATAGAGCTTTTTCAGCGTCAGCTCTCTTTCCGGCTTCAGGAGCAGGGCCCCGCTGGCCATGAAGAACAGCGGAACGCACATATGCGTGAGACTTGCCCAAAGCAGCGCCGAGTACCAGGGCGTGGTTCCAATGATACCGCCGGAAAATGGAGCGGCTGCCACATGGCACAGCACCACACTCCAGATGGCAATGGTTTTCACCATATCTATTTTTTCATCTCGATATAACCGAGTATCAGAGATCATCAAAAAGTCCTCCGTCTTTGCGTCCTCACAGGTGCCGGAAGCCCAGCAGGAAGAACTCCCTAGGGCTTCCGCATTGCTCTATCGTATGGTAAACCTCACCGTTGATCATATGCGCCGCCTGGGGCTGAGAGAGCCGTTTGTCATCCAGCAGGGAGGAATACTGGAGCAGGACCCTCATCGCCCAATTCAGCGCCGCCGCAGATTTCGGACTGCGGGCTCCCGAGATATTCAGCGGCCCGCCCAGGGCGAAATACCGGGCCGCTTCAAACTCCGAGAGCCCTTCCCGCAGGATGACCGCCCGGATTTCGTCCCGCACCAGTTCTGGCAGGCGCGTCCAGTCCGCCCGATTCATGCCGTAAAGCAAGAGGCTGTAACGGCTGGCGCGGTTCATCGCCAGCACCGCCTTCCTGCCCTGGACGGTCAGCAGGTGAACGTCCCAACAGAAAAACGGGGCCGCCGCTGTTTGGGGAATTGGCGGCTTCATGTTCAGCCGCCTTTGCAGGGGGAGCGTGTAACAAAATTCCATGGCTGGACACCTCCAGACGGTACTTCGGAAGTTGACGGCGGGGCCTGGACATCCCAGGCCCCGCTTGATATAGGAGAATCTGCTGTGCTATGTCAGGAGAAACCATGATGCCGAGAAGACAAGGTGTTATCCGGCGATAGGCTGATTTGCTTAGCGAAAGCATTACCACAGCCGGCCTTCAATCATGGCCTGCCGGACATACTCCTTGGACTTGCCCTCGAAATGTCCTTGGCAGGTGGCCTTCACCTCCCGGAGGAACTCGCCTTCCTTGTTGTAGATCGAGTAAGTATACTCGTGGGGGCACTCCTCCTTGGAGAGGCCGTCCAGGGCATCGCTGGCCGCCTGCTTCTCAGCAAAACGGACATATCCCTCTTCCTCTGGCACCAAGTCCGGCTCGTAACCCACATAGTCCGCCAACAGCATGGTGCCGTAGGTCTCGCCCTTTTTGTTCTTGGGGAAATCCCCGTTCACAGGGTATATCTCCTTGGCCTTTTTATCCAGCTCTGGCAAGGCGCTGTCGTTCCCTACCAGGTACTCGAACCGGATGTTTCCATCCTTATCCCGGTACACCTTTTCGTTGCCCCGGTAAGAGTTCGGGTCGTCGTCCGGGAGAATCGTGCCGCCCCGGCTCTTAATCAGGTCCACGTCGCCCCGGCGGGGATTTTTGGGCACCTCCTTGGGGATGCTGAGGTCAATCACGCTCTCGTCCCTGGCGGGCTGGGCTTCGGTGGCGGGCTTGGTGGGCTGCTTCCCCAGCGGGACCGTCCTGCTTGCGGAGTCATACCCGATCTCCACCCCCAGCAGCTCGCTGATGGTGCGGATGGGGAGGTAGTTGGTTTTGCCGCCCGCCTCGTCGGTGTAGAGGATGGAGCCGGGGACCTTCTGGCCGTTGGCGGCGGTGATGTCCTGGCCCGCCGTAATCTTCCGCGTTCCGTCCAGGGCCACGTTGGCAAAGTTATAACTCACCTTGCCGGAAGCGGCCAGGGCGGTGGTGAGGCAGGCGCTCAGGGCCAGGGCCGTGACGAACCCGCCAAAAAATGTGCCGATGCGTTTGTGTTCTTTCATATGGCACTCCTTACTTGACATTCAGCGCAAGGGCCTCCGCCGCGTCCTCTGCGGGGTTCCTTATCGTTGCTTGTTCTTACGGGTTTTTGGACGCGTCCCGGCGGCGGAGCGCCCGCTTACGTCCGCGTTGGAGTCACCTCTTTCCCATTCGCGGCCTGGGGCGATCACTTCCTCATCCTCGGGCCGGTCCCTCGCGAGCGCCATGGAGCGCATCGGCGTCACATGCTCACAGCCTTTCGAGGAGATCACATCCACCGCCTGGGCGGGGTGCTGGCGGATAAATTCCAGGACCGTCATGCCGGTCCCTCCCGGTTGGTAGGTTTATCATACCCGAAAGTATGTTGAAAAGCCATGGGAACCAAGGAAAAGCGGTGTAAAGGGTGAGGCGGCTCTCGCCGGTCTCCTCCAGGCCGGTTCGGTCCGTCTCGCTGACCTTGGAAACCGTGGTGACCTCATAGGTCTTGGTTCCCAGCTTGGTGGTAAGGGTGATTTTGTCTCCGGTATCCAGCGTGTGAATTTTCCCGAAATAGGTGTTGGTCCCCCGGTTGTGGGCGGCGAGGCAGACGTTGCCGCCCCAGATGGAGGTGTCCTCGAAGTGGCCCGCGCCCTTGGCAGGCGCGGCGCTTCCGGTGCCCTCGTAAATCTTGACGCTGAGGTCCAGGGCGGGAATCTCCAGTCTGCCCAAATGCCCGCCCTTGTAGTAAAGATCATCCGTCACCTCGGTAAAGGCGGCGGCGTCCGTCACCGTAGGTTCAGTGGTGGCGGTGAGGCTGGAGGAGCCGGACTGATATACGGAGCCGCTGTTCCCACTGGGAGGTGCGATCACCGTACTGCCGCCGGAGGCTGTGAACAGGGCGCTTGCCGCGGCGGACATACTGCCGTTGATCGCGGCCCCGGTCCCAGCCTTAGCCTCCGGGGCCAGGTTGGGAGTTAGGTACTCACCGCCGCCGGCCTCTTGACAGGGAGGAGGCGGCACATTATAATAAAAACACTCGCGTTTAAAGCAAACTGCCAAAAGGAGACACGAACCATGAGATACGAATTGACGAAGGACCTTGAAACCGGAAACGACATCATTGACCGGGAACACCGGGAGCTGTTTGAGGCGGTGAACCAGCTGCTGGACTCCTGCGGAAAAGGGCAGGGCCGCGCAGCCATGGAGCCCGCCATCCAGTTTCTGATCGGTTATGTAGATAAGCACTTCAGCCACGAGGAACAGCTTCAGCAGGAGAGCGGATATCCCGGCATGCCCGCCCATAAGACATTCCACGCGGGCTATAAAAAGACGCTCCGGGAGATTGCCGCGAAGATTCCGGCGTCAGGCCCCTCGGTCGCGGACCTGAGCGCGATGAACAAGCATGTGGCAGTCCTGGTTAACCACATTCGGGTGGAGGACAAGAAGTTAAGCGCCCACCTGAAACAGAGGTAAACGCCGTTATTCCGCCTCTTCCTCGGATTCATGCCGCCGTTTCAGGAACACAGCGGTTCCCATGCCGCCGCCTGCCAAAGCGATCAAGCCCAGGGGGACCAGCAGGTAAGCCCAGTTGAACTGGAAACCGGACCCGGAGTCCGCTTCCGTGGGCATGGCGTCAACAGCGGGTCCGTCGCCCTCAAAGATGGCCACATACCGGGTCTTGGTCAAGGCGATCCGGCTGACGGTTCCGGTGTAATTTGCGGTGACCGTGTAGCCTTTTACATAGCTGCTGGTGGCCGAGCCGCTGTAGGTGGCCACGGCGGTAAAGCGGTCTCCCATGGCATGTCCGTCCAGGCTGGCGGTGTTGTCCGTCCGCCAGCTGATATCCTGGAGGGTCAGGGTGCGCCCGCCGTCCTGGATGGTCTTGGGGATGTACGAGGTGTCCTGCCCGGCAAGGTTTGGATAGGAGCGGGTGACGTTGACCGCCCTGGTGGAGCTGCCATAGCCGGAGGCTTCCACCTGTACGGTGTCCAGCTGGAGGGTAAGCGTACCGGAGAGGCCGTCACTGGTGACGAACTCCCTCTGCTGGGGCAGATCATGGCGCTCTGTCCAGGGACCGGCTCAACAGGCTTGCGGTAGTTTTTCAATTCTCTTGCTGTGGCGGCGCGGATGCCCGCACCGTGGGCCGTTTCCGCAGAGGCCAGCCGCCCTTCCAGGAGCAGCTGCTCGATCAGCTCAGACATGAATTGGTTTCCCGCAGCATTGTGACATTCCCGGTCACAGAGGCGGGGGATCTCAAAATGTTTCGCGAAGTGCGGCGCGACAGGATCGGTGATGTACAGATTGGTTCGCTTGGTCCTGCAATGTTCCAGGATGAAGGCTGTGATCTCCTCGCGTTTGGCCTCCAATGCGGCGCGGTACTCCTCGTTGCTCAGATCGGCGTATTCTTCGTAGCAGTCTACGGCATAGCCTCGGAAGGTTTTGCCTTTTGGCAGCCGCTCTTGGAGAGGGGCACGTTAATGGAATAATAGGCAGCCATGGTTTCAGCTCCTCTCGTAGATCTGCCGGGAAGCACCAGCAAGAGTATCACAAGGTGTTTTGTACATCTATTCACTATATTCAACTAATTTAAGACATAATTTTTGTTTAAAATATTCCAGCGCCCTTTTTGACGCAAAAAGGGCGCTGGATGGTTGACTGTGCACAGCCAACAAATCCGGCGCCGAAACTTCGTGTATTTTAGTTCTGTCCAAAAAGGGGGAATGCGGCGATTGAAAAAGGGCACAGGTGGTTAAATAGCCGCTTGTCTGCAAAAAAAGGAGTTCGAATCCCTCCAGTTGTTTTAAAACCCTAAAAATATCTATTTCGAGGGATTTTGAAATCCCAAAAAACGAAAAGGTGAAACAATTGGGACTCTAAGCGTTCAGCCTAGAATATCCAGATTGTTTCACCTTTATGGTCCGAGTGGCGAGACTTGAACTCACGACCCCTTGACCCCCAGTCAAGTGCGCTACCAACTGCGCTACACCCGGATGCACTGTGCTCACTCACATCAGCTTGTATAGATTAGCATACTTCGCCAGAAAATGCAAGACCTATTTTCAAATTTCTTTGAAAAATTTTTCTCCTCATTTTGGCCGCGGGTGACGACAGCCTGGCGAAGAATCCGCGGACGCGAAAAAGCCCGCCGGATCGTCCGGCGGGCCTCTTGTCTTGCTGCGGAGCTGCCCTTATGCCAGCCAGCCGAAGAGCCCCCGGGGCTCCTCTCCGCCTTCCAGCAGAATGCCGGCGGCCTCCAGCATCTGAGCCGCGTCGGCCCGGGTCACCGCCTGCTCCATGGATTGGCTGCCAAAGCTCCCGGCGGACAGGACGCTGACCGCCTCCATGTTCCCCACGGCCTGAGCCGCCCAGGAGGGGGCCGCTCCCCGGTCTGCGTACCAGACCTCCAGGTCCACGTCGCCCAGGTCCAGCACCCGGTCCAAAATGGTGGCCGCCTCATTAAAGGTGACGGTTTCATCTCCACGGAAGGCCACGCCCTCAGCGGTAGAGCTGCCCCGGATAACCCCGTCCGCCGCACCAGCGGCGGCATAGGCCTTTGCCCAGGTGGGAATGCTGCCGTCGTCGCAGAAGCCCGTCATGGTGACGCCTGTTACCTTTCGGCCCGCCGTCTCCAGGGCCATAGCCAAAAATTCACTGCGGCTCACCGGCTGGTCCGGCTGGAAGTAATAAAAGTCCCCGATTTTCCCGCCGGTGAAGATGCCCTTTTCCGCCAGGGTTTGGGCGGCCCGGGCGGCGGGGCAGCCCTCCAGGTCAGCGTAGGTCACGCCGGAGCGGGTTTTGTCAATGGTGACGCTGACCTTGGCGGGAGCCGAGGCATGTCCCTGGCTGTCCGTGGCGGTGTAGGTGAAACGGTCGGAGCCGGTAATGCCTTCGTCCGGCGTGTAGGTGAAGCTGTCTCCCTCGATGACCACGGTGCCCTTCCGGGGCTCCTCCGCCAGGGCGAAGGTCATCTCGTCCCCCTCTGGGTCCGAGGCTAGGAACTGTCCCTGTCCCGGGATGTCCCGATAGGTTCGGATTTCCAGGTCCCAGACCTGGGGCGCGCCCTCCGGGGGCGTGTCGTCGGCCTTTTTGCCGAACAGCGCCGAGACGCTGCCTGTCAGCAGCACCGCCGCCAGGGACAGCAGGGCGGCGACTCTCGTCAGATGGTGTTTCATAGGAAAATCATCCTCCTGTATGAATTGGTACGGGAGTAGTGTTTTCCCATTCTTTGAAATTATGCGGAAAATCGCCGCCCCGCCTGTCGAAAATGCTTTTTCGACAGGCGGGACAAGTTTTCAAAACCTCAAAAAAGTTCTGAGAATTTAGAATTTAAATGGTGCGGGAAACCCTTCCTTCCCGTTGATGAAGTATCCCGCTATCGCAGGGGCGACCTTGCCACCCGCCGCATCTCCGGCGAGCGCTTTTTGATGCCCGACACCACCCCCATGGCCATATACAACGTCAGGACGGAGGACCCCCCATAGCTGAAAAAGGGCAGAGTAATGCCGATGGTGGGCATAACGAAGAGGCACATGCCGATGTTGATGACGGTCTGGAAAATCAGGATGGAGGCCATGCCCACGCAGACATAGCGGTAGAAGGGGGTCCGGGCCTTCCGGGCCACCAGCAGGATGCGGAGAATGATAGCCAGCAGCAGCAGCATGATGGCGAGGCAGCCGAAGAGGCCCAGCTCCTCCCCCGCCACGGAGAAAATGAGGTCCGTTTGCTTGGCGGGAAGGGAGGTGCTGCCGCTCTGGGTCTGGCTGCCGTTCAGATAGCCCTGGCCCCAGAGCCCGCCGGAGCCGATGGCCAGCAAGCTCCGGGTTTGCTGCCAGCCGGTCCCCTGGGGGTCGAAGCTGTGGTCAAAAAGAACGATAAAGCGCTTCAGCATATACGTCATGTTTTTCGGCACCAGGTCCAGCAGCAGCACGGCGGCGACAGCCCCGCCGATTCCGGCAAACAGCAGAAAAAACCACCGCAGGGCAAACCCCGCCACAAAGGCCATGCAGAGGAAGATAAAGATAAATACAAGACCGTTGCCCATGTCGTGGGAGACCACGAAGTACAGCCCGCAGAGGCCGAAGGCGTGGGCGGCCACGAAGAAGGCGGAGGAGAAGGATTTCAGGTCCTCCTTCTCCTCCCACAGCCACTCAATCTGCTTGGCCAGCAGCAGGACGAAGGTGATCTTCACCACCTCCGCCGGGCCGATCTGAAAGGGGATCAGGGGGAATTTCAGCCAGGCCCGGTTGCCGGTGCCCCCCGCCACGCCGAAGGGCGTCCGCAGCAGGAGGATGAAGCCCACGTTGAAAGCCAAAATCCATTTCCACTTCCGGGTGATGGACTCCAGGTCCAGCATGGAGAAAAAAATATAGACACAGACCCCCAGGCCCAGGGCCGCGCACTGGGTGATCATCCGCCGCAGTCCCTTGGAGGGGTCCAGGTACCGGGTGGCGCTGAATACCAGAACAATGCCGTACAAAGTGGCGGTGCTGCAAAGGCCCAGCAGCACCAGGTCGGCCTGCTGGATGAAGTCTGCCAGGGTGTCTTTCAATCGGTTCAGCATGATACGCTCCTTGAAATCTGGTCTTGTACTGCAACAACATATTCTACCACACATGAAAAAACCTGTAAACGCCGGAAAATTTCTTTTTACACTTTATTTAATTTGTGGTATACTGAATCGACCTTACAAGAAAGGAGGCCCGCCTGTGGACTACGTTTCCCACAGCGAGGCGGAGACCGAGGCCCTGGGCCGCCGCCTGGCCGCCGTCCTGGCCCCCGGGGCCGTGGTGGCCTACCGGGGAGATCTGGGGATGGGAAAGACGGCCTTTACCCGGGGCCTTGCCCGGGGGCTGGGCTATGAGGGCCGGGTGACCAGCCCCACCTTTACCATTGTCAACGAATACGAGGGCGGGGGGCTGCCCCTGTTCCACTTCGACATGTACCGCCTGGAAGACGCGGGGGACCTCTTTGACATCGGCTGGGAGGATTACCTGGACCGGGGGGGCGTGTGCGCCGTGGAGTGGAGCGAACAGGTGGAGGAGGCCCTGCCGGAGGACGCGGTAACCGTCTCCTTTGCCCGCTGCCCGGAAGAGGAAAACTGGCGGGTCATTGCCATGGAAGGAGTGGGGCCGGTATGAGAATTTTGGCTCTGGAGACCGCCGCCAAGGCCGTCTCCGCCGCCGTCACCGAGGAGGGGAAGGTGCTGGCCTCCGCCTATCAGGACACGGGGCTGACCCACAGCCGGACCCTGATGCCCCTGGTGGAGCTGCTTTTGCGCAATACGGATATGACGGCGGCGGACCTGGACGTTATTGCCGTCTCGGCGGGGCCGGGGTCCTTTACCGGCGTCCGCATCGGCGTTTCCGCCGCTAAGGGACTGGCCTGGGCGGCGGACAAGCCCTGCGCGGCGGTGTCCACCCTGGCGGCCCTGGCCAGGAATGTGGCGTTTTTGGACGGGCTCGCCGTCTGCGCCATGGACGCCCGGCGGCAGCAGGTCTACAACGCCCTCTTCGAGGCAAAGGACGGACGCCTCACCCGGTTGACGGAGGACCGGGCCATCGCCCTGGCGGAGCTGGCGGAGGAGCTGCGAAGCGACCCCAGGCCCAAGACCGTCCTGGGAGACGGAGGCCGGATGACCTATGACTTCTTAACGGCGGCGGGCGTCCCCTGCCGCCTGGCCCCGGCCCATCTGGTGAAGGAAAACGCCGTGAGCGTTGCCCTGGAGGCGGAGGATATCGCCCGGGCGGGCGGACTGGTGACGGCCCAGGAGCTGGCTCCGGTGTACCTGCGGCCTCCCCAGGCCGAGAGGCTGCGGCGGGAGAAGCGGGGCGGCTGAATATGCTTGGCTTTGGAAATTTCAAATAGAAGGAGCGTTTTTATGAACGGAAAAGTACACGTCATGGACCACCCCCTGGTTGCCCACAAGCTGACGATTCTCCGGGACAAGAACACCAGCGTCAAGGATTTCCGGGAGCTGGTTTCCGAGATTGGCATGCTGATTACCTACGAGGCCACCCGGGATCTGCCCCTGACCACCTGCGAGGTGGAAACCCCCATCTGCAAGACCACCGCCCCCATGCTCAAGGGGAAAAAGTTCGCCGTGGTGCCCATCCTCCGGGCGGGCCTGGGGCTGGTGGACGGCGTTTTGCGCATGGTGCCCTCCGCCCGGGTGGGCCACATCGGCCTCTACCGGAATGAGGAGACCCTGGAGCCGGTGAAGTACTTCTGCAAGATGCCCAAGGACGTGGCGGAGCGGGACGTGCTCATTGTGGACCCCATGCTTGCAACCGGCGGCAGCGCCGAGGCGGCTATCGGCTTCATGAAGGAATACGGCTGCACCACCATCAAGCTGATGGTCCTCCTGGCCGCGCCGGAGGGCATCGCCCGCATCCAGAAGAGCCACCCGGACGTGGACATCTACTGCGGCGCGGTGGATGAAAAGCTGAACGAGAGCGGCTACATTGTCCCTGGCCTGGGGGACGCGGGAGACCGGATTTTCGGAACGAAATAAGAGACAAGCCCTCCGGCAAATGCGCCGGAGGGCTTTCGTTTTCCGTTTACAGCACCTTGCTGAGAAAATCCTTCAATCTGGGATGCTTGGGATTCCCAAAGAGCTCCGCCGGAGGCGCTTCCTCCAGCACCTTCCCGCCGGCCATGAACAGCACCCGGCTGCCCACCTCCCGGGCAAAGCCCATCTCGTGGGTCACCACCACCATGGTCATGCCGTCCCGGGCCAGCTCCTTCATCACGTCCAGCACCTCGCCCACCATCTCCGGGTCCAGGGCGGAGGTGGGCTCGTCGAACAGCATCAGCTGGGGCTTCATGGCCAGGGCCCGGACGATGGCCACCCGCTGCTTCTGCCCGCCGGAGAGCTGGCTGGGATAGGCGTCGGCCTTGTCCGTCAAATCCACCCGCTGCAAAAGGCTTCCCGCCAGCTCGTCGGCCTCCTCCTGCTTCATCAATCCCGTCCGCACCGGGGCCAGGGTGATGTTCTTCCGAATGGTCATGTTGGGGAACAGGTTGAAGTGCTGGAACACCATGCCCATCTGCTGGCGCACCTGGTCGATCTTCACCTTGGGGTCCGTAATGATGGTGCCCTGGAAGGAGATGGTTCCCGCGCTGGGCGTTTCCAGCAGGTTCAAACACCGCAGGAAGGTGGACTTGCCGGAGCCGGAGGGCCCGATCACAACCACTTTCTCGCCGGGGTAGATGTGCTGGGAAATGTCGTCCAGCACCAGGTGGTCCCCGAAGGACTTGGAGAGGTTCTTAACGTCGATCACTTTCCCGCAGCCTCCTTTCCAGTTTTCCCTGGAGCCAGGTGAAGATGATGACAATGGCTAAGTACATGGCGGCGATGCCCAGCAGGGGCGGCATATAGTCAAAGGTCCGCCCGCCGATGGTGCTGGCGTAGTACAGCATTTCCATGCCGCCGATGGCCTGGGCCAGGGAGGTGTCCTTGAACAAGGTGATAAACTCGTTGCCAAGAGACGGCAGGATGTTCTTGAAGGCTTGGGGAATGACGATGAAGCGCATGGTGTCAAAGTACCCAAGGCCCAGGGAGCGGCCCGCCTCGGACTGGCCCGCGTCCACGCTCATCAGCCCGCCTCGGATGATTTCCGCCACATAGGCTCCGGAGTTGACTCCCAGGCCAATGAAGGCCACCAGAATCTTGTTGCGCTGGGTGGGGAAGATGACAAAGGTCCAGATGAAAAGCTGCACCAGCATGGGCGTGCCCCGGATGACGGTGGTGTAAATCTGGCAGAGGACGTTTAAAATGCCCAGCACGGGATTCTTCCGGCCGATGCGCTGCTGGTCGTGGGCGGAGCGGACCACCGCCACCACCAATCCCAGCAGTACGCCGAAAATCAGGGCCACAACGGTCAGCTCCAGGGTGGTTCCCAGTCCCTGGAGGTAAAGCTTCCAGCGGCCGCCTTCCAAGAAGGCCGTGACGAACCGCTGCGCGAGCGAAGGTTTCATGGCGGGGCTCCTTTCTCGTTGCGCAGGAAAAAGGGCGGCCCGGAAGGCCGCCCCTTCTCGGCGCGTTTATTCGGCGGTGATATACTTATCCACGATGCCCTGGAAGGTACCGTCGGCTTTCAGCTCCGCCATGGCGGCGTTGACAGCCTCCAGCAGGGCGGTGTTTCCCTTGGCAAGGCCGATGGCGTAGTCCTCCACGGCAAACTCGGTGTCCAGGATTTTCAGGCCGTCATTGGAGGCCACAAAGCTCTTGGCGGGCTCGTTGTCAATGACCACCGCGTCCACCTGGCCGTTCACCAGGGCCATGACGGCCAGGGCACCGGTCTCATAGGCGGTGACATGATCTTCGCCATAGCCGCCGTTTTCCGGGGTGTCGGAGCAGTAGATATAGCCGGTGGTGGCCTTCTGGCAGCCGATCATCTGGGCATTGGACAGGTCGGCCACGGTGGCGATGGGGGAGTCCTCCTTGACGATGACCACCTGGATGCCGGTGGCGTAGCTGTCGGAGAAGTCCATAACCTGCTGGCGGTCCTCGGTGACGGTGATGCCCGCCATGGCGATGTCGCTCTGTCCGGTCTGGACGGCGGTCAGGGCCGCGTCAAAGCCCATGTCGTCCACCACCAGCTCCAGGCCCAGCTTGTCGGCGATGGCCTGGGCCACTTCCACGTCGATGCCCTCGAAGCCGCCGGCGTCGGTGGTCATCTCATAGGGAGGGAAGGCGGCGTTGGTGGACATGTGGAGCTTGCCCTCTTCCACGGTGGTGAAGGCGGGGGCGTTGGAGCCGGAATCGGCGGGGGCGGAGGAGTCGGCAGGAGCGGAGGTGTCGGCGGGGGCGGAATCCCCGGCGTCGCCGGCGGGCTTGTCTCCGCCGCCGCAGGCGGCCAGGCTCAGGACCATGGCCAGGGCCAAAAACAGAGTCATAAGCTTCTTCATGATACAATCATCCTTTTCATCCAAAAGTCTTTGCCCGACGGACCGGGCGTTGGGTTCGGGAGACATTCTTCCCCCAGAACTGTGGCTACCTTAGCACGGACCGGCGCATCTGTCAATGCTTTTTCAGATCCTGTGCATATTTATTTGGCGTATTTCTCCAGAATTGCCGAAAAAATCCGGGAAGTCCCGGCGACTTTGTGCATTTTTCAGTCAGATGATGGATGTAATATGAATATTAGGATGAATATTCTCTCCGCGGTGGCAGGGTGGCTCCCGGTTCTCCGGCATTTTGCCCACCGGAGAGGGAGATTTTCCGGCCAGTTTCCCCGATTCCGACAGTTGCGAAGAGTCCCAAAATGTGTTACCATGCGGGAAGGACAAATGACCGCAATGGACGGACTGAGCGTCCGTCGGAGAGGCGGCGCATAGGGAGGGCGCTATGGCAAAGGCGATTAAATACTACATTGTGGCGGCGGACGCGCTGCCGGAAATCTTCGTCAAGGTGGCGGAGGCCAAGCGGATGATGCAGACCGGCGAGGCGGACACCGTGGGGGCCGCCACCAAGCTGGCGGGGATCAGCCGCAGCGCCTTCTATAAATACAAGGACTCCGTTCAGCCCTTCAACGACATGAAAGCGGAGCATATCATCACCTTCTACGCCATGCTCAAGGACGTGGCGGGGGTGCTTTCCGGCGTGCTGGCGGTGTTCGCCGCCTCCGGAGCCAATATTCTGACCATCAATCAAAGCATCCCCACCAACGGCTGCGCGGCGGTGACCATTTCCGCCGAGACCAGCGGCCTTTCGGAGTCCCTGGAGCAGCTGATGGGAGACGTGGCCGCCCTGGAGGGCGTGCTGAAATTTGAGATTTTAGCTGGATAAAGAGAGAGGTTTACGGAATGATACAAATTGCGATTCTGGGCCTTGGCACCGTGGGCACCGGCGTTGCCAGGGTGGTGGCGGAAAACGCCCGGCAGATCGAGCGGAAGCTGGGGGAAGCCTTACAGGTAAAAAGCGTGTTAGTCCGGCATTTCAAGGACGGACCCTACCGCCAGCTGATGACCGACGACTTCAAAAGGATTGAGGAGGACGACGATATCCGCGTGGTGGTGGAGACCATAGGCGGGGTAGAGGCGGCTTACGAGTATACAAAGCGGGCCCTGTCCGCCGGGAAGCACGTGGTCACCGCCAACAAGCAGCTGGTGGCGGAGCGGGGCTGCGAGCTGCTGGCCCTGGCGAAGCGGAAGAATGTCAGCTACCTCTTTGAGGCCAGCGTGGGCGGCGGCATCCCGGTGCTTCACCCCCTGACCCAGTGTATGGCGGCCAACCGCATCGACGAGGTGTATGGCATCCTGAACGGAACCACCAACTACATCCTCACCCGGATGGTCCGCACCGGGGCCTTTTTCTCCGACGCCCTCCGGGAGGCCCAGGCCAAGGGCTATGCCGAGGCGGACCCCACCTCCGACGTGGAGGGCATCGACGCGGGGCGGAAAATCTGCATCCTGGGGGACTTGGCCTTTGGAAGCCAAATTCACCCGGAGCGGGTGCCTATGGAGGGGATTACGAAGCTGAGCCTCCGAGACGTGAAAATCGCCCAGCGGGCGGGCTATCGGATTAAGCTTTTGGGCCGGGCGGTGCGCCTCCCCGGCGGTGAGCGGACGGCCTATGTGGCCCCCCACCTGATTCCCGAGGACAATCCCCTGGCCAATGTGGAGGACGTGTTCAACGCCGTGATGGTCCGGGGCAACGCCACCGGGGAAGTGATGTTCTACGGCAAGGGGGCCGGGGAGCTGCCCACCGCCTCCGCCTGTGTTGCGGACGTGATGGAATGCCTTCAGCAGAGCCCCAAGCGGGAGGAGATTGGCTGGTCGGCGGATGAGGCGGGCTTCCGGGAGCCCACGGTGCTGAAAACCCGGCATTACTTCCGCATTGAGGGCAGCCTCACCGACGCGGCCAGGGCCTTCGGCCAGGTGGAGGTCCTCAGCGAGGACGGCGAGACCGCCTTTTTGACGGAGCCACTCAGCGGAGGGGACGCGGCGCAGCAGTCCCGGTCCTTGCATGTGCTGGCCTGTATGCGGGTATTGGAGGGCTGACGGGGCGCGCCGTTCCCGCATAGGATAGAGCGGGGGAGAGCGGCCTTCCCCGTCCAACCTGATTTCAAGCGGAAAAGGAAGATAGATTCATGAGTTTGATTGTACAGAAATTCGGCGGCAGCTCCGTGAGGGACGCCCAGCGCATCCAAAATGTCGCCCGAATCATTGCGGAGACTTACGTAAAGGGCAGCGACGTGATCGTGGTCCTGTCCGCCCAGGGGGACACTACCGACGACCTGATTGAAAAGGCAAAGGAAATTAACCCCAATGCCTCCAAGCGGGAGCTGGATATGCTGCTCTCCACAGGCGAGCAGATTTCAGTCTCCCTCTGTGCCATGGCCCTGGAGGCTATGGGCCTGCCCTGCGTGTCCCTGGCGGCCTGGCAGGTGGGCATCCAGTCCACCACCGTCCACGCCGACGCCCGCATTAAGCGCATTGACTCCGAGCGCATCCAGGCGGAGCTGGATCAGCGCCGTATCGTTATCGTCACGGGCTTCCAGGGAGTGGACCGCAACGGCGACGTCACCACCCTGGGCCGGGGAGGCTCTGATACCAGTGCCGTGGCCCTGGCGGCGGCTTTCCGGGCGGACCTGTGTCAGATTTACACCGATGTAGACGGCGTGTATACGGCGGACCCCCGCATTGTCTCCACAGCCCGGAAGCTGGAGGAGATTACTTATGACGAGATGCTGGAGCTGGCGTCTCAAGGGGCCCAGGTGCTCCACAACCGCAGCGTGGAGCTGGCGAAAAAGTTCAGAGTGAATTTGGAAGTGCTTTCCAGCCTGGAGCGGAAGCCCGGCACGAAAGTCAAGGAGGTTACAAAAGTGGAAAAGACCAACATTGCCGGCGTCGCCAAGGATACCAGCATTGCCCGGGTGGCCCTGGTGGGCCTCCAGCATAACCCCGGCGTCGCCTTCCAGGTATTCGACCTATTGAGCAAGCATAACATCAATGTGGACGTGATTCTCCAATCCATTGGCCGGGAGGACACGAAGGATATCACCTTTACCATCCACCGGAAGGACCAGCAGGAGGTGGAGGGCATCTTGAACGAGCACAAGGAGGCCCTGCGCTTTGACCACATCGAGGCGGACGACCAGATCGGAAAGGTTTCCATCGTAGGCGTGGGCCTGATGAGCAACTGCGGCGTGGCCGCCAAAATGTTCGAGGCCCTCTATGAGGCGGGAATCAACATCCAGATGATCAACACCTCCGAGATTCGCGTTTCCGTTCTCCTGGACGAGACGGACGTGAACCGGGCGGTCCGGGCCATTCACGACAAGTTCTTTGACGAGCTGTAACTTCGCGTCCGGCGGGGGGAATCCGTTTCCCCTCGCCGGAGGCCGTTTTTAAAATAAAGGAGGAGCAACCATGAACGCCATCGTCACCGTCCTGGGGCAGGACCGGGTGGGCATCATCGCCGCCGTCTGCAACCGCCTGGCAAACTACAACGTCAACATTCTGGACATCTCCCAGACCATTCTCCAGGGGGCCTTCACCATGGTCATGGCCGTGGATGTCAGCCAGTCCACCGCCAGCTTCGGCGAGCTGGGGAAGGGTCTGAACGACCTGGGGACGGAGCTGGGCCTCTCCATCCGCATCCAGCGGGAGGAAATCTTCAACGCCATGCACAGCATTTAAGGAGGGAACCCCATGCTGAATCAGAAGGAAATTCTCTCCACCATTGAGATGATCGACCAGCAGCACCTGGACATCCGCACCATCACCATGGGCATCTCCCTGCTCTCCTGCTGCGACCCGGACCCCAAGCGGGCCTGCGAAAAGGTCTATGAGAAGATCTGCCGCTGCGCCGAGCGATTGGTGAAAACCGGCCAGGATATCGAGGACGAGTTCGGCATCCCCATCGTGAACAAGCGCGTTTCCGTCACCCCCATGGCCCTGGTGGCCGGGGCCAGCGAGACGGAGGATTACGTCCCCTTCGCCCTGACCCTGGACCGGGCGGCCCAGAGCTGCGGCGTGAACTTCATCGGGGGCTATTCCGCCCTGGTCCAGAAGGGCATGACCCAGGCGGACGAGCGCCTCATCCGCTCCATTCCCGAGGCCCTGGCCCGGACGGAGCTGGTCTGCTCCTCCGTCAACGTGGGCTCCACCCGGGCGGGCATCAACATGGACGCCGTGGCCCTTATGGGCCGAATTGTCAAGGATACCGCCGCCCGCACGGCGGACCGGGACGGCCTGGGTTGCGCAAAGCTGGTGGTGTTCTGCAACGCCGTGGAGGACAACCCCTTCATGGCCGGGGCCTTCCACGGCGTGGGAGAGGCGGAAAAGGTCATCAACGTAGGCGTCTCCGGTCCCGGCGTTGTTTACCACGCCCTCCAGGCCGTAAAGGGTCAGTCCCTGGACGTTGTGGCGGAGACCATCAAGAAAACCGCCTTCCGGGTGACCCGCATGGGCCAGCTGGTGGCCCAGGAGGCCAGCCGGAGGCTGGACACGCCGTTCGGAATCGTGGATTTGAGCCTGGCCCCCACCCCCGCCATCGGAGACAGCGTGGCCCGGATTCTGGAGGAGCTGGGCCTGGAGGTCTGCGGCACCCACGGCACCACGGCGGCCCTGGCCATGCTGAACGACGCGGTGAAAAAGGGCGGCGTCATGGCCTCTTCCAGCGTGGGAGGTCTCTCCGGGGCCTTCATTCCCGTCAGCGAGGACGAGGGCATGATTGCCGCCGCCCGGGCCGGAACACTGTGCCTGGATAAGCTGGAAGCCATGACCTGTGTGTGCTCCGTGGGACTGGACATGATTGCCGTTCCCGGGGACACCCCGGCGGAGACCATCGCGGCGATCATCGCCGACGAGGCGGCCATCGGAATGGTGAACAACAAAACCACCGCCGTGCGCATCCTCCCCGCCCCGGGGAAGGACGTGGGGGGCACCATTGAGATGGGCGGCCTCCTGGGCAGCGCTCCGGTGATGCCGGTCCACCGGGAATCCTCCGCCGGGTTCATCGCCCGGGGCGGGCGGATCCCCGCGCCGCTGCATAGTTTGAGGAACTGAATGAGAAAGGACCGCCCGTCGGGGCGGTCTTTTTTAGTCCTCTTTTAAGCAGCTTTCAATCATGGAAATCACCACATTGTTGAAGCTGGTGTTATTTTCCGAGGCAATTTCCTCTATGTGATCGGCGAGGCTGCGCTTGATGTAGAGGGTTTTATAAATAGATTCTTCCTTAGCGGGAAACTGTCGCAATTCAAATTTCATCTTCTCACCCCAATGAACATTATATAACTGCCATACCTCAAAAAAATAACGCAGAAATTTCTCATATAGAAATCTGGTATATATTTCTGAGGTATCCCTGGAGCGTATTACAGAGTAAAGTAAAGATAATCATTGGGAGGTGAAAAAATGCGTCTCAATCAAGAAAGCCTGGACCATATGGCCTGGCAGGATTACCGCGCTCTTGAGGACCGCATGTGCGCCTGGGCTGTGGCGGCGTCGGCGGAGCTGCAAAGCGCGGAAAAGCCCCGTCAAATCATCATCGACCTTCTGGGCTGGGCGAGGGGAGAGTTTCACCGCCGCCGCCGCTACATGAAGCGGGAGGAACCGGAAACGGAGCGGCAGGCTGGTGAGGTCCTGCGGGCGCTGGTGGAAAAATCGCTGGAAATAAAAGAAACGCGGGAGCAGTGACGCTCCCGCGTTTTCATGTTTGCGCGAATTTTGCCCTATCCCGGTCAATCTGCTTTTGATATCGCTCCTGCTCCGAAAAGACACAGCCGCAGTACTTCTGCATGTAGAACCCCAGCTCCCGGGCCCGCCGGTTCCCCTCCCGGAAGTTGGGCCGGAAGTCCCGGTACAAAAATTCCACGCCGTACCGCTCCGCGTACCGCTCCGCCGCCCGGACGATGCCCTCATGGTCCTGGTAGAGGCTGGCCAGCAGCGTGGTGGTGAAGGCGGCGAAGCCGTGCTCCGCCGCGTACTTCGCCGTCCCCTCAATCCGGTGCTCGTAGCAGTAGGCGCAGCGGTGGTCAATGTCCCCCGCCACGCGGCAGACGAAGTTCCGGAGGCCGTAATCCTCCTGGACCCGCGCCTCCAGGCCGATGGTGGGGGCGTACTCCAGCAAACAGTCCCGCCGGGCCTGGTACTCCTTCCAGGGGTGAATGTTGGGGTTGTACCAAAAAGCCGTCGGTTCAATGCCCTCGGCCCGGAGGGGGTCAACGCAGCTCATGGAGCAGGGGGCGCAGCAGCAGTGGAGAAGAACGGTTTTCATGGTCATGCCTCGCTTCCAAGTGGAATAAGATGAGTATAGCACGTCCCCAGGGAAACCGCAAGCCCGGCTGGACAGGCCATTTTTAACAGGTTCTTTACAGTTTTTCAAGGGATTGCCGATTGAAAAATTCGTCGAAAGCGTGTATGATACCATGGATATGATATCTTGTGATTCCTGCCGGAATGACGGGAGGTAATCGTTTGCGCAAAGGAGGAACGGGGCTTGAAGATCGGTCTTGACGTGGGGTCCACCACCATCAAATGCGTGGCGCTGGATGACGCGGACAACATCGTATACAGCACCTACGAGCGGCACTTCAGCCATATCCTGGAGAAGGCAGAGGAGCTGCTGCGCCGGGTGGCCGGGCAGTATGTCCCGTCCGGGAGGGCTGAGCTGGCCATCTCCGGCTCTGCCGGAATGGGCATGGCGGAGGGTGTGGGCGTGCCCTTCGTCCAGGAGGTGTTTGCCACGAGAGTGGCCGCGGGGCGTCTGGTTCCAGGCACCGACGTGGTGATAGAGCTGGGAGGCGAGGACGCGAAAATCCTCTTCCTCACCGGCGGCATGGAGGTTCGCATGAACGGGTCCTGTGCCGGGGGCACCGGGGCTTTCATCGACCAGATGGCGGCCCTCCTGAAAATGACCGCCGATGAGATGGACGCCGCCGCCCAGACGGCGGAGAAAACCTACACCATTGCCTCCCGCTGCGGTGTTTTCGCCAAAAGTGACGTGCAGCCTCTCATCAACCAGGGGGCAAAGGCCACGGACATTGCCGCCAGCATCTATCAGGCGGTGGTAAACCAAACCATCGCGGGCCTGGCCCAGGGGCGGCCCATCAAGGGAAACGTCCTGTATCTCGGCGGGCCGCTGACCTTTTCCAAGTGCCTCCGGGGGAGCTTTGACAAAACGTTAGGCGTCGCCGGGACCTGCCCGGAGAACAGCCTGCTGTTTGTGGCTCTGGGGGCGGCGTTCTACGCCGACCAGAGCTTCGATTTAAACGCGCTGGCGGACCGCCTCCGGGAGCGTGGGGCTTCCGAGACCTACCGGAGCCAGCCGCCGCTGTTCGAGACCCGGGAGGAATACGAGACCTTTCAGGCCCGCCACGCCAGGGCGAAGGTTGCCCGGGCCCCCTTCGACCCGGACTACGCCGCTCCGGTTCACATCGGTATCGACTCCGGGTCCACCACCGTCAAGGTGGCGGTCATCGACCAGGAGGCACGGCTGCTGTTCACGGACTATCGGCCCAATCTGGGTAACCCCGTTCCCCTGATCCGGGGGGTGCTCCAGCGGCTCTACGACGAACACCCGGCCCTTCATGTGGCCTCCGTCACCACCACCGGCTATGGCGAGGACCTGGCGAAAAACGCCTTCCACGCCGACTACGGCGTGGTGGAGACCGTGGCCCATTTCACCGCCGCGAGGCACTTCCTGCCCAATGTGGATTTTATCATCGACATCGGCGGGCAGGACATGAAGTGCTTTAAAATCGAGGACGGAGCCATCAGCAACATCTTTTTAAATGAAGCCTGTTCCTCCGGCTGCGGCAGCTTTCTCCAGACCTTCGCCCAGGCCCTGGGCCATGACGTGAGGGATTTCTCAAAGCTGGGTCTCTTCGCGGACCGGCCCGTGGACCTGGGGAGCCGCTGCACCGTCTTTATGAACTCCAGCGTGAAGCAGGCCCAGAAGGACGGGGCCAGCGTCGAGAACATCTCGGCGGGCCTGTCCATCTCCGTGGTGAAAAACGCCATTTATAAGGTCATCCGGGCCGCCAGCCCCGAGGAGCTGGGCAGGAACGTGGTGGTCCAGGGAGGCACCTTTTATAACGAGGCCGTCCTCCGAGCCTTTGAGAAGGAGATGGGGGTGGAGGTTATCCGCCCGGACATCGCCGGGCTTATGGGGGCCTTTGGCGCGGCTCTTTACGGCCGGAGCAAGGCCGCTCCCGGTCAGGTCAGCGCCCTTTTGAGCCGGGAGGCCTTGGCGAATTTCACCCAGGAGACGGAGAGCCGGGTCTGCGGCCTCTGCGGCAACAACTGCCAGCTCACTGTCAACACCTTCGCGGGAGGGGAGACCTTCATCAGCGGCAACCGCTGTGACCGCCCCGTCACCGGCAGGGCCGGCGGCGAGGAGCGGAACCTGTACGCTTACAAACGGAAGCTGATCTTGAGCTATAAGCCCGTCTCGGGGCGGCGGGGGAAAATCGGCATTCCCCTGTGCCTGAACATGTGGGAACTGCTGCCCTTCTGGCACACCTTCTTCACCAAGCTGGGCTTCGCCGTGTACCATAGCCCCCTTTCCAGCCGGGACCTCTACCTCAAGGGCCAGGCCACCATTCCCAGCGACACCGCCTGTTTCCCGGCCAAGCTGGCCCACGGGCACATCCAGTTCCTCTCCAAGCTGGGCCTGGACGCCGTTTTTTATCCCTGCATGACCTACAACCTGGACGAGGGCCTGGGGGACAACCACTACAACTGCCCCGTGGTGGCCTACTACCCGGAGGTCATCGCCGGGAACTGCCCCGAAATCAAGGATACCAAATTCATTTACAACTACGTGGGTCTCCACCGGCCCAAGGACTTCACCAAAAAAATCTACAACATCCTCCAGCGGTATTTCCCCGGCATTTCGAGGTCCGAGATCCGGGCGGCCGGGGACGCGGCCTACGCCGAGTACGCCCACCACATGGCCCAGGTCCGCCGGGAGGGGGCCCGGATGATGGAACAGGCCCGGGCGGAGGGGCGGCGCGTCATCGTCCTGGCGGGTCGGCCCTACCACGTGGACCCGGAGGTCAACCACGGCATTGACACCCTCATTACCCGGTTCGGCGCGGCGGTGGTGACGGAGGATTCCGTTTCCGGCCTGGTGGACAAATTCCCCACCACGGTGCTGAACCAGTGGACCTACCACTCCCGGCTCTACGCCGCCGCCCGGTACTGCTGCGAACACCAAGACTGCGATCTGGTGCAGCTGGTCAGCTTTGGCTGCGGCGTGGACTCCATTACCACCGACGAGACCCAGGCCATTTTACAAGGTGGGGGCAAGCTGTACACAGAGCTGAAAATTGACGAAATCACCAACCTGGGCGCGGTGCGCATCCGGTTACGGAGCCTCTTCGCCGCTTTGGATGAATTGGATGAAAAGGAGTGAGACCACGATGGAAGCCTTGAACTATCCCAAATTTACGCCGGAGATGAAGAAAACCCACAAAATCCTCATCCCCAACATGGCCCCGGTGCAGTTCCGCATCCTGGCGGCCGTCATGGAGCAGGCTGGCTACACCTGCGAGCTGCTGGAGAACTGCGGAAGCCAGGTCAGCGAGCTGGGCCTGAAGTACGTACATAACGACACCTGCTACCCCGCCCTGCTGGTCATCGGCCAATTTCTGGACGCGCTGGCCTCCGGGAAGTACGACTTGGACCACACCGCCCTCATCATCACCCAGACCGGCGGCGGCTGCCGGGCCTCCAACTATATTCACCTGCTGCGCAAGGCCCTGGTGAAGGCGGGCTATCCCCAGGTTCCGGTGGTGAGCCTGAACTTCTCCGGCCTGGAGAAGGACTCCGGCTTTCCCATGACCCTTCCCTTCCTGCGCAGGCTCCTGGCCGTCATCTACTACGGCGACCTGCTGGTGGCCCTCCGGGCCCAGACGGAGCCCTACGAGGTCCGCCGGGGCGACGCGGCCCGCTTGCAGGAAAAGTGGCTGGATACCATCTGCGGCTGGATTCATGAGAACAAGGGCTGGACCAACCGGGAGATGAAGGGGGCCATGCCCGTCATCGCCCGGGAGTTTGCCGCCATCCCTGTCCACCGGGTGCCCAAGGTGAAGGTGGGCGTAGTCGGTGAGATTTACGTCAAGTACTCCCCCTTGGGAAACAACGACCTGGAGCGGTTCCTGGCCTCCCAGGACTGCGAGGTGAACCTGCCGGGGCTGATGGGCTTTGTGCAGTACTGCGCCTACAACCCCTCGGAGACCGCCCGGCTCTACGGCGGCACCTTCCTGGAAAAGCACGTGTCCGACCTGGTGCTGAAATACATTGAGGGCATGGAGAGCGTGGTCATCAAGGTTTTGAAGGACAACGGCTACCACGCGCCCCTGCCCTTCCGGGAGCTCATCAAGCTGACGGACGGGGTCATCAGCACGGGGGACAAGATGGGCGAGGGCTGGCTTCTCACGGCGGAGATGATCGAGCTGGTCCGGGCGGGATATGAGAACATCGTCTGCGCACAGCCCTTTGGCTGTCTGCCCAATCACATCTGCGGCAAGGGCATGATCAACAAAATTCGGGAGCTCTATCCCCAGGCCAACATCACCCCCATCGACTACGACCCCAGCGCCACCCGGGTGAACCAGGAAAACCGCATCAAGCTGATGCTGGCGGTGGCCCGGGAGCGTCTGGCGGAGCAGTCGGCGGAGTGCCCGCCGGAGCTTCCTCGCCGGGCTGCGGCGGAGCGTCCCGCATGCGAGCGCCTGCGGAGCCGGGCGAAGGCTGTGGTGTAAAAGGCGTGGCGAAAGGAAACAGGCAGAGACCAGTCGTCTCTGCCTGTTTATTCTACGCGTTCAAAGCGCCGCCTCAGCCCGCTTTCCCGGCGGCAATGGCCTCCTCCTCCAGACTGTGGGTCCGCAGGTAGTTCAGCCAGACCTTGCACCCGGCGGGATTCAGGTGGATGCCGTCAAAGTTCAAATCCTTGGGCAGGAAGCCGCCGCCGTCGGTAAGGCAGGCCGCCACATCCAGGAAATAGCACGCTTTCTCCTCCGCCAAAGTCCGGATGACGGTGTTATAGTCGGAGATGCGGGCGTTGTTGACATAGGTTTTTTTCGCCTCCTGCTTGGCACTGACAGGGGGGATGGACTGGAGGACGATCTTTGCCTCCGGATGGTCCTCTCGAACCCGGTCGATGAGCTTGGCGTATTGCTTGTAATAGGTCTCGGTCTTGGACCAGCCCAGTTCGTTGATGCCCAGCATGATGTAGATTTTGCCGCAGGACTGCTCTGCCACCGCGTCTAGCAGAGGAATCTTTTCCCCGCTCTCGGTTTCGAAGTTCTTCTTGGTAAATACGGACTCCACCGTAGCTCCCACGGTGGTATAGAAATGCCCGGTTTTCAAGCCGCCGTACAGGGCGAGCCCCTCCGTCCGAGAGTCCCCCAGGAAAATGGCGTCATCGAAGTATGTATCCGCTACCGCCTCCGTCTCCGGCAAAGGACAGGGCAGAGCCGCCGGCTCTCCGGCGTCCTCCGGCAGGGCTTTCGCCCGGGTTTCCGGTCCCGCGCCAATTTTCCTGGTGGGAACCGCCTTATAAAGTGCCGGTTCCACTGCTTCCACCGAGGGAGAGCTGATTGCCGTACCGCCGGACGCGCCGGTGGTCAGCAGCAGCGTGACCGCCGCCAGAGCCGCCGCGACACTGGGCAGGCGGCGTTTTCGGATCTTTTCCCGTTTTCCCTCCATAGTCTGATCCCTTCCTCATCTATGTCATCCCGCGCGGCAGGAAATCCGCACTCTTATATTATATGCGAAAATCCTCGAAAAATGTCGAAACAATTTGTTAAAAATTCGGTGACAAAATGTTTCCGGCTTTCCGGTTTTACCCAGTGTATGCGGGGCGGCTTTCATTTATGACGGACTTAGGCCCAGAGATTTTCCGGGTACTCGCCGTCCTTATGAAGCCGCCGCAGAGCCTGGGCCACCAGCTCCCGGTCCTCCCGGTAGGTCATGCCGAACCACTGGCCGGCGGAGGAGAGGAGGGAGACCTTCAGAGTTCCCTGCCGGAGCCGGTCATCTACCATCTCCGGTAGAAGCCGCTCGGCCTTGGGGTCATCCCCGGCGGCGCGGAGGAAGTCCGCGAAATCCTGCCGGAGGACGGAGAAGATGGAGGGCATGAAGCCCCAGAAGTTCATGGATACCACGGCGTTGGGGTCCAGGAGGCGGTCCGCCTTCGTGTCCCGAAGTGTCCCGTCGGCGTAGAGCTGGATGTTCCGGGTCTCCTGAACGCTCTTGAGATAGCCCCGCTGCCCGGTGCATAGTCCCCGGGTGACGGTGCCGTGGAGGCTGGCGGTATTTTTCAAAAGGTAGCCCACCATGGCGGCGCAGCCCTCCGCCGGAAGGCGGCGGAGCTCCTGGGCCATCTGACGGTAGGCGTCCAGACCATAAAAATCGTCGGCGTTGATGACGCAGCAGGGTTCCCACACCGCCTCCGCGGCGCAGAGGAGCGCGTGGACCGTGCCGAAAGGCCGGGTCCGCTCGGCTGGAATGGAGTAGAAGGCGGGGATGGAGGAGAAGTCCTGATAGACATAGGCCGCCTCCACCGGGCTGCCGTCCAGGGCGGTCCGGCCGGCCAGACGGCCGCGGAGGCCCTCCATCATTTCCCGCATCTCCGGCTTGATGATAAAGACCACCTTGCCAAAGCCCGCCCGGAGGGCATCGTAGATGGAGTACTCCATCAGGATTTCCCCGTGGGGGCCGATGCCGTCCACCTGCTTGTTTCCGCCGTAGCGGGACCCAAGGCCCGCCGCCATAATCACCAGGGAGAGTTTCATATCTCGGTTCTCCTGTCTGCCCACCGGGCGATGAGGCCCGGAGCTAGTCCTTGTTTTCCAGGTTGCTTCGCTTTGCCGGATTTTGCGGGGGGCCGCTTCCATTGCTTCCGCGGCGGAAGCGCCGGGCTTCGCCGATCTAGTCCCAGAGCCCTTCGGGGAAGTCCTCCGGGTCCGCCGGGAGGATCAAATGGTTGGTGAACCGGCCCGGGTAGGCTTCTACAGCCAGGAGGAGGCACTCCGCCTCCAGGGGCCGGGGGAGGAACAAGGACAGCAGCGCCCCGGGCGTAGCTCTGCCCTTGACGTGCTTCCCCGGCGCGGTCAGGGCGCAGTAGGGCCGGGGGTCCCGGAGCCCCACCTGGGATTTTTGCGTGACGATCTCCGTCTCCGGCCAGCGCTCCAGCGCTCCCAGGAGAACAGACCGGACGGAGGACAGAGCCTCCGGCTTTTGGGCGAAGAAGGCTTCGGCAAGGCGCAGCGCTTCCAGGTTCATCACGTCACCGCTTTCTGCTCCAGGCTGTACAGCCCCGCTCCGATGGCCGTGGCGAAGGTGGCCCGCTCTGGAATGATGTAGCGGATGCCGTAGAGCCGTTGGAAGTTTTCGAAATTGGGCTTGGCCTGGGACAGGGTGGTGACGGAGCCGGTGAGGACCACCGTGTCCGCGCCGCAGCACTGGCAGGCCAGCACCGTCATGGTGCCGATTGCCTGGAGCACCAGATTCACCGCGCCGGCGGCCAGGTCGGCGGGAGCTGCGTCCTCCGAGAGGTTGCCGAAGTTGGCGGCGGTGAGCGTGGGGTCCAGGGTGGCGGCGGGGTCCGGTGTGATATCCCGGATCATCAGGTCCACCTTTCCCAGGTCCCCCTGCTCCGCCAGCTTTTTGATCTGGCCAAAGCGCTCCATATCCACCAGCTTCCGGCAAAGGCCCCCCAGGGTGCCGCCGCCGATGCCGCTGCCGCAGAGATGCCGGACGCCCCTGCCCTTTTCCGCGAAGAGAAAGGCGGTGCCGGTGCCCATGGTGGCCACCACGGCCCGCTCCTGCCCGCTCATGGCCAGGGCCCCTGTGCCGCTGGCGGAGAACTCGTCCACCGTGCAGGTGGGCAGGCCGTAGATACTTCCCTCCACATAGGAGGCCCCCACGCCGGTGAGAACCACCCGCTCCACGTCCGTCAGGGTGAGGCCGTTTCCGGACAGATAGCTTCCGAAGGCGCCGTAAAGACTGGTAACCGGGTCCTCCGCCTGAACCCGGAGGGTGGAGAGGAGGCTTCCCGTATGGTCAAGGCCCACAATTTTCGTGGTGGTGCCTCCGATATCAATGCCGAGGATGGTTTTCATCGCGCGTCCTCCCGTGTTGATCTACCTGTCATTATGGGACATGGGAAAGGAAATGTCAACAGGACTTTAGAGGTCCGTGAACAGTCCGTAACCGATTTTGAAAACGGTGCGGGAAACGGTGGCGCGCGCACCTTGACAAGGCTTCCAAAAAATGTTATGGTCATTCTGGCCCTTTGTTAGAAAAATGTCAAAACATCCCGCCGGGATGGGCTGCCGTTTTCGGCAGGGCCAAGCCGCTGTGCAAGAGCGGCGGGGCTTCCGGCGCCTTCGGAGGCGGAGCCCCAGCATGGAAAGGAAGAAAAACGGAAGGAGGAAAAACGTGAACAAAACCGATCAGCGCTATCACCACTTTGTACAGATCCTGCGGGAGGAGCTGGTGCCCGCCATGGGCTGCACCGAGCCCATTGCCATCGCCTACGGCGCGGCCAAGGCCCGGGAGGTTCTGGGCCGCCTGCCGGACAAGATTCTGGTAGAGGCCAGCGGAAACATTATTAAAAACGTCAAAAGCGTCGTGGTGCCCAACACCGGCGGGCTGAAGGGCATCGAGGCGTCCGCCGCCGCCGGCGTGGTGGCGGGAGACGCGGGAAGGATTCTGGAGGTCATCTCCCAGGTGACGGACGCGCAGAAGGAGGAAATCAAAGCCTATCTGGCCAGCCACGAGGTCCGGGTGGCCCCCGCGCCGGGAGACGTGGTGTTTGACATCATCGTCACCCTCACCGCCGGAGGGGACTCCGTGCGCCTGCGCATCGCGGACTATCACACCAACATTGTCCTGATTGAAAAGAACGGCGAGACCCTGATGCAAGCCGGAACCGTGGTGGCGCAGGACGCCACCGGGGGCCTGACGGACCGCGGCTGCATGTCTGTGGAGGCCATCGTGGACTTTGTGAACACCTGCGACGTGGAGGACGTGCGGGAGATGGTCCAGCGGCAGATTGACTACAACTACGCCATCGCCCAGGAGGGCATGAAAAACCCCTGGGGGGCCAACGTCGGCAAGGTGCTCCGGGAGCACTACGGCGACGACATCAAGATTCGCGCCCGGTCCATGGCCGCCGCCGGGTCCGACGCCCGGATGAGCGGCTGCGAGATGCCGGTGATCATCGTCTCCGGCAGCGGAAACCAGGGCATCACCGCCTCGGTTCCCGTCATCGAGTACGCGAAGCACCTGGGAGCGGACGAGGAAAAGACCCTTCGGGCCGTCACCCTCAGCGATCTTCTCACCATCCACATGAAAACCGGCATCGGGCGGCTCAGCGCCTATTGCGGGGCTGTCAGCGCCGGGTGCGCCGCCGGAGCGGCCGTCGCCTGGCTGAACGGCGGGGGCTTTGAGGAAATCGCCCACACCCTGGTCAACGCCCTGGCGACAATCTCCGGCATGATCTGCGACGGGGCCAAGCCCTCCTGCGCCGCCAAAATCGCCGCCGCCGTGGACGCCGGTCTCCTGGGGTACAACATGTACCGCAGCGAGCAGCAGTTCCGGGGAGGGGAGGGCATCGTTTCCAAGGGCGTGGAAAACACCATCGCCAACATCGGCCGTTTGGGCCGGCTGGGCATGCGGGAAACAGACCGGGAGATTATCCGCATCATGACCGGCCAGCCCCCCAAGGCCTGAAAATTCTCCCGCTTCCACCTGGCATACGCATGCGCAGGCTCCGCCGAGCGTATGCTGGAGGGAGACCCTGACCGCGGAGCGAACTGAAATTGTGTGTCAACACAGAAAGAGAGGAATCTTTTATGGCCACTGAGAAAAAGGGCATGAGCCTTCCCCTAAAGCTGTTGATCGGCATTGCCGTGGGCATCGTCTGCGGACTGTTCCTGCCTGAGAGCGTCATGACCATCGTAGTCACCCTCAAGTATGTCCTGAACCAGCTCATCATGTTCTGCGTACCCCTCATTGTCATCGGCTTCATCGCCCCGTCCATCACAAAGATGGGCTCCAACGCCACCCGGATGCTGGTGGTGGCCATCATTGTGGCCTACGCCAGCACCGTCCTGGCTACCCTGATGTCCATGATCGCGGGCTATGTCCTGGTGCCCTTCCTGCCCATCGCCTCCAGCATGGAGGGATTGAAGGAGCTGCCGGGCGTGGCCTTCCAGCTGGACATTCCCCAGATCATGCCCGTCATGAGCGCCCTGGTGTTCTCCGTCCTGATCGGCCTTGCCGCCGTGTGGACCAAGGCCAAGACCATCACCGCCGTTCTCCAGGAGTTCCAGAACATCGTCCTGAGCGTTGTCAAGAAGGTTGTCATCCCTGTTCTGCCCTTCTTCATCGCCCTGACCTTCTGCGGCCTCAGCTATGACGGCACCATCACCAAGCAGTTCCCCGCCTTCCTGCTGGCCATCGTCATCGTCATGGCGGGCCACTACATCTGGATGGCCGCGCTGTACGGCTTCGCCGGGGTGTACTCCGGCCGCAGCTCCATTGAGGTGGTGAAGCACTACGGCCCCGCCTACCTCACCGCCGTGGGCACCATGTCCTCCGCCGCCACCCTGGCCGTGGCCCTGGACTGCGCCCGGAAGAGCAAGAGCCTCCGTTCCGACATGGTGGAGTTCGGCATCCCCCTGTTCGCCAACATCCACCTCTGCGGCTCCGCCCTCACGGAGACCTTCTTCATCATGATCGTCTCCAAGGTCCTCTACGGCGAGCTCCCCAGCGTGGGCAACATGATCCTCTTCATCCTCCTGCTGGGCATCTTCGCCATCGGCGCCCCCGGCGTCCCCGGCGGCACGGTCATGGCCTCCCTGGGCCTCATCACCGGCGTCCTGGGCTTCGACGGCGACGGCACCGCCCTGATGCTGGCCATCTTCGCCCTCCAGGACAGCTTCGGCACCGCCTGCAACGTCACCGGCGACGGCGCCCTGACCCTGATCCTCACGGGCTACGCCGAAAAGCACGGCATCAAGGAGCAGGCCATCAAGGCCGTGGACCTTTAATCCGCCCTCTAAAGCGAAAAACGAAACCCAGCGCAAGGCTCCCGGACGCTCCGGGGGCCTTGGCTTTTCACTCCCGAAACCGGCGGGAGCCGCCTCTCTTATCAATTTTGGGCAGATTGTTTCAAATGTCCGGTGATTTCTTATGCTATTTATGTATTGCTTTCCAGAAAATGAACGATTATAATGGTAAGGCATTTAGGCAAACGTTTGCCAAGCGGACGGCGGCACCGCCGCCCAGCGAACGCTAAAAATAACGGAGGAATGAAAATGAGCAAAAAGTACTGCTACCTGTTCACCGAAGGCAACGCCAACATGCGGGAGCTGCTGGGCGGCAAGGGCGCGAACCTGGCCGAGATGACCAACATCGGCCTGCCTGTCCCCCAGGGCTTCACCATCACCACCGAGGCCTGCACCCAGTATTACGAGGACGGCCAGAAAATCAACGACTCCATTATGGCCGAAATCATGGAGTATATCACCAAGATGGAGGAAATCACCGGAAAGAAGTTCGGCGACCTGGAGAACCCCCTGCTGGTCTCCGTCCGCTCCGGCG